>NZ_JBALUY010000074.1:0-17598 GCF_036963605.1 Phenylobacterium sp. | reverse complement strand
AATGTGTTCGAGCATGGGGCGCTGAAGGCCGGCGAGACCCTGATGGTCCACGGCGCCACGTCCGGCATCGGGACAACGGCGATACAGATGGCCAAGGCGGCCGGCGCCAAGGTGATCGCCACGGCCCGAGGGGCGGACAAGGCCCGCCAGGCTCTGGAGCTCGGCGCCGACATCGCCATCGACACAACCGCCCAGGACTTCGCCGAGGTCGCCCTGGCCAATGGCGGCTGCGACGTGATCCTGGACATGGTCGGGGGCGACTACTTCGCCAAGGATCTGGCGGCCCTGAACACCGGCGGCCGGTTGGTCTTCATCGCCGCCCAGGCCGGCGGCAAGGTGGAGCTGAACATCGGCGCCCTGATGCTGAAGCGCGGCGTGATCACCGGCTCGACCCTGCGGCCCCGCAGCGCCGACGAGAAGGCCCGCCTGGCCGCCGCCGTCGAGGCCACGGTCTGGCCATGGATCGCCGCAGGCCAGCTGCGTCCCCAGATCGACAGGACCTTCCCCCTTGAGCAGGCGGCCCAGGCCCACGCCTATCTCGAGACCGGCGGTCACCTGGGCAAGGTCATGCTCACGACCTGAATTCGAGGCCCTGAGCTTGCGCCAGTACCGGAGGCAAGAATGACGGCGGCGCTTCCGCGTCGGCGCAGATGCAGGCCCGTCCCGCGAGCGCCGGTCGCGGATACGCGAAGCGACCGCCTCCAGCGGCACAACCCGTTGTAGGCCAACGGATAGTTTGTGTCAGACTTGTAAGATCATAAGCGTTGACGCTGGGATAAGGCTCGCCCACGCTTGCTGACGGTTGTGTCTGCTCTTCGGCGCCATACGCGCTGCGGCGCAGACGCGACACAAGAACGACCGCGTCCGTTACAGAGGCGTGGCAGGGAGGACCGCGCAGTGACCCGCAATTTTCTTGCGGTTGAGCCTGGGGACCTGGGGCCAGCCCCGTCCAGGCACAGGATTTTTGATGTCCCTTTCACGGCGCGGCCTGCGCCGGGGCGCGCGTTCGCGCCTGCATTTGACCGTCTTGCCGCCCGGAGATTTTGATGACGGCGATCCCCTCAGAGATTCCCCCTCTGAAGCTGCACACCAAGCTGCTCTATTCCCTGGGCTCGGTGGCGAATGCGGTCAAATCCCGGGGCCTCGCGACCTTCCTGATGCTGTTCTACAATCAGGTGGTGGGATTGCCCCCGGCCACGGTGTCGGGCGTCCTGATGCTGGCCCTGATCTTCGACGCCTTCGTCGACCCGCTGGTGGGGCAGGTGTCGGACAATTTCCGCTCCAAGCTCGGGCGACGCCACCCCTTCATGTACGCCGCGGCCCTTCCTGTCGCCGTGGCCTACTTCCTCCTGTGGAATCCCCCCGGCGGATGGAGCGATCAGGCGATCGTGGCCTGGCTGGTCGCCTGCCTTCTCACCGTCCGCCTGTTCGACACCTTCTTTGAGCTGCCCTCCTCGGCGCTCGCCCCTGAACTGACCCGCGACTACAACGAGCGCACCAGCCTGGTGTCCATGCGGGCCTTCTTCACCGTGGTCGGCGGCCTGGGCATGACCGTGGCGGCCTATCAGTATTTCCTGGCCGAAAACCCTGACGGCTCAGGCGGCATTCTGGCCCGGGACGGCTATCTCGCCTATTCGGCGGTCTCGGCCGTGCTGATCTTCGTGGTCATCCTCGTGGCGACCGCCGGCACCCACAGCCGCATCCCCTATCTGGTCCAACCGCCGACTCGGAAGATCACCTTCAAGGCCATGGCCCGTGAGGTGGCCCACACCCTGAACAACCGCGCCTTCGTCATCGCCACCCTGACCGGCATGTTCATCGCCGTGGCGGCGGGCTCGAAGAACGGCCTGGAGATCTATTTCGCCCTCTATTTCTGGGAGCTGACCCAGGGCCAGCTGGCCATCCTCACCACGGTCAGCGTGGCCGGCAGCCTCGCCGGCGTGCTCGTCGCCCCCCACATCGCCCGGGCCATGGGCAAGAAGCACGGGGCGATCCTGATGTTCGCCAGCGCGCTGGCCGTCGGCATCACTCCCATCGCCCTGCGCCTGGTGGGCCTGATGCCGCCCAATGGGACGGACCTGCTCTTCTGGATCCTGCTGACCGAGACCTTCTTCAATTCCGGCATGGCCGTGGCCACCGGCGTGATGCTGTTCTCCATGGTCGCCGACGTGGTCGAGGACGCCGAGGTCAAGACGGGCCGCCGCTCCGAAGGGCTGCTGCTTTCTGCCGACAACCTGTTCAAGAAGATCGTCTCGGGCGTCGGCATCTTCATCGCCGGCGCCGTGCTCAGCATGGTCAGCTTCCCCGAGGGCGCGCGCCGCGGCGAGGTTTCCCCGGAAATCCTGCAGAATATGGGCCTGATCTACCTGCCCCTGGTCACCCTGCTCTACGGCATGGGGATCATCTGTCTCTCCCTGTTCAACATCGACAAGGCTAAGCACGAGGACAATCTCCGGATCCTCGACGAGGCCGGCGCAAAGGCCACGGCGGCCGCCCACGAGGCGACAGACACCACCGCCGAGCCCCTGCCCGGCGGCCCCGCCCCCATCGGCTCCAAGGCCTGAGGATCAAGATACATGACGGCCACTTCGACCCCGGCTCCGGCTGCGGCCTCCGCTGACCGACGCCTCAGCCTCACCACGCGCCTGCTCTATGGCGCTGGCGGCGCCGCCAGCGCGATCAAGCAGCGGGGCCTCTCAACCTTCCTGCTGCTGTTCTACAACCAGGTCATCGGGCTGCCGCCGCAGATGGTCTCCACGGCCATCATGTTCGCCCTGATCTTCGACGCCTTCGTCGATCCGACGGTGGGCCAGATCTCGGACAACTTCCGCTCGCGCTGGGGCCGGCGGCACCCGTTCATGTATGTCGCCGCCCTGCCCGTGGCGGTCGCCTTTTTCCTGATCTGGAATCCCCCGGCCGGCTGGGAGCAGGCGCAGGTCTTCGGCTACATGCTGGCCTGCCTGCTGGTCATCCGACTGTTCGACACCTTCTTCGAGTTGCCGTCCTCGGCGCTCGCCCCGGAACTGGCCAAGAGCTACAACGACCGGACCAACCTTATCGCCCTGCGCGGCTTCTTCGGCGTGGCCGGCGGCCTGGGCATGACCTTGCTGGCCTATCAGGTCTTCCTGCGGGAGAATGCGGACGGCACCGGCGGCGTGCTCGTTCGAGACGGCTATTTCAACTACGCGCTCTGCGCCTCGGTGCTGATCTTCATCATCATCCTGGCCTCGACCGCCGGCACCCACAAATATATCCCCGAGCTGCGCCAGCCGCCCGCGCGTAAGATCACCTTCATCGGCATGGCCCGCGAGGTGGCTCACACGCTCAACAACCGCTCCTTCGTCGTCCTGACCATCTCGGGCATGTTCATGTCCATGTCGCTGGGCGTGAAGGGCGGGCTCGAGCTCTACTTCTTCCTCTATTTCTGGGAGCTCACCCAGAGCCAGCTGTCCCTGCTGACCGTGGCCGGCGTGATCGCCAGCGTCATGGGCGTGTCGCTGGCCCCCAAGGTGGCGGCCAGGATGGGCAAGCGGAATGGCGCGATCACCATGTTCGCCGGGGCCGTGGTCGCCCTCCTGGGACCGATCGCCCTGCGTCTGCTCCACCTGATGCCGGCCAATGGCACGGACCTTCTGTTCTGGATCCTGTTCGTCGACGTCATCGCCAACGGCGCCATGGCCATGATGACCGGCGTCATGCTGGCCTCGATGATCGCCGATGTGGTCGAGGATTCGGAGGTCAAGACCGGCCGCCGCTCCGAGGGGCTGCTGTTCTCCTTCGACAACCTGTTCAAGAAGGTGGTCTCCGGCGTCGGCGTCTTCGTCTCCGGCGCCGTGCTGGCCTTCGTGTCCTTCCCGCAAAGCGCCGTCCGCGGCGGGGTGGACGACGAGGTGTTGCGCAACATGGCGCTGATCTATCTGCCCACCCTGCTGTTCTTCTACGCCATCGCCATCGGCTGCCTGTTCATGTTCAAGATCGACAAGGCCGCCCACGAGGAGAACCTGCGCAAGCTGGAAGAGACCGCCCTCAAGGCGGAGGCCGCCCGGGAGACCGGCCCGACCTCGCCGCCGGTGACCGGAGCCTGAAGCCTGCGCGGCGGGCGCCCGCCGCTCGGGGATGCGAATTCCCGGGCGGCGCCCTTGTCTGAAAGCTGAAGCGTCACTTAGATGCGCCGGCCTGTTCGCAGGCCGCTTTCAGTACGCGTCGCCGGCCTGGCGCCGCCTTCGGCCAAGGATCGACCGTGACCGCCAGCGCCGTGCGCCCCCCGCGTAAGACCCTCAGCCTGCCCACCAAGCTGTTCTACGGCTTCGGCACCGTCGCCTTCGGGGTCAAGGACCAGGGTTTTTCCTACCTCCTGCTGATCTTCTACAATCAGGTCATCGGCCTGCCGGCGCATCTGGTCGGGCTGGTGATCATGATCGCCATGATCTTCGACGCCATTTCCGATCCGCTGATCGGCCAGGTGTCGGACAACTGGCGCTCGAAATGGGGACGCCGCCACCCGTTCATGTACGCCGCGGCCCTGCCGGTGGCGATCACCTACGGCCTGTTATGGAACCCCCCGGAGCTGTCCCAGACCGGCATGTTCTTCTACTTGCTGGCCGTCGCGGTGATGATCCGCACCTTCATCACCCTCTATGAGATCCCGTCCACTGCGCTCGCCGCCGAGCTGACCACCGACTACGACGAGCGCACCAAGGTGCTCAGCTATCGGTACTTCTTCGCCTGGTGGGGCGGGCTGACCATGGTCCTGCTGGCCTTCCAGGTCTTCCTGCGGCCGAGCGCAGAGTATCCGGTCGGACAGCTCAACCGCGACGGCTATGTCACCTATGGCCTGGCCGCGGCGGGCATCATGCTGTTCGCCATCCTGGTCTCGGCCATCGGCACCCACCGGCACATCCCCGACCTGGTGACGCCGCCGAGGCGCAAGCTGACCTTCGGCCAGGTGCTGAAGGAGATGGCCGGAACCCTGTCCAACCGCTCTTTCCTGGTCCTGATCATGGCCGGCCTGTTCAACGCCATGGCCGGCGGCCTGACCCTGTCGCTGAACCTCTATTTCAACACCTATTTCTGGGAGCTGTCGGCCGCGGAGATCTCGCTCTTCGCCATCGGCAACTTCATCTCCGCGGCGCTGGCCTTCGGCCTCGCCGCGCCCTTGTCCAAGCGCATGGGCAAGAAGGGCGCGGCCCAGCTGGCCAAGATCGCCGCCTTCTTCATCGGCGCGGCTCCCATCACCCTGCGGCTGCTCGGCGTCTTCCCCGACAATGGCGAGCCGATCGTCGTGCCGCTGCTCTTCCTGCAGACGACCCTGTCCACGGGACTGTCGATCACGGCGGCCATCCTGATCGCCTCGATGATCGCCGATGTGGTGGAGGATTCCGAGCTGAAGACCGGCCGCCGGTCTGAGGGCCTGTTCTTCGCCGCCGCCAGCTTCGTCAACAAGGCGGTGTCGGGCATCGGCATCTTCGCTTCCAGCATGATCCTGCTGGCCATCGCCTTCCCGCAGAACGCCCAGCCGGGCCAGGTGCCCGACGAGGTGATCTTCGATCTGGGGCTGTTCTATGTGCCGCTGCTGGGTCTGCTCTACGCTGCGGCCGTCGCCTTCGTGGCCTTCTACGCCATCACCCGGGACAAGCACGAAGCCTCGGTGCGCCAGCTGGCGGCCGAGGCCGGCGCCGACGGGATCGAGACGCCAGGGCCGCAATAGGGCTTAGCGCTTCAGGGCCTGAACACGCCCATCAGCATCGGCCGGACGAACACCGCCGGAGCCGCCTTCTGCCGCACGCCCGGCACCCAGAAGGCGAGCTCGGCCCCGGCGTTGAGGGTGGCGGCCAGCATCTGGGCGGCGATGAACGGGTCCACCGGCCGGATCGAGCCCTCGGCGATGCCGTCGGAGATCATCGAGGCGAAGCGGTCGGACACCCGGTTGAAGTCCTGACCCATCTCCTTGCGGATCGGTTCGGGCAGGGCGCTGAGCGCCGAGGAGCGCAGCAGCGGCCCATAGTCGGAGAGCTGGTATTCGGCCAGGGCGGCCGCGGCGCTGGAGAGCTTGTTCCACTGGTCGCCGTCCCGGGCCATGGCCAGCCGCTGGACCCGGCGCATCACCTCGAAACTGCGCTCGAAGCAGGTGACCACCAGGTCGTCCTTGGCCTCGTTGTGATGATAGAAGGAGCCCTTGGTCACGTTCAGCTCGGCCGAGATCCGGTCCACTGAGGCGCCCTTGTAGCCATGGGTGTTGATCAGCCGGGTGGCGGCCCGCAGAAAGGCGTCGCGGCTCATTTCCAGGCCCTCGCCCGGCGCCAGTTCCGACATGGCCGGCAGCTTCGGCGCCCATTCGGCGCCCGGCACGGCCAGGCCGTTCAGCAGGATGTCGCACATGCGCTCGCGGATGCGCGGATAGTCCTCGGGGTCGTACTTGGGCAGCCAGGAGGCCGACCAGAAGATCTGCTCCAGCAGCATGTGCGTGCGGGCCGTGCGCCGGCCCCGGGTCAGCCAGGCCAGCTCCGGGGCGTCGAAAATCTGCCGCATCCGGCGGAAGGCCTTCATATAGGCGGCGAACACCTCGCCACGGCGCGGCTGGTTCAGGGCGCGAATGTCCGACAGCACCGGCAGGGGCGGCGCCTGGCCTGTCGCCGTCAGGCGCAACCGCTCCAGGTGAAGATCAAACACCCGGGCCAGTCGCTCGGCGGGGTCATCGATCGTCTGGGCGCTCTCGGCCAGATGGGCCAGCCAGTCGACGCCGCGCATCAGGCAGGCCGCGGCCAGGTCGTCCTTGCGCTTGAAATAATAGGTGACGCTGGTGGTCGACAGGCCGACGGCGCCGGCCGCGACGCTCAGGGTCAGGCCTTTGACCCCCAACTGGTTGAGGATCACCGTCGCGGCGTCGAGGATGTCCTCGCGCTTGCGTTCGTATCGATCCGTCGCGCGCGCGACGTTCCGTTCGCCCATGGGGATGACGGCTCCAATCCTCGGCGGCCCTGCGTGGGGAGACCCAGGAACCGGCGCAGCCCCCTCTCTATCTACACCTTGACGCAAAGGTAAAGCGGAGGTCGCGCCGGTTCTCGCACAACCCGCCTCAGCCGATGGCGCCGACCGTGGCCAGGGCCACGCCGCCGTCCACGGCGATGGTCTCGCCGACCACATAGTTCCCGGCCCGGCTGGCCAGGTAGATGGCCGCGCCGGCCATGTCCTCGTCACGGCCGATACGGCGGGCGGGGATGGCCTTGGCCACCGCGTCACCGTGATCGCGGGCGGTGCGGTTCATCTCCGAGGCGAAGGCGCCCGGCGCAATGGCGCTGACCACGATATTGTCGGCGATCAGGCGGGCGGCCAGCCGGCGGGTCAGATAGATCAGCCCCGACTTGGACGCGTGATAGGAATAGGTGTCCTGCGGGTTCAGGCGGATGCCGTCGATCGAGGCGATGTTGATCACCTTGGCCGGCTGGTCGTGGGTGCCGGCCTTCTTCAGGGCCATGTGCAGGGCCTGGGTCAGGAAGAAGGGGGACTTGAGGTTCAGGTCCATCACCTTGTCCCAGCCGTGCTCGGGGAACTCCTCGAAGGGCGCGCCCCAGGCGGCGCCGGCGTTGTTCACCAGGATGTCGAGCTTGTCCTCGCGCTCCTCGATGGCCTTGGCCAGGGCCTGGCAGCCGGCGACGGACGACACGTCCTGCGGCAGGGAGATACAGGTCCCGCCGCCTTGCGACAGCTCCTCGGCGGCGGCGTCGCAGGCGTCGGCCTTGCGCGACGAGATATAGACCTTGGCCCCCTGGGCCAGGAAGCCGGCGGCGATCATCTTGCCGATGCCGCGCGAGCCGCCGGTGACGAGGGCGGTGCGCCCCTGGAGGGTGAAGAGATCGAGCGCCATGACGCGCCTCCTTTGCCTATGCGTTTCCCTTGTCCCGCCTGCCCTAGCGTGAGGCCGGCGAGCCGTGATCGGGGGCGAGGCCGATTGACTCAGCCCCGTCCTGTCAGGCCTATAACACGCGTTTGAATCAGCCAGGTCGCCCGTCCGAGAAGCGGCCCCCACGAAATTCGAGGACGCGCATGAGCCAGATCAATCCGGTCACCGACCTGACCCTCGACGGCGACGTCGCCGTCATCACCCTGAACTCGCCACCGGTGAACGCCCTGTCGGCGGCTGTCCGCCAGGGCCTCTTCGAGGCCTTCAAGCAGGCCGACGCCGACGTCGCCGCCAAGGCCATCGTGCTGATCTGTGACGGACGCACCTTCATCGCCGGCGCCGACATCACCGAGTTCGGCTCGGCCATGGCCGATCCCCAGCTGGCCGACGTGCAGGACGTCATCGAAGGCGCGTCCAAGCCGGTGATCGCCGCGATCCACGGCACAGCTCTGGGCGGCGGCCTGGAGGTGGCGCTCTGCGCCCACTACCGCGTGGCTGTGCCTTCAGCGCGCCTCGGCCTGCCGGAGGTCAATCTCGGCCTGCTGCCGGGCGCCGGCGGCACCCAGCGCCTGCCCCGGGTGGTCGGCGTCGAGAACGCGCTTTCCATGATGACTTCGGGCCGCCATGTGCCGGCCAAGGAGGCCGCCAGCCTCGGCCTGGTGGATGAGCTGGTGGAAGACGGCAAGCTGCGCGAACAGGCCATCGCCTTCGCCCGCAAGGTGGTGGCCGAGGGCCGGCCGCTGGCCAAGATCCGCGACCAGAACGACAAGCTGGAAGCCGCCAAGGGCAAGCCCGAGATCTTCGAGAATTTCCGCAAGGCCAATGCGCGGAAGTTCCGCGGCTTCCTGGCCCCGGAGTACAATATCCGCTGCGTCGAGGCGGCCGTGAACCAGCCCTTCGAGGAGGGCCTGGCCACCGAGCGCAAGCTGTTCAACGAGCTGATGAGCGGCTCGCAGTCGGCGGCCCAGCGCTATGCCTTCTTCGCCGAGCGCCAGGCCCAGAAGATCCCCGACGTGGCCGATGACACCCCCATCATCCCGGTGAACAAGGTCGGCATCATCGGCGCCGGCACCATGGGCGGCGGCATCGCCATGAACTTCGCCAATGTCGGCATCCCGGTGGTGCTGACCGAGGTCAAGCAGGAGGCCCTGGACCGGGGCCTGGCCACCATCCGCAAGAACTATGAGCGCACCGCCTCGCGCGGCGGCATCACGGCCGCTCAGGTCGAGGAGCGCTGCGCGCTGATCACCGGCTCGCTGGAGATGGAGTCGCTGGCCGATGTCGACCTCGTCATCGAGGCGGTGTTCGAGCGCATGGACATCAAGAAGGACATCTTCACCAGGCTGGACGCGATCTGCAAACCCGGCGCGATCCTGGCCACCAACACGTCTGGCCTGGACATCGACGAGATCGCCGCGGTCACCAAGCGCCCGGAAAGCGTCATCGGCCTGCACTTCTTCTCGCCGGCCAATGTGATGAAGCTGCTGGAGATTGTCCGCGCCGACCACACCAGCAAGGAGGTGATCGCCACCTCCATGAAGCTGGCCAAGAAGATCGGCAAGGTCGCGGTCCTGGTGGGCGTCTGCCCCGGCTTCGTCGGCAACCGCATCCTCGGCCAGCGCCAGCGCGAGGCGCAGAAGCTGGTCATGGAAGGCGCCATGCCCTGGGACATCGACCGCGTCCTCTACGACTTCGGCTTCCCCATGGGGCCCTTCGCCATGAGCGATCTGGCCGGCCTCGATATCGGCTGGGTCAAGGAACGCTCCAAGGGCGAGAGCATCCGCGACGTCCTGTGCGAGATGGACCGCCGCGGCCAGAAGACCGGCGCCGGCTATTACGACTATGACGAGAGCCGGACCGCCAAGCCCTCGCCGGTGACCGAACAGGTCATCAAGGACTTCATCGTCAAGACCGGGGCCAATCCCCGCGAGGTGACCGACGAGGAGATCCTCGAGCGCTGCATCTATCCGATGATCAATGAGGGCGCGAAGATTCTCGAAGAAGGCAAGGCCATCCGCCCGTCCGACATCGATGTGGTCTGGCAGAACGGCTATGGCTGGCCGGTCTATCGCGGCGGCCCCATGTGGTACGGCGACCATGTCGGCCTGCCCAAGGTGCTGGCCAAGATGCAGGAGTTCCAGGCCAAGATGGGCGATCAGTTCAAGCCCTCGCCCCTCCTCGAAAAGCTGGTCGCCGAGGGCAAGTCCTTCAAAGACCTCTAAGACTCCTCCCCGAATTCCAAGAGAAGCAGGATCCTTCCATGCGTGAAGCTGTCATCGTCTCCGCCGCCCGGACCCCCATCGGCAAGGCCTATCGCGGCGCCTTCAACAACACCACCGCCCCCACCCTGGGCGGCCACGCCATCGCCGCGGCCGTCGCCCGCGCCAAGGTCGACCCGGCCGAGATCGACGACGTGGTGATGGGCGCGGCCCTGCAGCAGGGCACCACGGCCCAGAACATCGGCCGCAACGCCGCCCTGCGGGCCGGCCTGCCGGTCAGCGTCGCGGGCATGTCGATGGATCGCCAGTGCTCGTCGGGCCTGATGGCCGTGGCCACCGCGGCCAAGTACATCACCCACGACGGCGCGCCGATGGCCATCGGCGCGGGCCTTGAGTCCATCTCGCTGGTTCAGAACGACAAGATGAACCTGTTCCGCGCCCGGGACGAATGGCTGGCCGAGCACGTTCCGGAACTTCAGGTCTCGATGATCGAGACCGCCGAGATCGTCGCCGATCGCTACAAGATCAGCCGCGAGGCCCAGGACGAATACGCCCTGCAGTCCCAGCAGCGCACCGCCCAGGCGCAGTCCGAGGGCCGGTTCGCCCAGGAAATCGTGCCGATGACCACCACCATGATGGTGTTCGACAAGGCCACCGGCCAGGCGTCGGAAAAGGAAGTCACCATCGCCCAGGACGAGGGCAACCGTCCCCAGACGACGCTGGCCGACCTGCAGAAGCTGCAGCCGGTGTTCAAGGGCGGCCGCTATGTGCAGGAAGGCAAGTTCGTCACCGCCGGCAACGCCAGCCAGCTGTCGGACGGCGCCGCGGCGCTGGTGCTGATGGAAGCCAAGGAGGCCGAAAAGCGCGGCCTGGAGCCGCTGGGCGCCTATCGCGGCATGGCCGTGGCCGGCTGCGGGCCTGAGGAGATGGGCATCGGCCCGGTCTTCGCCATCCCCAAGCTGCTGGCCCGCAACGGCCTGAAGATGGACGACATCGACATCTGGGAGCTGAACGAAGCCTTCGCCTCGCAGCTGCTCTATTGCCGCGACACCCTGGGCATCCCCAATGACAAGCTGAACGTCTCGGGCGGCGCCATCTCCATCGGCCACCCCTATGGCATGACCGGCGCCCGGTGCACGGCGCACATCATGTACGAAGGCAAGCGCCGCGGGGCCAAGTACGGCGTCGTCACCATGTGCGTCGGCGGCGGCATGGGCGCGGCGGGCCTGTTCGAAATCTTCTAGGTCGAACGCCATCCTAACGACAGAGGGGCCGCTCCAGCCGGGGCGGCCCCTTTTTCATGCCTGATCGAGCGTCAACTTTTTTGCGAACCGATTGCAACTAATCCTTCCCATGGGCCATTGATGCACTATATGGAAATCGTCGACACGAAAGATTGAGACGATGAAACGCACTGTCGCCAAGACCCTTACCTATAGCGTCATGCACCTGATCGTGGCCTTCACCGTGGCCTACGTACTCACCCGGGATTGGCGGGCGGCGCTTGCTATCGGCATGGTGGAGCCTCTGTTCCAGACCATCGCCTTCGCCTTCCACGAACGCGCCTGGGCGAGGGCTGACGCCCATGCGGTGGCGCCCCCCCGGGGCGGAACCCCTGCCTAGGCTCGGCCGTTCGACAGCAAGCTGAGCTGTAACCAAAAAAGGAGCTATTTCATGGTCGAAAAGATCAAGACCGGCCTCGATGCAAGCGATCGCAAGGCCGTCGCCCAGGCCCTCTCCAAGATGCTGGCCGACACCTATGCGGTCTATCTCAAGACCCACGGCTTCCACTGGAATGTCCGCGGCCCCAATTTCTCGTCGCTGCACGCGCTGTTCATGGAGCAGTACACCGAGATGTGGCAGGCCATCGACGATGTGGCCGAGCGCATCCGCGCCCTGGGCGAACTGGCCCCGCAGGGCTATGGCGCCTTCGGCAATCTCAGCTCGATCAAGGACGGCGACCCCGAGGGCGACTCCCAGTCGATGCTGCAGGCCTTGACCGCCGACCACGAGACGGTCATCGCCACCTGCCGCGACGCCCTGGCGCTCGCCCAGAAGGCCGAGGACGAGGCCAGCGCCGGCATCATCACCGACCGGCTGGAAGCCCACGAGAAGCACGCCTGGATGCTGCGCGCGACGCTCGGCGGCAAGTAGGCTTCAAGGCTGAGGGTCAAGGCCCGCGGCGATCTCATCGACGCGGGCGACCCAGCAGCAGTCATGACGTTCGGACCAGGTCGCCACCAGGCCCTGCGGCCCAGCCAGCCGCTGGGCCGTTTCCTTGACCACGGCCGGGCGCACGACCGGATCGAAGGCGCCGGTCAGATGAACCTGGGGCGCCGTGATCGGCGGCAGATCGGCGGGATCGAGACCCCGCAACGGACTTAAACCCCGACTGCGTGTCCATGCGGCGACATCCAGGGGCGCGGCGATCGTCACCAGGCCAGCGACATCTTGGCGTCGCGCGGCGACCAGGGCGGCCATCACCCCGCCGCCGGACCATCCCACCAGAACCACGCGCCCAGCCCCGGCCCTTGACATCAGGGCGCTGACCGCGGCGTCGGTCATGGCCGCCGCCTCTTCGGAGAACCTGTGGGTGGTCCAGTCGGCGGGTCCGCAAGCCTCGTCCTGCACGTACTGGCAGGGCCGTCCCAGCCAGGCGGCGGGGCCAGGCCAGGCCCTGGCGAGTTCGAGCCCCACCGCCCGATCCGGCGTCGGATCTGGGCTCGCCCGTCCTCGACGATCATGGGCCCGGCCGTCCCCTTCGATCACGATGGTCAGGGTCCTGGCCGGCCGGACGTCAGACGGCATGGCGGCGGCGAGGGTTCGCCCCGCCGCCGCCACTTCGAACCGCATCCATCCGTCGCCCAGGGGGTCGGCGTGTCGGGCGGCGACAGGAGATGCGATCAGCAGCGGCGCCAGGAACAGGGGTGTCAGGCGCCGCCACATGGGTTGATCAGAAGGCCCGGCGCAGGGTCACGCCGAAGGTCGACTGGGTCTCGTTGGACTTGCCCACCAGGGCCTGGGCGGTAAAGGCGATGCTGAAGCGCTCAGCCACCGGAATGGCGACGCCAGCCCCGATCAGGCCGTAGTCCCGGTCCACGCCCGGCGCATCGTCGGTCTGGTGGTTGAAGCTCGCCGACACATAGGGCAGCCAGGCCGCCCCGGTGTAGAACAGCGAAGCCCCTCCGGAGACCACTGTCATGTCGACCTTGTTCCCGGCGATCGGCCGGTTGGCGTTGTCCTGATAGGCGTCGGTCTCGGACGAGGACGAGGCCAGGCCAAGGCTGGGGATCACGACCCAGCTGTCGCCCAGCGCCTGCTGGGATTCCACCGCCACCGAACCGAACACCTGGGTCCGCTCGGTGGTCCCGAAGCTGCGCAGGGCGCCGGCGTTGCGACCGTACTCGACATCAAAGGCGCCGTAGCCCACCGAGGCCGTCAGGCGCAGGATCGGGTCCTGCGACCAGCTGGCGTAGAGGCCGCCGTTCCAGCCGTCGGTCTCATAGGTGGCCGCAGGCCCTTCCAGGTCCGTGCGGCTGTGGGCCACATAGCCCCCCAGGATCACATCGCCCGCGGTGACGTCGAGGCCGAGCGCCACGGCGCCGCCATAGCCGTCCTGCGCCGAGCCGGCCCGCTTGTCTTCGACATACGAACCGGTCGCGTTGATCCAGGCGCCGGCCGAGGGCGCCCCCGCGCCGGCCGAGGCCCCGCGATAATCGCCATTGTCGGTGCGCAGCATTGGCAGCTGGGCCTGCAGGGCCGCCATGCCGATGGCCCGCAGACGCCCGTTCACGAAACCTTCCAGGCTGCCGATCTGCATCCGGTCGCCCACCAGGGCCATGAACAGCTGGTCGGCCTCGGCGTAGGTGATCAGCTGCTGTTCCGGCAGCGAGAGGGTCACGACCGAGCCGTCGGGATTGGTCACCGTGATCGAGCCATCGTCGATCACGGGCGGCGTTGTGGGGGTGGTCGGCGTGGTGGGGGTCGTCGGGGTCGTGGGGGTCGTCGGGGTCGTGGGCGTGGTGGGCGGCGTTGTTGGGGTCGTCGGCGTCGTCGGAGTCGTCGGTGTCGTGGGGGTCGTCGGCGGCGTGACCGGCGGCGAGGTGGACGGCTGACCGAAGGCGACGGCGCAGGCCCCCGTGCCGCTCACGGCCTGGGTCACGGTGTTGACCTGGCAGGTGAAGGGGGTGGTCGCGCCACCCTGGCTGATGGTGCCGGTATAGTCGATGACACTGGCGCCCGGGACGACGCTGGTGAAGTTCACCGTCGCCGGATTGGCGCCGAACTCCGGCCCGCCGCTGATCTTGATCGTGATGTCGTTCAGGCTCCGGAAGGTCGTCACGATGGTCGTGCCGTCCGCCAGGGTGACGGTGCTGTCGGCCGCTTGGGCCAGGGCCGCGCCCGCGGGCGCGGCGAGGGCGATAACGAGGGCCGAGAGGCCGGCCGCGAACAAACGCATGATGGAGAACCCCTGAAAGGACTGTGCAAATCTGTTGCACCTCCTCCACCACGGGTCGGTCCTGCGCCGCATGATCCATCTGGACTATGCGCCCCCGCTCGCCGGCCCCCAGGGTGACCTGCGGCCAGGAAAAAGGGCGGCGCGGATGATCCGCGCCGCCCTAGTCTGTCGCTAAAGCCGATCGAGCTTAGAAGCGGTACTGCAGCTCGACCCCGAAGGTGCGAGGGAAGTTGAGCTTCACGGTCTGGCGGAAGGTGCCAAGGCTCGTCACAGAACCCGGGGTCGAGCTCTGATAGGCCACTTCGTCGGTGGCGTTCTTCACATAGCCAATGATCGTGAAGCGATCCTCCACGTCCTTCCAGATGGCGCGCAGATCAACGATCTCGTTCGACGGCGCGGTGTAGCGCGGTGAGCCGAACACGCCGGTCTGCATGTCGTCGGTATAGGTATAGGTGGCCCCCAGGGTCAGGCTGCCGGGGGTGAAGTCCATCGTGTAGTTGCCGCCCACATTGATCTTGTGTTCCGGCGTCATGGGCAGGCGGCTGCCGACCAGGCTCTGGGCCCGGCTGCCATTGGGCAGCGGCGCGCCCACGGGACGGGCCCCTGCCTGGGCGGCCGTCGGATCGTTGGCGTCCACGTAGCAGCAGCCTTCGGTGATCTCGGCGTTGATATAGGCGTAGCTGCCGAAGAACTGCAGACCCTGGATCGGCGCCCACTGGGCCTCGAGCTCAACGCCCCAGTTGCGGGCGTCCAGGTTGAGGAACTGGCTGCCGGTGGAGCCCGTCGTGGAGTTGAGGACCACGGTGAGGGGCGCCTGGAAGCCCTTATAGTCGGCGTAGAACACGGCGCTGTTGAGCTGGAACACGCCGCCCCAGGTCTTCTTCAGACCCAGCTCGTAGTTGTCCACATATTCAGCATCGGCGTAGGGGAAGGGCGTCAGGCCGTTGGAGGCCAGCCACCCGCCCGACTTGTAGCCGCGGCTGTAACGAAGATAGGCGTTGGTGTCGATGTCGGGCTGCCACTGGACGCCAAGGGTGCCCGTGAAGGCGTCGTACTCAGCGCTCAGATCCCGCTCAAGACCGCCGCCCGGCGCCGCCCGAAGGTTGCTGTACAGGGGGTTGGCCTGGCACGAGGCGATGGTCGGACCGCCGCAGACCACGAAGGTCGTGAAGTCGACCGCAAGGCCCTGGCCCACCGCCGCCGGAATACCGCCGGCCGCCAGGACCGTGGTGGTGGTGTTGGTCCGCGACACATATCGGGCGAAGTCGGTGCCGGTCTTCTCGTCCTTGGACCAGCGCAGACCGGCCGTCAGGGTCCATTCCTCGGTCAGGTCATAGTCGATCTGGCCGAAGACGGCGTAGGAATCGACCGCCAGGGTGCCGTCGACGAACAGGTAGTTGCCGTCCGGGTTGGGCGGCGCGAGACCGCCCGTCGCCAGGTTGATCGGGTTCAGCATGGCGGGATCATCCAGGACGCGCAGGCCCTGGGGCTGCGAGTAGTCCTGGTGGTACTGATAGAGGCCGGTGATCCACTGCAGCGGACCGTCGGAGTTCGACGACAGGTTGATCTCGTTCGAATACCAGCTCTGGTCTTCCTCGTAGAAGAAGCGCTGGTTCGGCGAGACATTGGTCGCCGTATAGGCGCCGAAGGGCGTGGCGGCGGGGATGCTGTAGTTCCCCGTGCGGGCCGACCGGTCCTCGTCCCCATTGGTGTTGTAGACGTACTCCTGGTAGCCGGCGAGGTACTTCAGGGTCGCGCCGCCCAGGTCCCAGGTCAGGTCGAAGTGCAGGCGATGGTGGTCGCTGAGCTTGCCCTCATTGGTCTGGTTGGTGTTGATCTTGTACTCGTCCGTAGTGCCCGGATTGACCCCGCCGAACCCGTAGGTCGGGTTGTAGTAGAGGGCCGCATTGCCGAGACCGGTGATCGAGGCGGTGTCATAGGGCGTGATGACCGCCTCGTGCACGTTGCCGACGCCGTAGGAGTCGTCCCAGTCGAACTTCGAGTAGCGCAGGCGCGCCACGATGTTCTCGCCCAGGTCAGCCTCGACCTGAGCCTCGAGCATGTAGCGCTTGACGGCGCTGGTGTCGCCGGCCGGGCCGATATTGTCGATGAAGCCCTCTTCCCGGCGCTGAAGCGAACCGCCAACCAGGAAGCGGAGGCCTTCGGTCACCGGGCCGCTCAGCAGCAGGTCGGTCTGCCAGGTGCCGTAGTTGCCCACCGCGCCCCGGAATTCGCCTTCGAACTCATAGGCTGGCCGCTTGCCGATGATGTTCAGGGCGCCGCCGACCGAGTTACGGCCATAGAGGGTGCCCTGGGGGCCGCGCAGAATTTCGGTCCGCTCGATGAACAGGGACGGAGTCGAGGAGTCCGCCATCGAGTTGGAGAAGATGCCGTCGGAATAGAGGGCCACCGACGGGTCGGTGCCGATGGCGTTGGTCAGGCGACCAAAGCCCCGGATCGAGAGGCGGTCATTGTTGGTATAGGCCACGCTGGGCGACGAGCGGGCGAGGTCCTCGACCGTGGCGATGCCTAGAAGGTCGCGACGCTCGCTGGTGTAGGCCGTGACCGCGACGGGCACGTCCTGCAGGCTCTGGTCACGGCGCTCGGCGGTGACGACGAGCTCTTCCAGCATGGTGGCTTGTTGAGCGAAGGCGGGCGTAGCCGCAACGATGGCCGCCGTCGAGACGCCCATAACGAAAAGGCTGCGCAAGCGCAGTGTGTGGTTCATTGGTTTCCTCCCAGCCGCCGCAGGCTCTTTTTTGGCCCGTCGTGCGAAATTGATAAAACCAAGCTGGACCAGTCGAACACTGTTCGGATAGGCGAAAATTCAAACAGGCGTCGCCACGCGAGAATGAGGCGTGCTGGCGCGCGTATGACGGGAATTCAGCGCCGTGAGACCAGGACTTCCAGGCCCAGAACGGCCTCGCGCACAGTCTCGGAGTCGAGTCGTCCAGGCCCGCCCCGGGCCAGGGCCAGGGCTGCGACTCCCCGGGCGCAGGCCCAGATCGCCTGGGCGACCT
>NZ_JBALUY010000073.1:0-17708 GCF_036963605.1 Phenylobacterium sp. | reverse complement strand
GGCCTGGATCACAGCCGATGTCGCCCAGGCCGAGGCCTGGGTGGGGATCGGGGAGGTCATGGGGCTGTTCGGTGACGCCTCGGCGCCCGAACTGGCCCCCCTGCGGGACCAGGCGCTTCAGACCGCAAACCAGGGCGTGCGCCGTCCCCCGGTCCTCACCCGCCGGCGACTGATCGGCGGCGGGGTGGGCGCCGGACTGGCCGCGGCCGCGGCCGGCCTCGTGGTCCTGGGCGCGCAGCCCCCCTGGCGGACCTACCGCGCCGAGCCGGGCGCGCGGCGCAGCGTCACCCTGGCCGATGGATCGCGGCTGACCCTGGACGCCGGGGCCGAGGTGCGCACGCGGTTCACGGACGGGCGCCGGGACCTTGTGCTCGCCACCGGACAGGCCCGCTTCGAGGTGGCCAAGGATCCCCGGCGGCCGTTCGCCGTCGCCGTGGGCGATCACCTCGTCGTCGCCACGGGCACGGCCTTCAATATCGAGCACGACGGCGATGGCGCGATGGTCACGCTCCTGGAGGGCCGGGTCGAGGTCCGCGCCCGGCGGACGGGCCAGGTCGCCGCCCAGCTCCAGCCGGGCCAGGGCTATCGGCTCGCCGCCGGCGGTGACGGGGTGCTGGTCCCGCAAGCCGACGTGAAGCAGGCGGTCGCCTGGACCGAAGGCCAGCTCATCTTCCAGGACGAGCGGCTCGAGACGGCGGCCCGCCGGGTCAGCCGCTACTCGCCGCAGCGCCCGATCCGCGTGTCGCCGGAGGCGGGCGACCTGCGGGTCAGCGGCGTCTTCGCCGCCGACGACGCCGACGCCTTTGTCGAGGCGGTGAGCCTCTACCTGCCTGTGGCGGCGATACGGGGGCCCGACGGAACGGTCGATCTGGCCCTCCGGCGGGCGGCCGCGCCATGACCCCGACCTGCGGCCAGGCCCAAAGGTTCGGCTAGACATGGTCTTGGCCTCGCGCCTTGGAAGATCACCCGCCTGGCCGCTCGCGGTCCTGGCCCTCGCCCTCCTTGCCCCCGTCGCAGCCTTCGCCCAGCCTGCGCGCGCCGCAGCCTACGACCTTGCGCCCCGGGACCTGGCCGGCGCGCTCGTCTGGTACAGCCTGCAGACCGGCCGGCCGCTGATCGTCGATCCGCAGCTGACCCGTGGGCGGCGGTCCGGCCGCGTCCATGGAGCCCGCACCGCCGAAACAGCCCTGGAGCAGGTGCTGGCCGGCACGGGCCTGACCGCGACGCGATCGCCGGGCGGCGTCGTGATGATCGGGCCGGCCGCCGCGGCGGCGGTCCAGCCGCCCGCGCCGCCCGCGCCGCCTCCGGCGATCACCGAGCTGCCGGAACTGGTCGTCACCGCCGAGCGTCGCCCAAGCCTCGCCTTCGAGACCCCGATGGCCCTGTCCACCTTCTCCGGCGAGCGCCTGCGGCGGCTCGGCCTGACCGATATGGAGGCGGTGGCGCAACAGACGCCGGGACTCACCGTCTCGGCCGCCTCCCCCGCCAATGCGGGGTTTTCCGTGCGGGGCGTCACCCAGGCGTCCGGCGACGCGACCCGCGAGCCTCGTGTCTCGATCTTCCAGGATGGTGTGCCAGCCTCGAAGGAGCGAGGCGCCTATTTCGAACTCTTCGACGTGGACCGGATCGAGGTGGTCAAGGGGCCGCAGTCCACCCTCTACGGCCGCAGCGCCATGACCGGCGCCATCAATATCGTACAGAACAAGGCCGACCCGGACAGCACCTCAGCCCGCCTGCGGCTGGAAGCGGGAGGCCAGGGCTGGCGCCGCGTGGACGCCATGGCGAACCTCCCCCTCGGCGAAACCATGGGCCTGCGGCTGGCTGCTGTGAGCCGCCACCGCGACGGGGACGTGACCAACCTGCTCGGCGGGGAGGACCTCCAGGCGATCTCCACCGACGCCGGCCGCCTCGGGCTGAGCCTGCGACGCGACTGGGGCGCGGCCGACCTGATCATCAACTATCAACATGACCGCTCCAGCGGCCCGGCGCTGAAGTCCTTCCTGTTCGCGCCGGCCGACCCGGTGTCTGGCCAGCCCCTGGGAGACCTTGACCGTTTCACCCCGCCGGCCCTGTCGGCCCGGGACGCCCAGGGTCGCGACCAGCCGCTCGGCCTGGACCGGCAACTCTTCTCGGCCAGCTTCGGGCTTGAGACGGACATCTCGCCGGCGCTCACCCTGTCGAGCCTGACGTCCTATCGGCGCTTCGCCGCTGACGACCAGCAGGACGCCGACGGCCTCGCCCTGCCGATCGTGAGCCTGCTGGAGGAAACACGGGGCGCTCAGGTCAACCAGGAGATCCGCCTCGCCTACGACCGGCGCGGCGCGTGGCGAGGCTTCGTGGGCGTCAACCTCTTCGAGGAACATGGAACCCAGAGGGTGCCGATGGTGATCGATGAGCGGCTCCAGCTGGCGCGCATGATGGGCCGCCTGACCAGCCCCTGGCCCCAGTCCGCCGACGTCCTCCTGCAAGCTCAGTTCCTGGCCGACCAGTTGCGCGGTCTCGCCGCCGGCCGCGGCTACGAACTGGAGGGGACGACGGCGCTGGCCATCGCCGGCAATCTCAAGGCGCTCCACCTGGAGCGGACCCAGAACTTCAGTGATGTGCAGGCGCTCGACATCTTCGCCGACGCCACAAGGCGCATCGGAACCAGTTGGGAGGTGTCCGCCGGCCTGCGTTACGGAATTGACCAGAAGACCAGCGCGGTGTCGCCGGCCGTTCCGCTGGGGCCCTCCGTCCTCGCCAGCGTGATCGCAGCCGCAGGCATGGATCAGGCCAGACGCCAGACGTTCCTCCGGCACCTGGCTGGCCCTGACGCAGGACGCCTGTCGACGGAATGGCCGCTCTACGGCCTTCTCTTTCAGCCCACCCTCGGCAATGGCGACAAGATTTCCAGCGATCTGGAAGACTCCGGCTGGAGCTGGCGCCTTGCGGCGAGGTACGAGCCGAACCCCACGGTCAGCGTCTATGGGACCTATGCCCGCGGACGGCGGCCGACCGTCCTGGTGGCGGGCGCCCCTGCCACGCCCCAGGGACCCGCCAGGTTTGGCGTCGTGCCCGCCGAGGTGGTGGACTCCTGGGAATTGGGCGCAAAGGTGCGGCCGGCGCGCCTTCGACTGGCGCTCGATGCGGCCGTCTACGCCTACGACTATCGCGATTTTCAGACCACCCGCGTGGAAGCCGGGCAGCTGCGGACCGTGAACGCTGGTCAAGCGACTGCGCATGGCCTCGAGGTGGAGGCCACGTTCATGCCATCGCCCGCCGCCACGGTTGGCGCGACCTACGCCTATGGACATGCCAGGCTGAGGTCGGGCGCTGTGGCGGGCAACCGCTTCCGCCTCGCACCGGACCATCAAGCGTCAATCCACGCTGATATCGTCTGGCCCCTTCTCGACGGCGAACTCGCCTTTCGCCCTGTCTATAGTTGGCGCTCGAAGTTCTTCTTCTCCGACGATAACGACCGGCCAGAGCTCTCTCGCGCCCTCGCGCCGGACACGATCCAGGACGAATGGCAGGACGGCTACGGGCTCCTGGACCTGCGCCTGGCGTTTCGGCCGTCCAGCTCAGCATGGACCGTCACGGCGTTCGCCAAAAACGCCCTCGACGAGCGCTACATCCAGGAAGCCGGCTTCATCGGCGAGGCCCTCGGCTACTCGGCCAGCGCGCCCGGACCTCGCCGCCTGATCGGACTGGCGGTCGAGTGGGATTGGTGAGCCGCCGACCAGGACCGGATCCCACTTTTGCAGAGCGCGCTCCAATCTCCCCCCCACTCCGGCCTCGTCCTAGCGAGGCTCGGGACAACCGCTCGCGGCGGAAGAAGCCGATGCAGAGGGTCGCGGCCGTGGACTTCAGCCCCGCCGTGGCGGCAAGCCAGCTCCCGAGGGTCATGCGGCGTCTGTCGGCCGATGCCGGACCGCCTTCGCAGCGAAGGTCGGCAGCACAAGAAGGGTCAACGCCGTAGCGGTCAAAAGCCCCCCGATGACCACGGTCGCCAGGGGTTTCTGCACCTCAGCCCCGGCTCCGTGCGCCAGGGCCATGGGGATGAAGCCGACAATGGCGACCAGCGCCGTCGTCAGCACCGCCCGCAGGCGACTTGAGGCGCCTTCTATCGCCGCTTCCCGGGGCGGCAGGCCCGCGGTCAGTCGCTGACGGATGGCCTGCATGAGCACCAGGCCGTTCAGGGTCGCGACGCCTGACACGGCGATGAAGCCGACCGCCGCAGAGACGGAGAAGGGCATGCCCCTCGCCAGCAGGGCCAAGGCCCCCCCGATCAAGGCGAGTGGCACGCAGGCGAAGACCAGACCAGCCTCAGCAAACGAGCCAAGGGCGAGGAACAGCAACACTCCAATCAGGACGAACACCACAGGGATGACGAGGCTGAACCGCTCTTCGGCCCGCTTCAGGTTCTCGAACTGACCACCCCAGTCCAGATAGACCCCGGCGGGAAGCGCGATCTGCCCCACCCGGTCCTGGGCGTCAGAGACGAACCCGCCGAGATCGCGACCCCGGACATTGGCCTGGACCACCATCCGGCGGCTGCCGTTCTCCCGGCTGATCTGGTTTGGGCCTTCGGCGCTCTGGATGCGCGCGACCGACGACAGCGGCACAACGGCGCCGGTTTCGGAGACCACGGGAAGAGCCGCCAAGGCGGCGGGGTCGTTCCGGTCGGCGTTGGCCAGGCGCACGACGACATCGAAACGGCGATCACCCTCGAAGATGACCCCAGCTTCGGCGCCGCCAATGCCCGTGGACACAGCGTCAGTGACGTCTGCGGCGGTCAGGCCATAGCTTGCGGCGGCGATGCGATCGACGCTGACGGTCAGGGTCGGCAGGCCAGACGCCTGTTCCACCCGCACATCTGCCGATCCGGTCGTCTCGCGCAGACGACCTGCGACCTGTTCGGCCACCCGCTGGAGGGTGTCGAAATCGTCGCCATAGACCATGACGGCGAGGTCGGTTCGCACGCCGGAAATGAGTTCATTGAAGCGCAGTTCAATCGGCTGGCTGAACTCAAGATTGTTGCCGATCTGCTGGCTTGCGACCTCTTCGATACGCGCGATCAGCGCCTCCTTCTCCAGGCCTGGATCGGGCCATTCTTTGCGGTCCTTCAGGACGATGACGCTGTCGGAAATGTTCGGCGGCATCGGATCGACCGCCGCCTCGGCCGTCCCGGTCCTGGAGAACATGATCTCCACCTCGGGCTGGGCTGTGATGGCGCGCTCCAGGGCCATCTGCATAGCCAGAGACTGTTCAAGCGAGGCCGACGGCACACGCAGGGCCTGCATGGCGATGTCGCCTTCATCGAGAGTCGGGATGAACTCCCGGCCCAGCGACATGAAGGCTGCCGCGCCGACGAGAAGAGCGACCAGGGCGGAGATCAGCACCACCTTTGGTCGCCCCACCGCCGCGTGGATCGCGGGCTTGATATAGCGGCGGGCGAATCGAAGAAGGCGGGTCTCGTGCTCGGCGACCTCGCCGTTAGGACCCAGATGCACAGACTTCGGATCGCGGACCATCAAGGCGGTCATGGCGGGCACGAAGGTGAAGGAGAAGATGAACGCGCCGACCAGAGCCAGCATGACGGTGGCCCCCATGGGCTGGAACGTCTTGCCCTCCACCCCCTCCAGCATCAGCAGCGGCGCAAACACCAGAAGGATGATCAGCTGTCCGAACGCTGCGGGTTTCACCATCTGGCGCGCTGACTGAACGGCCGCGTCCAGCCGTTCGGACCGGTTGAGCATGCGGCCAAGTTGGGCGCGGCGCTGGGTGAGCATCAGCAAGGTGTTCTCGATCACCACCACCCCGCCATCGACCATCAGGCCAAAGTCCAGAGCGCCCAGACTCATCAGGTTTCCGCTGATCCCGAACCGGTTCATGCCGATGACGGCGAACAGGAAGCTGAGGGGGATCATCAAGGCCGTGATGCTGGCCGCACGAATGTTCCCCAGGAGCAGGAACAAGACCAAGATCACCAGCAGGGCGCCCTCTGTGAGGTTGCGGGCGACCGTGGCGATGGTTGAATTGACCAGGGCGCTCCGGTTCAGAACGATCGTCGCGACGACCCCCGGCGGCAGGCTGTTATCCACCTCCTCAAGGCGTTCGGCCGCCGACTGGGCCACCGTGCGGCTGTTGCCACCGGCGATCATCAGCGCGGTGCCGAGCACCGCCTCGTGTCCATCACGGCTGGCGCCGCCGAGGCGGGGCGCGTGGCCGATCTCGACCGTCGCCACATCAGTGACCCGGACAACCAGACCGTCGCGGTTGACCACAGGCGCCTGGGCCAGGTCTTCGATCGTGGTCGCCAAGGCGTCGGCGCGCACCACAAAGGCTTCGCCGGCCCGCTGGATGTAGCCTGCGCCGGCCTGGGTGTTGGCGCGCGCCAGCGCCTCGACCAGGTCGTTGAGGCTCAATCCGTAGCTTGAGAGTCGGGCGATATCCGGACGAACCGCATACTCTTTGACGTAACCACCCACGGTATCGACGCCCGCCAAGCCTTCCGCGCCGCGCATCTGAGGCGCAACGATCCAGTCCTGTACTGTACGTAGATAGGTCGCCTGCTCTTCCGGCGTGGCCAGGCGCTGGCCCTCCGGCGTCAGGTACACGGCCCCAGCCTGCCAGCCGGGCTGGCCGGGTTCGGCGAGGTTCTCGCTGTTGAAGGGAACGTAGTCCACGGTCCACATCAGGACTTCGCCGAGACCCGTCGTGACGGGCGACATGGCCGGCTCCACCCCGTCTGGGAGGCCTTCGCGGGCCTCCGCCAGCCGCTCGGACACCTGCTGGCGGGCGAAATAGATGTCGGTGCTATCGGTGAAGATGGCTGTGATCTGGCTGAAGCCGTTACGCGACAATGATCGGGTGCTCGTCAGGCCTGGGATGCCCGCCAGCGCCGTCTCCAGCGGATAAGTGACCTGGCGCTCGATCTGCTCTGGAGCCAGGGCGGGCGCCACCGTGGTGATCTGCACCTGTCGGTTGGTGATGTCGGGCACGGCGTCGATCGGCAGCCTGGTGAGTTCGTAGAGGCCAAAACCGGCGACGACCGTGACCGCGATGACGACGAACCAGCGGAAGTGGACCGAGGCGGCGATGATTGCATTGAACATGTGTGTCGCCCCTAGTGGCCGTGCTCGGCCTCGCCCTTGGCGAGTTCGGCTTTGAGGAGAAATGCGTTGGCGCCGGCGACACGCTCGGATCCGGTCAGTCCGCTGACAACTTCGGTGCGGCCAGCGGCCTGACGGCCAACAAGCACAGGCACGGAGCGGAACCCGTCATCCGTGCGCACGAAGACGACGCTTTGTCCTTCCACCGTCTGAACTGCCTCGGATGGCACGCTCAGGCCTCCTGAGGACTTGCCGGTGACCACAGCGCCGGTGACGGCCGATCCAGCTGGCGGAAGCCCCCCGCCTGTCGGCCTGGCCCGGATGACCGTGGCGCCGGTCGCAACGCCGGCGCCGGCGGCCACCCCGGTGACGATGGCCTCGACTTCGCCGGCGGGCCCCTGGACGCGGATGGGCGTCCCCGCTTGGACCTGCGCGGCCAAGGTCGGCGGCGCGCTGAAGACGATTTCGACTCGGGCTGGGTTTGTCACTTCTGCGACCACGCCGCCCTGGGCGGCGAAGCCGCCAGGGCCGACCAGAACGCTCGTCACGATCCCATCGATCGGACTCCTGACGCTGAGGCGTCCCGAGGTCGTCGGGGAACCGGCGGCGGCCGCGCGGGCGCGAGCTGCGCGGGCGCTGGCTTGCGCGCTGAGGGCCTGGGCGTGCGCGACCTCGGCGTCTCGTTGGGCGACGACGCCCTGCTCCGCCAGACTCTCCTCGCGGCCGTGGGCTTGCTCGGCGGCGACCGCATTGGCCTGGGCGGCGTCCGCCTCGGCGCGGAGCCCTGCGGCGTCCCCGCTGACCAGCACCGCCAAGGCCTGGCCGGCGCGGATCGACTCCCCAGGCGCAACCAGAACACGCTCCACCCGACCGCCGACAGAAGCTGCGACCGCAGCTCGCGCATCGACCATCGGCTCAATACGCCCCGAAAGCCGCGTTTCTCCGCCCCCGCCGCTTGTAACCCCGACAATGACAATGCCGGCGGCCTCGATCTGAGCCTCGGTGAGGGCGACGTGCGCTTCGCCTTCCTGTCCGGCGTGTCCCGCGCTGGCCTGCGCCTCCTCTGCGTGAGCTTCTGTGACGGCTGCAGGCGCCGACCTGGTGAGAGCGTAGACGCCGCCGCCCACCAGAACGATGGCGGCCGCGCCGCCCATGAGCCAGGTTTGATTGATCTGAGAGATGCGCATCATAGCGATGTTCCAAATGGGGCGCGGCCTTGCAGGCGCGCGAGATCGATTTCAGCGCGGACGCGGGCGAGCCGGGCGTCCACGGCGGCGTTGCGGGCATTGATCAGGGCGGCGCGCGAAGACCGCATTTCGAGTTGCGAGATGCGGCCAGCCTCAAAGCCGATCCGCGACAGGCGGTAGGCCTCCTCAGCGGCGCTCACCCCGGCGTCGGTGGCGGCCACCCGGCTGGCTGAAGCCCTCAACCGCGCCGCAGCCGCATTGCGGCTCGCCTCGGCCGCCTGCCGCGCGCCGATCAGTCGCGCCTCAGCTGCTCGAAACTCGGCCCGGGCGGCGTCGATGGCGCCCCGGTTCCGGTCGAAGAGCGGCAACGGCATGCTGACGCCGAAGGTCAGGGCCGTGGCATCCTCGGCCTCGTAGCGTCGGATGCCCACGGAGGCCCTGATGTCAGGCATGGCCCGTATCCGCTCGACCTTGATCCGGCTTTCTGCGGCGGCGCTGTCGGCCTCGGCCACCCGCACCTCAGGCGTCGCGCCCGTGGCGGCGGCCATCGCGGCAGGGACCCTATCGAGCAGACTGGACTCGATTGAGGTGACTGGCGTGGGCAGCATGGCCACGGCGGTCAGGCGCGCGAACGCCGCCTCCCGTTCAGCCCGCGCCTCTTCCAGGTTCGCACGGGCGGCCGCAGCTTCGGCCTCCCCTTGAATGCTGCGCAGGCGTGGTTCGCGGCCTTCCTCCACGAGTATCTGGGCGGCGCGTGCGTCGGCGGCCGTGACGGCGAGCGCCTCCTCGGCCAGGTGGAACCGGCGATCGGCCGCCTCGGCCTCGGCATAGGCCAGGGCCAGCTGGTTGGCGGCCTCCACACTGGCCAGATCAAGGCGCAGGACAGCTGCGCCGGCTTGCGCCCGCGCCACGCCCACCCGGGCGCCTCGACGCCCCCAAAGCTCAAGGTCCTGGCTGAACGACAGGGTGGTCTCGGCGTTGTCGTAGTCCTGGAAGGGGCCGCTGCCGTAGGCGTTTTCGACCTCCAGCCCCAATTCAGGATTGGCGACGGTACGCGCCTGTCTGACCCGCGCCTCGGCGGCGTCAAGAAGGGCGCCGGCCTCCAAGGTGGCGGGTGTCTCGTCCAGCCGGAGGAGCAGGGCCTCGAATGAGGGCGCCGGGTCGGCCCGGACGGGGCTTTCCAGACAGGCGGTCGCAGTCGCTATTGCGACGACGGCGCAGCCCGCCGCGATACGCGGCCGGCGACGAATAGGGGGTGACATGATGTGTTTCCCGAGTGGTTGACGTGAAAGGCGCGCGGACGCGCGCGATCCCATCAGCCCCGGGGAGGACGATCCGGGCCAGCCGGCGTGCGGGACACCAGCGGTTGCTGAGGCGCTAAGCCCCTCTGATCATGGCGATCAGCCACTGCCGACACATCGATACCGCTCACGACAATGCCACCGCCATGGTGGCAGTGGCCATGTGAACAGGTCGCGTAACCGTCAGGATGGTCAGTCGAGGGAGTGTCGGCCAGGCTATCCACCGACGCCGCAGCGGCAGGTTCGCTCGCGCAGGCGGCGGCGTCGAAGGCGGGAAGCAGCGCGAACAGGGCGATGAACGCCGCCAGAATCGCCGTCGCAACCCCATGCCGGAACGCCGTTGCACCCATGAGTCCCCGTAGCACGCGGACGGATGTCAGGAAATGGGTCAGCTCAGCAGCCATCCAAGGCGGCTACACCATCGTGCGCTTCCGCTGGTGGGCCCGGCAGGACTCGAACCTGCAACCAGACCGTTATGAGCGGCCGGCTCTAACCATTGAGCTACAGGCCCCATCAGCGGAGGGCCTGCGGTTAGCATGGGCTGCACGCAGCTTAAAGCTCCGGTTCAGGTTCAGCTTGCGAGGGTGGAACGCCAAGGCCGTCGCGGCGCTTTCCGCTGTGGCCTATGGTCAAGTTTCAATTGGACTGGAGATTTCCATGAAGACCCTGTTGCGCGCCGGCGTGCTGAGCCTGAGCCTTGCGGCCCTGGCGCCTGCCGCCCTCGCCCAGACCGCCCCGGCGCCTGCTGCGCCGGCGGCCGACTCCATGTTCCGCGCCACCACCCTGAACCTTTCGGCCGTCGGCGAGGTGGATGTCGCGCCTGACATGGCGACCATCAGCCTGGGCGTGCAGACCGAGGCCCCCACGGCCCAGGCGGCCATGCAGGCCAACGCCCAGCAGATGAGCCGGGTGATGGCCGCCTTGAACCGCGCCGGGATCGAGGGCCGCGACATCCAGACGTCGAACCTGAACCTGTCGGCCCAGTACGACTATGTCGAGAACCAGCCGCCGCGCCTGCGGGGCTATCAGGCGAGCAACCAGGTGACTGTGAAGGTGCGTGATCTGGACCGGCTCGGCGCAGCGGTGGACGCCACGGTCAATGCCGGCGCCAATCAGATCAACAATATCAGCTTCGGTCTGAACGACCGGAGCCAGGCCGAGAACGCCGCCCGTCAGGCCGCCGTCCGAGACCTGCAGGCCAAGGCCCAGCTCTATGCCCAGGCCACCGGTCACCGGGTCGGTCGCCTGGTCACCCTGAGCGAAGGGACCAGCTATTCGGCTCCGCAGCCGCCCATGCCCTACATGGCCATGGCGCGCAGCGAAGGCATGAGAGACTCCACGCCGGTGTCCGGCGGCGAGCTGACCGTGCGGGTGGATATTTCGGGTCTCTATGAACTGACCCGCTGAGGGATCAGGCCTTCGCTTCCCCGAAGGGTGCGGAGGCCTATTCCAGGCCGGCGGCGGAAAAGGCGCTGGCCAGGCGGTCGGTCATGATCATGCCCGGCAAGGCGCGCTGGCCTTCCATGACGGCGGCGAAGACCAGGTCGCGGCCCGCGACCGGCCCGGCCGCCCAGCCGACGCTGCGCGAGCCGTCGGCGGCGGTGGGGCAACTGATCGCCACGCCCTCGGCCGCGGGATCAAAGCGCTTCAGAAGATCTTCCACCGTCCGTTCAGCCTGGTCCTGACACCCCGGATAGGTGCGGGCGCAGACCGTGTTGGTGCCATAGCGATAGACGATCTTGCCGCTGGCTTGCTCGGCCAGGAGCACGCAGGTGGATGGATCGCCGATCCGCTGGCCGATCTCGCGATCCAGAACCGAGGTGTCGACCCCTTCAGGGCCGGCAGGTGCGCAGGCGAAGGTCAGCAGGGCGGCCGCAGACAAGGTCAGCGCGGCGGGCCAGCGGACCATCAGGCCGCCTGCTTCATCTCGTTGCCGTCGTCCAGCAGCACGACCGTGGGGGCGTAGTTGCGGGCTTCTTCGGCCGGCAGCAGGCCGTAGGTCACGACGATGACCTTATCGCCCTTCTGGACCAGGCGGGCGGCCGCGCCGTTCACGCCGATCACCCGTGAGCCCCGGGGGGCCTCGATGGCGTAGGTGGTGAAGCGGGCGCCGGTGGTGATGTTCAGCACATCGACCTGCTCGTGCGGCAGGATGCCCGAAGCGTCCAGCAGGTCGCGATCGATGGCGATGGAGCCTTCGTAGTCCAGATCGGCCTGGGTCACCGTCGCGCGGTGAAGCTTGGCCTTCATAAGGGTGACCAGCATGGGCGGTGCGCGTCCTTGCGTTCACGAGAACTGACAGGCCCGCCAGCCCGAAGGCCGATGGGGAAAAGGCATATACGCATTTCAACACGTCGGTTCAATTGCGGCGTTGCAACAGCTTGCCGCAACGGAAGGCAAAGGCGAACCCTGGCGGGATAAGGACTCGCCAGTCTAGGGCGCTGCAACCGAAACCGTGGCCTTCGGCCCAGCTTGGGTCTGGGCCTTCAGAAAGGCCGTCATCTCTTCCAGCACCGGCGCCCGTCCCCGCAGGGGACGCGAAAGGGCGAGCAGGACGCCGGCATGGCCGAGGTCGGGATAGACGCGGGTCTCGACCATCACCCCGCCTTGGCGCAGAGCGCTGGCCAGCGCCTCGGTGTTGCGCGGCCGGACCACGGTGTCGCTGTCTCCGGTGGCCAGGAAGACCGGCGGCGCGGCGGCGCTGACCTGATGAACCGGCTGGGTGGCGTCCAGATCAGGCGCCCCGCCGAACACCGCCTGGGTCGTCTCACCTTCCAGGGGCAGGAAGTCATAGGGGCCGGCCAGCCCGGCCACAGCCCGGATCCGATCGGGATCGACGCCGGCCTCACGCAGATAGGTCTCGTCGAGCCCCAGCATGACGGCGTTGTAGGCCCCGGCCGAATGGCCGATCAGCACGATCCGCTGCGGGTCGCCGCCATAGCGGGCGGCGTTCTCCACCGCCCAGGCCACGGCGAGCGCGCCATCGGTCAGGAAGTCGGGATAGGTGACCTCGGGATAGAGACGGTAGTCCGGCGCCAGGGCGAGGAAGCCCTCGGCCGCCAGGGCCCGGCCGACCCAGCCATAGTCCTGCCGCCGCCCATCGGTCCACGAGCCCCCATAGAAGAAGATGGCAACCGGCGCGGCCTCTGCGCCGCCGGTTGGCGCATAGACATCCAGCCGCTGGCGGGGCTCCGGACCATAGGCCAGGCCCTGCCCCTCCCGGCTGGCGGGGTCCTTGGGCGTCAGGGTGGCGAAGGCGGTCAGGGGCGAACAGGCGCACAGGGTGAGCGCCACCCCGAGGACGGCGAGAACGGGCGCAAGGGGCGGCAGGGTCATGAGGGCTCCGGGTTCGGCTTGACGCAGGCCTGCGCGCCCGGCGGTATGACGGACGAACTGGACATACAAGAACGCTACGAAGGGACGAAACGAATGGACGGCGGATTTTCCCCAAATGGTCTCGAGGCCATCGGCCCGGCGCTTCAGGGCGTTGTGGACGCCGGCGACCTGTCGGGCTTCGTCACCCTGGTCTGGCGCAGGGGCGAGGTGGTGCGGATCGACACCGTTGGCCATCGGGACATCGAAGGCGGCAAGCCGATGACCCGCGACACCATCTTCCGCATCGCCTCCATGACCAAGCCGATCACCTCGGTGGCGGCCCTGATGCTGATGGAGGAAGGCCGGCTGAAGCTGGACGAGCCGATCACCCGCTGGGCGCCGGAGTTTTCCGACATGCAGGTGCTCGCCTCCCCCACCGGCCCGCTCGACGACACCGTCCCGGCCGCCCGCGACATCACCATCGAAGACCTGATGACCCACCGCTCGGGCCTGGCCTATGGCTTCACCTCCATGGGCCCGATCGCGCAGGCCCACGAAAAGGCCCTGGGGCCGGCGCTCGGCACGCCGCTTGCGCCGGACGAATGGATGAAGCGCCTGGGCGGACTTCCGCTGACCTTCCAGCCCGGCGACCGATTCCACTATAGCCACGCCACCGACGTGCTCGGCTTCATCATCGGCCGGATCGAGGGCAAGCCCTTCGACCAGGTCCTGCAGGACCGCATCCTCGGGCCGCTGGGCATGAGCGACACCGCCTTCCACGTGCCGCCGGAAAAGCTGGACCGGGCGGCCAAGCTCTACCGGATCAATCCCAAGACCGACTCCATGGAGGAGGTCCCCTTCCCCTACTACCAGGCGCCGCCGGCCTTCGCCGCAGGCGGCGGCGGCCTGGTGTCCACCGCCGACGACTATCTGAAGTTCGCCCGCCTCATGCTGGGCAAGGGCGAGGTCGACGGGGTGCGGCTGCTGAAGACCGAAACGGTGGAGATGATGACCGCCGACCGGCTGACCCTGCCCCAGAGGGAGATCCCCTTCATGGGCATCCCGTTCTGGATGGGCCAGGGCTTTGGCCTGGGGGTCTCGATGATCACCGATCCGGTGAAGCAGGCCTGGATGGGGGCGGGCAACGCCGGGGCCTTCGGCTGGCCCGGCGCGTTCGGCACCTGGTGGCAGGCCGATCCGGAGGCCGAGATGGTGCTGATCTACCTGATCCAGAACTCGATGCCGCTTGGGCCTGAGGCCGCGGCGCAACTGGCCACCGGCCAGCGCATGGGCGGCCGCGCCGCCCTGCCGGTGTTCCAGAAGATGGTCTACGGCGCCCTGGCCGGCTGAGGGCCTGCGCCCCTCCCCTCGCACGAGGCGGAGGGGCGCACCGAGTTAGCCGCGGGGAGCGACGCAGATGGGCTGGCCCTGGAACATGTCGCCCAGCAGGCTGCCGTCCCGGCCAGCTTCACGGCGGGCGGCGTAGAGGGCGTTGTTCTCAGCCGGGGCCTTCTGGCCGGGACCGCAGACGGCCACGTCGGTGCGCATGCCCTGCGGGCAGCTGCAGATATCTTCGCGCTGGTCCAGACGGCTGGCGGGCACCTTGCAGACCACCGGCAGCAGACCACCGCCGACGTCGAGGCAGACCTGGGTCTTGGTCGGCGGGTTGCTGTGGCTCATGCCAGCGTGATCGCCGTGGCTTTGAGCGTGGGCGGCGCCGGCGATCGCCAAGGCGGCGAGACCAGCCAAGAGAGAGACGCGTTTCATGTCGATATTCCTCCAGAGGTCTCATAAGCCACGGAAATACGGCGTGTTTCAGGCCTTTGGCTTTCCCTGCCGGGCAAGCTGATATAAGCGCCAGATCATGAGCCTGCGCCCCCTCTTCGTCACCCAGATCTATCAGGCGAGCCTCGCCGAAGAGCGGGACTTCGCCGCCTTCAACGACGAACTTGAGGAGACTATCCAGATGCTGGCGGCCGAGGACGCCGCAGGCCGTGCCTGGTCCAAGGCCAACGCCTATGGCGGCTACACCTCCTACGCCTCGCTCGACGACCTGCCGCAGCGGGCGACGGTGTTCGGGACGCTGAAGTCGAAACTCGACCGCCATGCCAGGGCCTACGCCCAGGCGCTGAACCTGGACCTGGGGGCGCGCCGGCTGAAGCTCGACAGCCTGTGGGTCAATCTGCTGAAGCCCGGCGCCGGCCACAGCGGCCACATCCATCCCCACAGCGTGCTGTCGGGCACGGTCTATGTGCGCACGCCGCCAGGCGCCAGCGCGCTCAAGCTGGAAGATCCCCGCCTGCCTCTGATGATGGCCGCTCCGCCCCGCCTGGCCGATGCGCCGGAGGCCGAGCGCAGCTTCGTCTATCTGCAGCCGCAGGCCGGCACGATCCTGATGTGGGAGAGCTGGCTGCGCCACGAGGTGCCGACCAATGGCGCCAAGACTCCGCGGATCAGCATCAGCTTCAACTACGGCTGGCGGTAGAACCGCGTTCACCATCCTTGCAAGCGGGAGCTTAACCGCCTGGGGCGCAGGGTCTCTTCGCAGGAGAACCCGCATGGACCCGATCGCCACCGCCAGCTACGGCATGCTCGCCGCCAGCCGCCGCTTCGAAGCCTCCGCCCGGCGCACCGCGACCATGGGCGTCGAAGGCTCGACCACGAGCTACGAGCAGGAGGCGGTCGAGCAGATCACCGCCAAGCACCAGTTCAAGGCCAACCTCGCCACCATCGAGACGGCCCGCGACATGTGGGACGCCCTGCTGGACCTGCAGGAACGCAGCTAGGGCTTGCGCTTCTGAAACCTCAGCGGGCTTTCGCCGGCCGCCTACCTGTGGTGCTGTAGGCGATGATGAATTCGCCCGCCGATGCGCTGCCCCTGCCCCGTGAAGACCGCTCCCTGACCGCCCGCGCCGTGGTGCTGGGCGAGCGGATCGACACCCTTGGCCTGGAGCGCCGCGACGCGCTCTCCACCGCGCCCCTGTCCTTCCGTGTGGCCGACGGCCTGGTGGTGGTCTTCCGCTACGGGGTGGTGGTCATGATCGGCCTCGATCCCCTGGCTGAAGACGACGTGATCCGCGGCGTCCTGCCCCGGGTGCATGGTCAGCACGAGGTCCGCGAGGAGGAGACCATCCAGGTCGCCGCCGGCGAGGGCGCCAGCGAAGGGGTCGAGCCCGATGGCGTGGTGCGCATCGGCTCCCTCTCGCCGGACAAGCTGCTGGTGGTCGCCGACGCTGTGGCCAAGAGCGCGGCTCTGGAGCAGGACGAGCTTCAGGTGGCCAAGGTGTTCGACACCATCGAGCCCTGGGCCCGCAAACTCTCCGACACCGGCCGCAGGCCCGGCGGTCGGCGCGACATGATCCGCCTGATCGGCGCCTCGCTCTTGGTCCAGCATCGGGTGGCCGAGCGGGTGGCGGTGCGCGAAAAGCCCGACATCCTCTGGGACAGGCCGGACCTCGAACGCCTCTATGCCCGGCTGGAGGACGAGTACGAACTGGTAGAGCGGGCCGAAACCCTGGGGCGCAAACTCGACCTGATCGGCGAGACGGCGACCGTCATGACCGACTTGATCGACACCGAGCGCTCCCTGCGCCTGGAGGCGATCATCGTCATCCTGATCCTGTTCGAGATCGTCATCACCCTCTACCAGATGGCCAGGGGCATCCACTAAGCCTCGCGCTTCATCTTGCATCGCCCGATCGGTCATCGGAGGCTGGACCCCTGGCCCACAGGTGTTGCAATGCAATTGAACAAGGCGAAGCGGACGAAGGCCCTCTTATGCGGGCTCGTTCGATCCGGTCACCCGCGGCCATCTGGACATCATCCGCAAGGCGCTCACGACCTTCGACGCCGTTCATGTCGCCGTCGGCACCAATGTGAGGAAGCAGCGGGCCTTCAGCGTCGAACAGAGCACCGAGCTCATCCGAAGCTCCGTCCTGGACCTGTGGCCGGACGCCGCCGCGATCCTCGACCAGTCGCTGGAGGTCGGCGAGTACGCCCGCCAAAGCCTCGTCCGCTATGCGCGCGACATCGGCGCCACCCACATCGTGCGCGGCCTGCGCGAGGCCACCAATTTCCATGAAGAGTTCAATCTCCATGGCCTGGCCGAGCGGCTCGATCCCTCGATCCCGATGGTCCACTTCATCTGCGACGCGCAGTTACTGCATATCTCGTCCAGCACCGCCAAGGAGCTGGAGTCAGTCGGCGAGGACATCAGCTGGCTGGTCATGCCCTCGGTGGAGGCGGCCTTCCGGGCTCGGCGAGACCACGGCTAGCGCGTAGCGCAGGAAAAAGTCGGGACACGAAGAACGCAAAGGGGCGCGAAGGACACGAAGGACCGGCGGCGGCGCCTTTGTGCCCTTCGCGCCCCTTCGTGGCCTTTGTGTCCCCTCTTATTCAATGGGAGCCGCTAGACCGCCTGGCGCAACGAAAAACCCCGCCGTTTCCGGCGGGGTTCTGGTGTCTTAGCTGTCGAGGAAGCTGCGGAGCTTTCGCGACCGCGAGGGGTGCTTGAGCTTGCGGAGCGCCTTGGCCTCGATCTGGCGGATCCGTTCGCGGGTGACGCTGAACTGCTGGCCGACCTCTTCGAGGGTGTGGTCGGTGTTCATGCCGATGCCGAAGCGCATGCGCAGCACGCGCTCTTCCCGCGGGGTCAGCGAGGCAAGAACGCGCGTGGTGGTCTCGCGCAGGTTCGACTGGATGGCCGCATCGATGGGCAGGATGGCGTTCTTGTCCTCGATGAAGTCGCCCAGGTGGCTGTCCTCTTCGTCGCCGATCGGCGTCTCGAGGCTGATCGGCTCCTTGGCGATCTT
>NZ_JBALUY010000072.1:0-18349 GCF_036963605.1 Phenylobacterium sp. | reverse complement strand
CGCGAGAACCAGGCTGCGATCTGGGCCCTGGCCGAGTCCGGCCAGGTCACCCCCCGGATCCATGCTGAATATCCCCTGGCCGACTGGCGCACCGCCTTCGACAGCCTGGCCCTGCGCCAGGTGGTCGGCAAGGCCGTCATCCGCCCAGACCTCTGACCCACATCCCGAAAGATCCGCCATGACCATCACCAGCCAGGAAGACCTGGAAAAGCTCAAGGTCATCGGCCGCCTGGTCGCCCAGACCCTGGAGGCCATGGGAAAGGCCCTGGAGCCCGGCATGACCACCGCAGAGCTCGACGCCATCGGGCGGGGCCTTCTGGAGGCGCGAGGGGCGCGGCCGGCCCCTGAGCTCACCTACGGCTTTCCGGGCGCCACCTGCATCTCGGTGGGGCCTGACGTGGCCCATGGCATCCCGGGCGACCAGAGGATTGCCGCCGGAGACCTGGTGAACATCGACGTCTCGGCCGAGCTGGACGGCTATTTCGGCGACACGGGCGCCAGCTTCGCTGTGCCGCCGGTCTCCCGGAAGGTGGAGCGCCTGTGCCGCGATGGCCGCCGGGCCATGTGGAGCGGCATCCGCGCGGTGCGTCCGGGCGCGCCGCTGAACGCCATCGGCCGCAGCATCGAGGGCTTCGCCCACAAGAACGGCTACAGCCTGATCCGCAACCTCGCCAGCCACGGGGTTGGCCGGTCCCTGCATGAGGAGCCCGAGAGCATCCCGACCTGGTATGAGCCGGGCGATCGGCGTCAGATCACCGAGGGCCTGGTCTTCACCATCGAGCCCTTCCTGGCGCTGGGCGAAGACTGGGTGGACGAGCTGGACGATGGCTGGACATTGCGGCCCACCGGCGGCGGCCCGGCGGTGCAGTACGAGCATACGCTGGTGGCGACCCGCAACGGTCCGATCATCATGACCCTGGCCAATTGAGCGACAATCGGCCTTTTCCACAGCGGAGCGGTTGACGGGGCCAGGTGGTTGGCGTATCTCCGCGCCTCGTTTTTCTGAGCTGGAGCCAACAACGTGAAGCGGACATATCAGCCGTCGCGACTCGTGCGTAAGCGCCGTCACGGCTACCGCGCGCGCATGGCCACCAAGAATGGCCAAAAGGTCATTCAGCGCCGCCGCGCCAAGGGCCGCAAGCGTCTGAGCGCCTAAGGGCGTTCGCTGAGCGGCAGAATTGAGGTGTCGGCGTGACCGACGCCCCTATCAAGATCGAGCGCCTGCGTAAGCGTCCAGACTTTCTGGCCGCCGCGCGGGCGTTTTCGTGCGCCCGGGGCGCGGTGGTCGTGCAGGCCCGCGACCGGGCCGACGACACAGCTCTGGTCCGGGTGGGCTTCACCGCCACCCGCAAGGTGGGCGGCGCCGTGGTTCGCAACCGCGCCAAGCGCCGCATGCGGGCCGCCGCCCATGAGGTTTTGCCCGGCTTGGCGCGCCCCGGATTCGACTATGTTCTCATCGCCAGGAGCGGCGCGCCGGCCAGAGCCTGGCCGCGTTTGCTTGACGATGTGAAAAGCGCGCTGATAAGCCTCGCGACCGAAAGCGACCGGCAGGCGCGTCCGTCTGCGACCGCAACCCCTCCTCCCGCCTGAGCGCGCTGACCTCCATGCAAAATGACAATACCCGCAACACGATCCTGTTCGTGGTCAGCGCCATCATCGTGCTGGTGGTCTACCAGTTCCTGGTGATCGAGCCTGCGGCCAAGCGCCAGCAGGCCGAAGCCGCCCGGGCCGCCGCCGACGCCCCCGTGGCGCCGGGCACCAATCCCGTCGGCCGCGACCCCAACCTGCCCTCCAGTCCGGCCCAGTTGGCCGACCGCGCCACCGTAGTGGCGCGCACCGCCCGGGTTCCGGTGGCGACCCCATCCCTGACCGGTTCCATCGCCCTGCGCGGCGCGCGGATCGATGATCTGTTCCTCAACAACTACAAGGTCAGCGTCGAGTCCGACGCCGATCCCGTTGAGCTGCTCCGGCCCGAGGGCGCGGAATACGCCTGGTTCGCCGAGCTCGGCTGGACCGGGGCCAACCTCACCGGCCTGCCCACCCCCGACACCCGCTGGACCCTGGTGGAAGGCGATCGCCTGGCGCCGGACTCGCCGGTCACCCTTCGCCACACCAACGGCCAGGGCCTGACCTTCACCCGCCAGATTTCGGTGGACGACCGCTACATGTTCACCGTGACCGACACGGTGGCCAACACCGGCCAGGGCTCGGTGACGCTCGCCCCCTATGGCTCGGTGCAGCGCCAGGGCGTCCCCGCCGACCTCGGCAAGAACCAGATCGTGCATGAAGGCGCCGTGGGCTGGCTGGGCGAGGAGCTGCGCCTGGTGAAGTACAACAAGTGGGCCAAGGACGGCGGGCCCGAGGTCACCTCTCAGGGCGGTTGGCTCGGCATCACCGACAAGTACTGGCTGGCGGCCCTGATCCCCGATCAGGACGAGACCCTGAAGGGCGAGTTCCGCGTCACCAGCGCCGGCCCCGTGGAGATCTTCGAGGCCAACTATGTGGGCCAACCCCGGACCATCGCGTCAGGTCGCCAGATCACCGAGACCACCCGTTTCTTCGCTGGCGCCAAGACCGTGCCGGTGCTCAAGGCCTATGAGACCGACCTGAACATCCCCCGGCTGGACGCCGCCGTCGACTGGGGCAACTTCTGGTTCCTGACCCGGCCGCTGTTCAGCTTCCTGCACTTCATCTATCAGCACATCGGCAATGTCGGCCTCGCCATCCTGGCCCTGACCGTCGTGGTGAAGCTGATCTTCTTCCCGCTGGCCAACAAGAGCTACGAATCGCTCACCAAGATGAAGAAGGTGCAGCCCCAGATCGAGGAGCTGCGCAAGAAGTACAAGGACGACCCGGCCAAGCAGCAACAGGAGCTTCTGGGTCTCTACAAGACCGAGAAGATCAATCCCCTGACCGGCTGCCTGCCCATGCTGGTGCAGATCCCGGTATTCTATGCGCTCTACAAGGTGCTGACCGTCACCATCGAGATGCGGCACGCGCCCTTCTTCGGTTGGATCCAGGATCTGTCGTCGAGGGATCCGACGACCATCTTCAACCTGTTCGGCGCCATCCCCTGGGACCCGGCGACCCTGCCGATGATCGGCGGCATCATGAACGGCCCGCTGCACCTGGGCGTCCTGCCGCTGCTCTATGGCTTCACCATGTGGCTGACCACGGCCATGAACCCGCCGGCCACTGACCCGATCCAGCAGCGGATCTTCCAGCTGATGCCGGTGATGTTCACCTTCATCATGGCGCCTTTCGCCGCGGGCCTGCTGATCTACTGGATCTGGAACAACATCCTGACCATCGCCCAGCAGTACATCATCATGCGACGCTTCCAGGTCGACAACCCGATCGACAGCCTGATCAACCGCTTCAAGGGCAAGAAGGCGGTCACTTGAGCGCCCCTGACGAACTCTTCGACGACGCGGCCCTGGAGGCCGCCCGCATCCTCTTCGCCCGCAAGGCGGAGTTCATGATGGGCGCCGTCGCCATGGACGGCCTGCCGGCCCCGGACCTGCCGGAAGTCGCCTTCGCCGGCCGCTCCAACGTGGGCAAGTCGTCGCTGATCAACGCCCTGGTGGGCCACAAGCACCTGGCGCGGGCGTCCAATTCACCCGGCCGGACCCGCGAGGTGAACTTCTTCGTGCTGGACGAGCGGCTGCGGCTGGTGGACCTGCCGGGCTATGGCTTCGCCCGGGCCTCGCGCACCGAGGTCAAGAAGTTCCAGAACCTGGGCCGGGACTATCTCCGCGGCCGGCCCAACCTGAAGCGCGCCTATCTGCTGATCGACGCCCGCCATGGGCTGAAAGAGGTGGACGGCGACCCGATGGACGCCTTCGACCGAGCCGCGGTCTCCTATCAGATCGTCCTGACCAAGGCCGACAAGCTGCGCCCCGCCGCGGTGGAGGACGTCCGGCGCCGCACCGAGGCGGCCATCGCCAAGCGCCCGGCCGCCTTCCCGCGGGTGATCGCCACCTCGGCGGAGACCGCCGCCGGTCTGGCCGAGCTGCGGGCCGAGATCGCCGCAGCCTGCGAGATCACCGAGGTCTAGGCGACGGGCGTAGGGGCCTCAGGGCGCCTTCACCGTCTCGCCGCCCTTCATCACGAACACCGGCGCCTCCAGCAGGGTGACGTCGGCCAGGGGATCGCCGGTCACGCCGACCAGGTCGCCCCAGGCGCCGGGCGCCACGACCCCTACCTCACCGGCTTGGCCCAGGGCCTCAGCGGCGTTTACCGTCGCCGTCTGGATAGCCTGCAACGGGGTCGCCCCATAACGGACCATGACCGCGAACTGACGGCCATTCTGTCCGTGGGGATAAACGCCCGCGTCGGTGCCATAGACCATCTTCACCCCGGCTTTGAGGGCCTTGCGGAAGTTCTCCCGCTGGATCTCGGCGATGTCGCGATCCTTGCGCAGATTGTCCTCCAACACGCCATTCTTGCGCCCCTCGGACTGGGTGTATTCGGTGTTGTAGATGTCCATGCTGAACCAGGCGCCGTGTTCGCGGGCCAGGCGGATGCCCTCGTCGTCCACCAGGCTGGCGTGCTCGATGGTGTCGACGCCCCCGAGGATGGCCGCACGGATTCCAGGCGCCCCGTGCGCATGGGCGGCCACCTTCATGCCGGCCATATGGGCGGCTTCGGTGACGGCCTTGATCTCTTCGATCGCCAGCTGCTGGGCGCCGGGCTCCGATCCCCGGGAGAAGACCCCGCCGGTGGCGCAGATCTTGATCACCTGGGCTCCATACTTGCGCAGCGTGCGGACGTTGCGCCGGGCCGCCTCCGGACCGTCGGCCACATAGGGGCTCTTCTCGTCCATCGACGGCGGGAAGAAGGTGGAGTCGCAGTGCCCGCCGGTCGCCCCGAACGAATAGGCCGCCGTGACGATGCGGGGGCCAGGGATATGCCCCTCGGCGATCGCCTCGCGCAGGCCCACATCGCCATAGAACTCGGAGCCCACGTTGCGCACCGTGGTGAAGCCAGCCTCGAGCGTGTCCTTCGCGCTGCGGGTCCCCACCGCCGTCCAGAAGGCGTCGGAGAACTGCAGATAGTTGTAGCCGCCATAAACCGGGGTCGAGGTGAGGTGGACATGCATATCGATCAGACCCGGCAGCAGGGTGACGCCAGGCAGGTCCACTCGCTTGGCGCCGGCTGGATCAGCCGGGACCTGGGCGGCGCTCGCCACCTGGGTGACCTTACCGTTGGTGATCACCACCACCGGATCGGCGAGCATGCGTCCGCTGGCCGGGTCGAGCAACTGAGCCGCCCGCACGACGACGGTTTGCGCCTGAGCCCCGAACGCCATGACGCTCACGACCACGGCGCCCAGCAGGCTGTTTCGAAGAATGTCCTTGCCCATGGGCCTGTCCCCCGACTCGCAGGTCCCCTCTGGACCCCATCCGGGCATAGGCGTGCGGCGGGGCGGCGTCGATTCGAGATTCATGCCCCGGGGTGGCGCCGTCGCCGGCGCCGAAGCTGCGGGCGGCGGGTGACACAGAAGCCGTCGTCGGCTATCGGGGCCATCCAAGTCCTGGGAGCCGCCGCGACGTGACCGACACCTCCGAAGAAGAAGGCTGGGCGACGGCCCGCACCCTGGCCGAGGCCCTGCCCTTCATCCAGCACTACGACCGCGAAACCGTGGTCATCAAGTATGGCGGGCACGCCATGGGCGAAGAGTCGGTGGCCAAGCTGTTCGCCGCCGATGCGGTGCTGCTGAAGATGCTCGGCGTCCATCCGGTGGTGGTCCACGGCGGCGGGCCGCAGATCTCCCGCATGCTGGACAAGGCCGGCGTGAAGTCGAGCTTCGTGGACGGGCTGCGGGTCACCGATGCGGCGACCATGGAGGTCGCCGAGATGGTGCTGTCGGGCGCCATCAATAAGGAGATCGCCAACTGGATCACCCTGGCCGGCGCTGAGGCCGATGTCCGCGGCGTGGGACTGTCGGGCAAGGACGCGCGGCTGATCACGGTCGAGAAGGCCGTCCGCACCCGCAAGGATCCTGACAGCCAGATCGAGCAGGCCGTGGACCTGGGCTTTGTGGGCGAACCCACCAAGATCGATCCCAAGCTGATCGAGGCCCTGATCTATGCCGATGAGGACTATGTCCCCGTCATCGCCCCGATCGGCGTCTCCAAGGCCGGCGAGACTTACAATATCAACGCCGACACCGTGGCCGGCGCCCTGGCCGGCGCCCTGCGGGCCAAGCGCATGCTGCTGCTCACTGACGTCAAGGGCGTGCTGGACGCCAACGGCCAGCTGATCCGCGAGATGAACCTCGCCCAGGCCCGCGAAGCCATCGCCTCCGGCGTCGCCACTGGCGGTATGATCCCCAAGCTGGAGACGGCGATCAACGCCGTGGAGTCCGGGGTGCAGGCCGTGGTCATCCTCGACGGCCGGCGGCCCCACGCCATGCTGGTGGAGCTGTTCTCCGAGCACGGCGCCGGGACCCTGATCTCGGCATGAGCGCCGACCTCGTCCACGTCGACACCTGGCTGTTCGACCTCGACAACACCCTCTATCCGGCCGAGTCCGGCTTCATGGGCCAGATCGAGACGCGGATGACCGAGTTCGTGGTCAAGGTCACCGGGCTGCCGACGGACGAGGCCTATGCGCTCCAGAAGCGCTACCTGGTCGAACACGGCCTGACCCTTCGCGGCATGATGGAGCACCACGGCGTGGAGCCCGCCGAGTTCAACGCCCTGTTTCACGACCTTTCCCTGGAAGCCCTGGCCCACGACGCCGAACTGCTGGCGGCGCTGGACCGCCTGCCCGGCCGCCGGCTGATCTTCACCAACGCCGACGCCTTCCACGCCGAGCGGGTCCTGACCCATTTGGGCCTGCACCACCTGTTCGAAGACGTCTTCCACATCGACTCCTTCGGTTTCCGGCCCAAGCCCGATCCGGCCGCCTTCCAGGCCATGCTGGACGCCCACGGGTTGGAGCCTGCGGCCACGGCCTTCTTCGAGGATTCCGAGCGCAATCTGGCGCCGGCCGCCGCTCTTGGCATGACCACTGTACTGGTGGGGGCCCATGCCGGCGCCTCGACCGCCCCCTTTGTTCAACATCGCACCGAAAAGCTGGCGCCGTTCCTGGCGACCGCACGCCTCAGGGAGACCCGCTGATGACCGCGCTCACCTTCGACGACCTCAAGACCGAGATCGAATCCGCCTGGGAGGCCCGCGATGGGATTTCCACGGCCACCAAGGGGCCGGTGCGCACGGCGGTGGACGAGACCCTGCGCCTTCTGGACGAAGGCCGCCTGCGTGTGGCCGAACGGGCCGACGACGGCCAGTGGGAGGTTCGCCAGTGGGCCAAGCAGGCGATCCTGCTGTCCTTCCGCCTGAATCCCAACAGCGTCATGCACGCCGGCGCGCCTGGCCCCTACTGGGACAAGGTCCCGACCAAGTTCGACGGCTGGGACGCCCCGCAGTTCCAGGAGGCCGGCTTCCGAGCCGTGCCGGGCGCCGTGGTCCGCCGCGGCTCGTACATCGGCAGGAACGTGGTGCTGATGCCGTCCTTCGTAAACATCGGCGCCTATGTGGACGAAGGAACCATGGTCGACACCTGGGCCACGGTCGGCTCCTGCGCCCAGATCGGCAAGGGTGTGCACATTTCTGGCGGCGCCGGCATCGGCGGCGTGCTGGAGCCGCTTCAGGCCAATCCGACCATTGTGGAGGACGGCTGCTTCATCGGCGCCCGTTCCGAGGTGGCCGAGGGCGTGATCGTCCGTGAGGGTGCGGTGCTGTCCATGGGCGTCTTCATCACGGCCTCGACAAAGATCATCGATCGCAAGACCGGCCAGACCTATCGCGGCGAGGTTCCCGCCTATTCCGTCGTGGTGCCAGGGTCGCTGCCCGACCCGCATGGCGTGGGGCCGTCTCTCTATTGCGCGGTCATCGTCAAGACGGTCGACGCCCAGACTCGGTCAAAGACCAGCGTCAACGAGCTGCTCCGCGATTAAAAAACCGCCGCTGTCGCCGCCTTCCGCATCAAGGCCTGCTCGCCCCTGGCGCGATGCGCCCAACCGGGCGTCACCCGCTCATTTTGAGCGCGGGGATTGTTTCCCGTTATGGGCGAGTAGACTAGGTTGTTCGTCAGGAGCGGGGGGCGGTTCTATTCTTGGTTAACAAAGTCTTCCCCCTCAGCTGACACAGTGATCTGAATAGAATCGTCCTCCGCTTCGCCTAATTGTTGACAGGCTTTCGTTGTTCTTGCGGCGAGGCTCACATCCGGAGCGATGGCTATGTTTTCGTTAACCTCGAATTCTCAATCGCTCTCCCTACGGGATGCGGCGGATGAGACCATGGGCGTGCCTGCCGAGGCCCGTGGCTGGAGCGAGCCCAGTCCGGGCTATCTGGACCAGGACGCGCAGCGTTTCTTCTACCGTTGGGGCGGGCAGCTCTCAGCGGCCCTGATCCGGATCCGATCCCGATTTGATGGCGATCTCGACCAGTACGTCCTCTATCTGACCTTCCTGCTCTCGGAATTGGCCGAGACGATCAACGGTGAAGCCGGCGTCCCCCGCGAGCCCCGCGGCCTGAATGCGCTCAGCCTTTCGGAGATCACCGGCATTCCCCGCGAAAGCGCTCGTCGCAAGCTGCTCATCCTGGCGGCCAACGGCTATCTTAACCGCGACGCCGATGGCCTCTTCACCCTGGGCGACCGCTATGGCCTGGACGCCTTCTTCACCGAACTGAAGCCGCTCTTCTGGGACGCCGTCCGCACGCCGCGCTAGGAGGGCTGGGGGCTACGCCCCCACTCAGCCAACTTCGTCCATCCAGCGCCAAAGACCACGGATAGCCAAGGCCCGCATGGCGGCGTCCTCGGACTGCAGCACTGGCAGGCCGGCATAGGCCAGGCAGTCGTTCAGCGTCAGCGGCTCGTGCGCCGAGACCTCCAGGCCGATCCGTCGCGCCGTCTGCTGGAACCGCCGCCAGGCGCACTCGACGCCAGCCGCAGAACGGACGGCGCCATAGGGCAGAAGCCCTCCTTGCAAGACCCGCTGATACCCGACCAGAGTGGCCCCGCCACACAGTCGTGTCGCGATATGATCGAACGCGTCTGCGTCCAGGGGTTCCATGGCCAGATCTTCGGCGCGCGCGCCGAACATGATCGCCGCCGGCGCCTGCGACCGGACGAAGGCGCTCATCACCACATTGCCGCGATCATCAGCGAAGGCGTACTGCAGAACATGGTCGCGACCTTGCACGCCCAGCGACCGCACAACAAAGTAGAGGTGGTCAGTCGCCGCGGCGTTGCGGCGGCGATAACGTCGCCCAAACACCGAATGCTCTGGCGGCCGATGATTTTCGGCTGTCGACCTTAGGGCCATACCCATTCTTAACTTACATGGGGCGGGCGATCGGCGGCCAAATATCTCTGCAATGTTCATCACGCACCTCCATTTACTGGAGCATCTAAGCAGCTATCCATTTCCCTCGAAACGCAGATGGTCCCTACACTGAGATGATTATTGCAGATTAATCATCTCATCCTGGGCGCGGCCTATTGCAGCCTGGGGACCACGCCATTGCCCATCCTGCGGCCTGCGGTTACCTGCATGGCATGACCATCCTCGACGCCGTCCGCCTCACCCAGGATCTCATCCGCCGCCCCTCCGTCACGCCTGCCGACGCCGGCGCCATGGATGTGCTGCAAGCCCAGCTCGACGCCCTCGGCTTCGCCTGTCGCCGGATGCGGTTCGGCGAGATCGAGAATCTCTACGCCCGCTGGGGGACGGCGCGGCCGAACCTCTGTTTCGCTGGACATACCGACGTGGTGCCGGTGGGCGACGCCGGCGCCTGGAGCCATGACGCCTTCGCCGCCGAGATCGTCGACGACGTCCTGATCGGCCGTGGCGCGGTGGACATGAAGAGCGCGCTGGCCGCCTTCGCCGCCGCGGCGGGCGCCGCGCTCGCCCGGAACGAGGTGACCGGCTCGCTCTCCTTCCTGATCACCGGCGACGAAGAGGGCATCGCCCTGGACGGCACGCGGAAGGTGGTCGAGGCCCTGATGGCCGAGGGCGAGGCCGTCGATCACTGCGTGGTCGGCGAGCCCACCAGCGCCGAGACCTTTGGCGACATGATCAAGATCGGCCGCCGAGGCTCGATCAACGCCGAGATCGTCGTGGAAGGCCGGCAGGGCCACGTGGCCTATCCCCACCGGGCCGCCAATCCCACGCCGGTGCTGGTGCGCATCCTGGCGGCCCTGGACGCCCATGTGCTGGACGAGGGCTATACGGGCTTCCAGCCCTCGAACCTTGAGATCACCACCATCGACGTGGGCAACGCCGCCACCAACGTCATCCCCGCGATCGCCCGGGCGCGGGTCAACATCCGTTTCAACCCGGCCCATAAAGGCGCGGACCTCGCCGCCTGGATCGACAGCGTCGCGCAGGCTCAGGCTGAGGGCTTCGACGGGACCGTAGGGGTCACCCCGGCCATCAGCGGCGAGGCCTTCCTGACGCCGCCCGGCGACTTCACCGACGTGGTGGCCGCCGCGGTGCGCGATGTGGCCGGCCGCGATCCGGAGCTGTCCACCACCGGCGGAACCTCGGACGCCCGCTTCATCCGCGCCCTGTGCCCGGTGGTCGAACTCGGCCTGGTGGGCAAGACCATGCATGCGGTGGACGAACGCGCGCCGGTGGCCGAGATTCGCGACCTGCAGACGGTCTATGAGCGGCTGATCGCCCGCTACTTCGCGCGGTTCGGCTCGGCCTCGTAGCTCACGCCGACCAGATAGAGGCCTGTGGCCGGCGCCACCGGGCCACACGCCCGACGATCTCGGGCGGCCAGGGCTTCGGCCACATCGGCCGCGCTCCAACGTCCCAGACCTACCTCGGCCAGGGTGCCGGTCATGGACCGGACCTGCCGGTGGAGGAAGGAGCGCGAGGCGAACTCCAGGATCACCTCCTCGCCTTCGCGACGCACGCGGGCCACGTCCAGGGTCTTCATCGGCGACTTGGCCTGGCACTGCAAGTCGCGGAAGGTGGTGAAGTCGTGATGGCCGACCAGGGCCTGGGCCGCGGCATGCATGGCGTCGGCGTCCAGCGGCTTCTTCACATGCCAGACCCGGCCCCAGTCCAAGGCCGGCGGCGCCTTGCGGCAGAGTATCCGGTAGCTATAGCGCCGCTCGATCGCCGAGAAGCGCGCGTGCCATCGGGGGTCCTCGACCTGCTCGGCCGACAGGATGGAGATGGGCTCAGGAACGAGATGGGCGTTGAGGGCGTCGCGGACCACATCGGCCTTCCAGGCCTTGTCGAGGTCTAGGTGAACGACCTGCCCTATCGCGTGGACGCCGGTGTCGGTGCGGCCCGCCGCCTGCAGCCGCAGGTCCTGCCCGCAGAAGCCCTTAACCGCCTTCTCGATCGCGCCCTGAACCGAGGCCAGGCCGGCCTGGGCCTGGAAGCCCCGATAGGGTCGTCCGTCATACTCGACGGTGAGTTTGTAGCGAGGCATCAGCTGAGCTTCGTCCCCGCCGGCAAGGGGAAGCCCCGCAGGAAGACGTCGGCCTCCTGCGGACCGCGGCCTTCCCGCTGCAGACGCAGCAGGCGCACCGCACCCTCGCCGCACGCCACCAGCAGATCATCGTCCAGCACCTCGCCGGGCGCGCCTGCACCCTCCTCGCGGACGCAGGCCAGAACCTTGACGCGCACGAGTCCCTTTTCGCCGGACGCCTCGAACCAGGCGCCGGGAAAGGGCGACAGGCCGCGGATCTGACCATCGACGCGGGCCGCCGGCCGGGACCAGTCGATGCGGGCGGTCTTGGGGCGGATCTTCTTGGCGTAGGTGACGCCTTCGGTCCCTTGCGGGACTTCTTCGGCGATGCCGGCTTCGATCTTCGGCAGGGTCTGCGCGAGCAGGTCGGCGCCCAGCTCAGCCAGACGGTCATGTATATCGCCGGCGGTGTCCCGGGCCCCAATGCGCACCGTGGCCGTCGCCAGCACCGGGCCTTCGTCCAGCCCCTCGGTCATCCGCATCACCTGGACGCCGGTGATCTCGTCGCCGGCCATCACCGCACGCTGGATGGGGGCGGCGCCGCGCCAGCGCGGCAACAGCGAGCCGTGCAGGTTGAAAGCCCCGAGCCGGGGCGCGTCGAGCACCTCAGCGGTCAGGATCTGGCCGTAGGCGACCACGCAGGCCGCGTCGAGGTCCAGGGCGCGAAACACCTCGATCTCCGCGGCATCGCGCATCGAGGCCGGGGTGCGCACCGGCAGCCCATGCTCCAGGGCGAAGGCGTGCACCGGCGAGGGCTTGAGCGTCTGGCCGCGCCCGCGGGGCGCAGGCGGCTGGGAATAGACGCACGCGATGTCGTGGCCGGCCGCCACGAGGCGGGCCAGGGCGACGACGGCGAAGTCAGGGGTACCGAGAAAGGCGAGGCGCATGGACGCCGTTTACCGCGCCCCGTAGGGTGCGCAAAGCCGGGGGAATGATCTGACACGCGCGACCGTTCTTCATCGGCTTCAGGAGAAGAGGAGACATCCATGCGCACGACCCTGACCGCCATCACCTTCGCCGCCGCCGCCCTGGCGCTCGCCGCCTGCTCCCAGGCCGACCAGAACGAAGCCGAGGCCAATGCCGACGAAATGGCCGCGGAGGCCAGCCAGGCCGCCTCCGAGGCCGCCGACGCGGCTCAGGACGCCGCCGCCGAGGCTGCGGCCATGGCTGAGGACGCCGCCCATGAGGCCGGCGAAGCCATGGAAGCGGCAGGCGACAATATGAGCGACTCCGCCGACGACGCGACCAACTGAGGATCGAGCCTCAGACACGATGAAGGGCGGCGCGTCTGATGCGCCGCCCTTTTTCTTTGGCGCTGAATTCGAGTCCTCGGCCTGGCCGCCTCAGGCCGCGCGCGCCTGCTTCTTGACCTTGGCCACGGCGCGGTCGCGCTTCAGGCGCGACAGGTGGTCGATGAACAGGACGCCTTCCAGGTGGTCCATCTCGTGCTGAATGCAGACGGCGAACAGGCCCTCGGCGTCCTCCTCCACCTGCTCCCCCTGATAGTTGAGGTAGCGCAGCTTGACCTTGGAGGGGCGATCGACCTCGTCATAGATGTCGGGGATCGAGAGGCAGCCCTCCTCATAGGGGGCGGTGTCGTCTGACGCCCAGAGGATCTCGGGGTTCACGTAATAGCGCGGCTGGCGCTCCTCGTCGGGGCCAGCGATGTCCATGACGATCACCCGCTTGGGCACGCCGACCTGGATGGCGGCCAGTCCGATGCCCGGCGCGGCGTACATGGTCTCCAGCATGTCGTCCATGAGGGCGCGCAACTCGTCGTCCACGGCGGCGACAGGCTGCGAGACCTGCTTGAGGACCGGATTGGGGACAGTGAGGATTTCGCGGATAGCCATGATCGGGAGGTAAGGGGCCAGCCTGCAAGCGTCAAGGTCAGGGAGGCCCCAGCCGCTAACCGTCGTCGCCCACGGCCCGGATGCGTGGCGCAGGCTCGGTCTCGCTCGTCAGCTTGGCCAGGGGCCGGACCGCGGTCTCGATGGGGCTGAGCTCGGGGATCTTCCGGCCCTCGTGGTCGACCTTCAGATCTTCGAAGCGGCGGGCCTGGGTCAGCACCTGGGTCTCCAGGGAGCCGACCATCTGGTTGTACTTGCCGACCGCCTCTTCGAGCTTCTTGCCTACGGCGGCGGCATGGCCGCCCATGACCGACAGGCGCTTGTAAAGCTCGCGGCCCAGCTTGGAGATCTCCTGGGCGTTGGCCGCCTGCTCCTCCACCCGCCAGCCATAGACCACGGCCTTGCACAGGGCGAACAGGGTGGTGGGCGTCACCACCAGCACCCGACGGTCCATGGCCTCGCTCATCAGGTCGGGCGCCCGGTCCAGCGCCGCGGCCAGGAAGCTGTCGCCGGGGATGAACATGGCCACGAAATCGGGCGAGGCCTCGAACTGATCCCAATAGGCCTTGGCCGACAGGCTCTGCATATGGGCCCGCACGCTCTGGGTGTGACGCACGAAGCAGGCCTCGCGCACGGCGTCGTCGGTGGCCTCCTGGGCGTCTAGGAAGGCGTTGAGCGAGCACTTGGCGTCGATCACGAACAGGGCCCCGCCCGGCAGGCGCACGGTGACGTCGGGACGGCGACGGCCCTCCTCAGAGTCGGTGGAGACCTGTTCGTCGAAGTCGTAGCGATGCGAGAGCCCTGCGGCCTCCAGCACATTGCGCAGGGTCTGCTCGCCCCACCGCCCCTGGACGCCGGCCCCCCGGCGAAGCGCCGCCGATAGCTTGCGCGCCTCGTCCTGAGTGGCGACGGACGCGGTCAGCAGTTGGGCGATCTGGGCCTTCAGCCCGCCGGTCTCCTCGGCGCGGGTCTTTTCCACCGCGGTGACCTGCTCCTGGAACTTGGCCAGGGTCTCGGCGACGGGCTTCAGCTGCGCCTCGAGGCGTGCCTGGGCCAGTTGCTCCCGATTGCGGAAGGTCTCTTCCGTGCGCTTGAGCAGGGCCTCGGCCACCACATTGGCCGACTGTGCGGCCTGGTTGCGCAGGATCTCGGCCTGGGCCTCGGACTGGGCCTTGAAGCTGCGCAGCTCCGCCTCGGCGTTGGCGCTGTGGTCGCGCAGGCTCCAGTAGTCGCCCTGCAGTCGGTCGGCTCGGCGGCGCTCCATCAACGCCCAGGCGAATCCGGCCACGGCGGCCAGGGCGCAGACGACGACGGCGACGAGGGAGGCTTCCAGGTTCATGCTCCGTTCCTAGCCGGAGTCGGCGGCCGGGGCCAGGGGGCCGGAAGAAGGCGCCGTCGGCGCATAGGGCCTAGACCCCTATGCGCGGTCACCCTCGGACTTGATCCGAGGGCCCATGAACACCACGGCCACCCCAGTGTTCGTGGATGGTCGGGTCAAGCCCGACCATGACGGTGAGAAGGTGGTGAGGGAGTCGGATCATAGCCCACCCCACGCTCCTCATCCTGAGGTGCGAGCGCCAGCGAGCCTCGAAGGACGTAAGGCCCTCCGCCTCAGGCCGGACGGCGGGCCCGCAGGGCCTGGGCGATGGTGCCGTCGTCGAGCCAGTCCAATTCGCCGCCGACGGGCACCCCGCGGGCGAGCATGGAGATGGTCACGCCGCAGGGCGCCAGGCGCTCGGCCAGATAGTGGGCGGTGGTCTGGCCATCCACCGTGGCCGGCAGGGCCAGGATCACCTCGGTGACCTCCGCGGCCTCGGCCCGGGCGACCAGCGAGCCCACCCGCAGGGAGTCAGGCCCGACGCCGTCCAGGGCCGAAAGCAGGCCGCCCATGACGTGGTAGCGACCCCGGAAGGAGCCGCCGCGCTCCATGGCCCAGAGCGCGCCGACCTCCTCGACCACACAGATCAGGCCGCCGTCCCGCTCAGGATCGGCGCAGACGGCGCAGGGGTCGCGGGTGTCCAGGGCGCCGCAGGTCGAGCAGGTCTTCACCCGTTCCGCCGCGTCGGCCAGGGCCTGGGCGAGCGGCGTCAGCAGCTGTTCGCGACGCTTGAGCAGGGCCAGCGTCGCCCGCCTCGCCGATCGCGGCCCCATGCCGGGCAGCTTGGCCAGCAGCGCGATCAGCCGCTCGATCTCGGGTCCGGAGGATGCGGCCAAGGGGCGTCGATCAGAACTTGGGCATGCCGGGCAGGCCCATGCCGGCCAGGGGGCCGGCGGCCTCGCGCATCACCTCGGCCTGCATGGCGTCCAGCTTGCGCTTGGCGTCGGCATGGGCGGCCACCATCAGGTCCGACACCACCTCGCCTTCGCCGGGCGCCAGCAGGCTCTCGTCGAGCACCACGCCGGCCAGTTCGCCCGAGCCGCGCAGGGTCAGCCGCACCATGCCGCCGCCGGACGTGCCCTCGACCGTGGTCTCGGCCAGCCGCGCCTGGGCGTCGGCCAGCTTCTGCTGCATGGCCTGGGCCTGCTTCATCAGGGAGCCAAGGTCCTTCATCGGCTAGTCCTCTTCGGTTTCGCTCTCGTCCTCGCCGGTCGGCTGGACGTCGGGTTGCGGCAGGGCGCGGACGCTGAGGATCTCCGCGCCGGGGAAGGCCTCCATGACGGAACGGACAAAGGGGTCCTGCTCGATCCGTTCGCGGGCCTCGCGCTCCTCGCGCTTCTGCAGCTCCCAGCGGCTTTCGGCCCCGCCGCCGCCCTGGGCGACGATCAGCCAGGGCTGGCCGGTCCATTCCTTGAGCCGTCCGGCCAGGCGCTGGATCAGGGTGTTGGGGGCGCCAGGGGCAGGCTCGAACTCGATGACCCCGGGGCGGAAGGCGATGGGACGCACGAAGCGCTCCACGTCCAGGCGCAGGGAGATGTCGCGCTTCTGCTCGATCAGCGCGATGACGTCCTCGAACCGGCGCAGGCTGATCTCGGCGGTGGGCTGCGCCTGGGGCTGGGCCATCTGGCGGGCCATGGCCGTCGCCCCGCCGCCCGAGCCCATGCCCGAACCACCGCCGCCGCCGCCGCCGCCGGAGGGGCCGGAGCCCCCAGGCAGGGGCTCGCCGGCCTGCAATTTCTTCAACGCCTCTTCCGGGCCGGGCAGGTCGGCGGCGTAGGCCAGGCGGATCAGGGCCATGTCCACGGCTGCGGCCGGATCAGGGGCGCGGCGCACCTCCTCATGGGCCCGAAGCAGGATCTGCCAGACCCGCGACAGGGTGCCGGCCGAGAGGGCCGCGCCGATGGCGGTCAGGCGAGCGGCCTGATCCTTGGGCATGACCAGGGCCTGGGGGCCGACGGCCTTGGCCACAGACGCCGAATGGCAATGCTCCAGCAGGTCACCCATCACCTGAGCCGGGTCGGCGCCATAGCCATAGAGGCTGCGGAAGGTCTCGATGGCGGGGCCGCCCTCGCCCTTCATGGCCTGTTCGAAGAGGCTGATGGTCTGGGCCCGGTCGGCCAGGCCCAGCATGTCGCGGATGGAGACGGCGCTCACCGTCTGGCCCGATTCCGCCTGGACGATAGCCTGGTCGAGCATGGACTGGGCGTCGCGGACCGAACCCTCGGCGGCCCGGGCGATCAGGGTCAGGCCCTCGGCCTCCACCCGCGCGCCCTCGGCCGCGCAGATCATCTCCAGGTTCTTGACGATCACCTCGGGCTCGACCCGGCGCAGGTCGAAGCGCTGGGTGCGCGACAGGATGGTCACCGGCACCTTGCGGATCTCGGTGGTGGCGAAGATGAACTTGGCGTGCGGCGGCGGCTCCTCCAGCGTCTTGAGCAGGGCGTTGAACGCCCCGGTCGAGAGCATGTGGACCTCGTCGATGATGTAGACCTTGTAGCGCGCCTCGACGGGCGCATAGCGCACCCCGTCCAGCAGCTCGCGCATGTCGCCGACGCCGGTGCGGCTGGCGGCGTCCAGCTCCAGCACGTCCATGTGCCGGCCCTCGACAATGGCCCGGCAGTGACGGCCGTCCTGGGAAAGGTCCAGGGTCGGGCCGTGGATGGTGTCCGATTCGTAGTTCAGCGCCCGGGCCAGCAGGCGCGCCGTCGTGGTCTTGCCGACCCCCCGGACGCCGGTAAGCATGAAGGCGTGGGCGATGCGGCCGGCGGAGAAGGCGTTGCGCAGGGTGCGCACCATCGCCTCCTGGCCGAACAGGTCCTCGAAGGTCCGGGGCCGGTACTTCCGCGCAATGACCGTATAGGCCGCGCTCTCCGCCGCAGGCGGCGCAGGCGCCGGCTCGGGGTTTCCAAACATGTCCGTCGTATTCGGATCACGCTCGGGCAGATCGGAATCGAGCGTGATGTCTTCGTCGGCCATGGGGAGAAGGTGAGAGGAAGCGGGTGGAGACCGGACGACGACCCGAAGCGAAACTCGTTACGGCTGCTTCCTTCCGGACCTGACCGGGTTGGCGAGGACTCCGCCCGTCGCCGATCTCCACCCCCAATATCGCGATCGAAGGGGGTGCGTGCAAGCGGCTGCGCAGATAGAACCGCGTTCATGCCTCTCACAGCCTTTCAGAACACCTTCGCCGGCAACCCCCTGGACCGCGCCAGCGAGCGCCGGGGCGACACAGCCTGGCTCGCCGAAATGCAGGCCTCGGCCGAATCGCTGGCCATCGTGCTGTGGAACGGTCGCCCCCTCGTCGAGAAGAGCGCCGAGGGCGGAGTCCAGCTGGCCTATCTGCCAGCCACCATGTCCGACGAACTGGCCGGCGGGGTCGAGCGGCTGCTGTTCATGGGGCTGTGGAAAGACACAGCGGTGTTCGCCGTCGATATCGAGGGCGGGGTGGATCCGGCAGAAGGTCCCCTGCAGGGCCTCGGCGCCTTCGAGGACTTGCGGGCCGTCGCCCTTCGGCTGCCGGGGCCGGAGGCCGCCATCGCCGCCACCGCCAAGTCCATGTTCGAATGGCGCCGCCGCCACCGCCACTGCGCGGCCTGTGGCGAACCCAGCCTGGTGGTGGA
>NZ_JBALUY010000071.1:0-18772 GCF_036963605.1 Phenylobacterium sp. | reverse complement strand
GGGACCGGCGCGACGAGCGCCGGGACGACCGCTGGGATCGCCGCGATGATCGCAGGGACGATCGACGGGAGGCGCGCAGGGATCGCCGCGAGTATCGCGAATTCCGCCAGCGCTGGAACCGCGATCACTGGCGCCGGGACTGGCAGCGCCGGCACCGCGCTGACTGGTGGCGCAGCCACAGCTGGTTCGGCGGGTATTCGGGCCTCAGGGTCGGATTCTACTACGCCCCCACCTACGGATACTATCCGGTTCCCCGCCAGCACTGGGGCCGTCGCTGGTCCGAAGGCGATTACCTGCCCAGCATCTTCTGGCGCTACCGGGTCAACGACCATCGGTTCTATGGCCTCGGCTATCCGCCGGTCGGCACCCAGTGGGTCCACGTGGACAACCACATCTACCTGATCGACCAGACCGACGGCTACATCATCGAGGTCATCTACGACGCCTGGAACTGGTAGGCGGCGCCCAGCCCGGCGGACCTGTCCGCCGGGCTACAGCCGTCCGGCCTCGGCCAGCCTGTCCAGCATCCACACCCGGGCGGGCGGCAGGGGCTTGTTGAAGGGGTGGAAGACGAAGGCCTCCAGGAAGTGGCCGGTCAGGTCCAGCCCCGCCTTCACGTCTCCCTCCCCCAGCCCGGCCTGCGCCCCCAGCAGGAAGGGCGGCAACGGCAGCAGCTTGTCGACGTAGGGCGCGCCCGCCGCCCGGCTGACGGCCCGGCCCGTGCGCGGGCTGACCCACACCAGGTCGTCCGCCGCGCCGGTGGCGGCGCATTTCGACAGATCCAGGCCGAAGCCCAGCTCCTCCAGCAAGCCCGCCTCGAAGCGCACGAATACGGCGGGCCAGATGTCGGGAAAGGCGAACGCGCCCATCAGGGCCTCGAAGGCCAGGAACGCCCCCGGATGGGGTTCGCGCTCGGGCAACGACCCCTGGGCCACCGCCGCCGCCGCGTTCAGCCCGGTCAGGGCCAGCGGGTCGTCGAACAGGGCCGCAGGCCCCTCGCCCACCGGCTCCAGCTTCGCCGAGCCCAGATGCTCCGAGGTCCGCGCCCGGTAGTCGGCCACCACCCGCGCGCCCGGCTGCAGGAACGGCTTCATCCGCCGCGACGCCCCGCCCGCCACATAGGCCGCATGGCGCCCGTGCCGCTCGGTCAGCAGCTCGACCACCACGCCGGTGTCCCCGTGCGCGCGGGCCGACAGCACAAAGGCGTCGTCCTGGAATTCCATCAGCGGTTCTCTCGGGCCCGGGGCATCCGACACCCATACCGCCTGGGCCGCCCCCTCCACCACCCGGGATCGGATCAGACCGGCTGGAAGGTCAGGGCTACGCCGTTGTTGCAGTAGCGCTTGCCCGTGGGCCGGGGCCCGTCGTCGAACACGTGGCCCTGATGCCCAAGGCAGCGGGCGCAGTGGTACTCGGTGCGCGGCAGGCCCAGCAGACGGTCGGTCTTGAACCCCACATTGTCCCGCATGACATCGTAAAAGCTGGGCCAGCCGGTGCCGGAGTCATACTTCCAGCGCGACCGGAACAGCGGCAGCTCGCAGCCCCGGCAGGCGTAGATTCCCCGACGTCGCTCGTCGTCCAGCGGGCTGCTGTAGGGCTGCTCCGTGCCCTCCTGACGCAGAACCCGATAGGCTGCGGGGCCCAGGCGCCGCCGCCACCGGGCCTCGCTCAGGTCGCGGAAGGGCGAGTCGGCGAAGCGCGCCTCGGACGGGTCGGCTGCGGCCGGTCCGGAACAGGCGCCCAGCGCCATGGCGCCGGCCCCGGTCAGCAGCATTCGGCGATGAAGGATCGGGCTCATGCCGCAGCTACGTCCGGTTCGCCCCGCCGGTTGCAGGGGTCAGGTCAGGCCCAGACCCTCGTCCAGGCCCAGCATCAGGTTCAGGTTCTGCACGGCCGCCCCCGAGGCGCCCTTGCCCAGATTGTCCAGCAGGGCCACCAGCCGCGCCTGGGCGCCGCCCCGCTCGCCGAACACATGCAGCCGCAGGCGGTTGGTGCCGTTCAGGCCCTCGGGTTCGATGCCGGTCATGGCCTCGGTGGTCTCCAGATCCGCCACCTCCACGAACCGGGCCCCGGCATAGGCCTCCACCAGCGCGCCGTGCAGGCGCTCGATGGACGGCGTTTCCGGCAGGACCGACAGGTGCAGCGGAACCTCCACCAGCATGCCCTGGCGATAGGCGCCAACGGCCGGCGCGAACAGCACGGGCCGGCTCAGCCCCGCGTGGCGCGTCATCTCCGGCACATGCTTGTGGGTCAGGGTCAGCCCATAGGCCCGGTGCGCCGTGGCCGCATCCGGCGCCTCGAATTCGGCGATCATGGCCTTGCCGCCGCCGGAATAGCCGCTGACCGCATTTACGCTGACAGGATGGTCCGCAGGAACCAGCCCGGCCTTCACCAGCGGCCGCATCAGGGCGATGAAGCCGGTGGGATAGCAGCCGGGGTTCGACACCCGGGTCGATCCCGCCACCGCCGCGCGCTGGTCCGCATCCATCTCGGGAAAGCCATAGGTCCAGCCGGGCGCGACCCGGTGGGCCGTGGAGGCGTCGATCACCTTCACCTTCGGGTTCTCGATCATCGCCACCGCGTCCCGCGCCGCGTCATCGGGCAGGCACAGGATCACCGCATCGGCCGCGTTCAGCGCCTCGCGCCGCGCGTCCACATCCCGCCGCCGCTCGCCCAGCAGCAGCAGCTCCAGATCCGCGCGCGCCTCCAGCCGCTCGCGGATCTCCAGCCCCGTGGTCCCGGCCTCGCCGTCGATGAAGATGGTGTGGGTCAATTCAATGGTCCTTCCGGCAACCGACCGGTTGCGGGTTCAGTAACGACGGAGGCCCCCGTCAACAACCTGCTGAGGGACGCGACACCGCCAGCCACCCCAACGCTGGCCACTAGTAGGATGAGCAAGATCAATGGAACGGCCAGAACGCCCCATCTTCCCTCGCCGTCAATGGCGCGGCCGAGCACGCGCACCGAGACCGAATCGATCGGCTCCGCAGGCTTCCGCTTTTTCCTGAACACCGGGCACATCTCCGCATTAGCGAAACAGATGTGCATCCCTTCGGGTATGGGGATCTATCGAGGACCTCTCGTCAACAGACATTATGTCAGCTCGTCCAACTCATCATCAGGAAAGGAGTTGGACGCCCCGCCGAGGGGCCTTTTCCCAGTGGCAACGGCGCAACTCAGGCAACTGACAGTCGGTCAGTTGCCCTGCCATCACATATCGTAACAAAGAAAAAGGGCGCTTCGGGTGTCCCCGAAGCGCCCCAGATCCAAACCGCGTGAACGGTTTAGCGCTTCGAGAACTGGAAGCTGCGGCGGGCCTTGGCGCGGCCGTACTTCTTGCGCTCGACGACGCGGCTGTCGCGGGTCAGGAAGCCGTGGGGCTTCAGAACCTTGCGCAGCTCGGGTTCATAGTGCGTCAGGGCGTGCGACAGGCCGTGGCGGATGGCGCCGGCCTGGCCCGACAGGCCGGAGCCCTGGACGGTGCAGACCACGTCGAACTGGGTGGTGCGGTCGGTGACGGTCAGCGGCTGGGCCACCATCATCTGCAGCACGGGGCGCGCGAAATAGGCGTTCAGCTCCTTGCCGTTGACGGTGATCTTGCCCGAGCCGGGCTTGATCCACACGCGGGCAATGGCGTTCTTGCGCTTGCCGGTCGAATAGGCGCGGCCCAGCGAGTCCAGCTCCTGGACGTAGGTCGGCGCCGATTCACCTTCGGAACCCATGCCCTTCAGGGCATCGAATCCGGTGGCGGCGGGCGTGTCGGCCGGGGCGGCGGTGTCGATTTCGGTATTGGTCGCGTCGGTCATGATCAGACGGTCCGGGTGTTCTTGGAGTTGGCCGACTTGAAGTCGATCGTTTCCGGCTGTTGGGCTTCGTGGGTGTGCGAGCTACCGACGAAAAGGCGCAGGTGCGTCATTTGCTTGCGGGCCAGGGGGCTTTCCTTGGGCAGCATGCGCTCGACGGCCTTTTCCAGAACCCGCTCGGGGAAGCGTCCGCCCAGGACCTTCTCCGGGGTCGTGGCCTTGATGCCGCCGGGATGGCCGGTGTGGCGGTAGTACACCTTGTCGGTGTTCTTCTTGCCGGTGAACACCACCTTGTCGACGTTGGTCACGACGACATAGTCGCCGCAGTCAACGTGCGGGGTGTAGTCCGGGCGGTGCTTGCCGCGCAGGCGGTTGGCGATGAAGGTCGCGAGACGGCCCACAACGACGCCCTCGGCGTCGATGTGGATCCACTTCTTCTCGACCTCGGCCGGCTTCAGGGAAGCCGTGGTGGTCTTCAACATGATCAGGTGTCCTGAGGCGAAATCGGGTCGCGGACGCAGATCGTGGGACCGACGCCGCGCGGAAGCGGGGTCAATAGAGGGGGCGGCGGCGTTCGTCAACGACGTTATTCGGCGTCAATGAAGGCTATTGCACTGTTCCGGAAGGACTTTTTCGATACGGTATTAAAATACCCATCCATTCAGCCGAACATCCGGGGCTGCGAGCGCCGCACCAGCCACAGATTCACCGTCGCCGCGCCCAGCACCACGGCCGCGCCGGCCTGGTGCAGCACGCCCAGCGACAGCGGCACGGCGTGCATCAGGGTGGCGATCCCCAGCACCGCCTGGGCCCAGACCAGCGCCAGCAGCACCCAGGCCGAGGCCCCGGCGCCCTGCGCCAGCTTCGCGCGGATCACCTGCACCGCATAGACCGTGGTCAGCGCCAGCAGCCCGTAGGCCATGATCCGGTGATTGAACTGGACCAGCGCCTGATCGTGCAGGAAGGCCAGCGCCCCCTGCCCCCAATTCACGGGAGCCAGCACCATGCCGTTCATCAGGGGCCAGTCCGTATAGACCATGCCCGCCTTGGAGCCCGCCACCAGCCCGCCCAGCAGGCTCTGGACAAACACCACGCCCAGCACCACGGCGGCGAACCGGCTCCAGCCCGCGGGCGAGCGGGTGCGGTCCTCCCCGAACCAGGCCTCCAGCCCGGTCCAGATCAGGCCCATGAAGATGATGAAGGCCAGACCCAGGTGGACGGTCAGGCGCTCGGGCGCCACGTCCACCCGTTCGCTCAGCCCGGACGACACCATCCACCAGCCGATCAGGCCCTGCAGCCCGCCCAGGCCCAGCAGCACCACGCAGCGCAGCACCAGCCGGCGCGGGACCATCTTCAGGGCCAGGAACGCCAGGAACGGCAGGGCGAAGGCCGCGCCGATCAGCCGGCCCAGCTGGCGATGGATCCACTCCCACCAGAAAATGCCCTTGAACTCGCCCAGGGTCATGCCGGCGTTGACCTGCTGGTACTGGGGAATTTCCCGGTACAGCGCGAAGGCCTCGGTCCAGTCCGCCTCGTTCATCGGGGGGAGCGCGCCCATGATCGGCTTCCACTCGGTGATCGACAGGCCGGAGCCCGTCAGCCGGGTGATCCCGCCCACCACCACCATGGTGAAGACCAGCGCCGCCACGCAGAACAGCCAGATCGCCACCGGACGCGAGCGATCCCATGCGGAAAAACGGTTCATTGGCCAGCCGTCGTTCACTAAAGGAGCAAAAGCGCGGACCGGACGGCCCGACGTTTCCCCTATGCCCACGGAATAGCGTAAGGACCAGTCGCAAATCGGCGCAGCGACAAGCGGTCGCCGCCACCACGGAGCGAGACGTGCAGCATCTGGACATCATCCTGGCGGTCGCGGGGGTCCTGGCCCTCGGCTGGATCGCCGACCTGCTGACCGGCGGACGCGGCATCGCCCGCACCCTGCTGGCGTCCCTGACCGGCGCGGCCTGCGGCTGGTTCCTGGCCGTGCGGGTGTTCGGCGCCCACGCCATGGGCGACATCCGCTGGGTCATCTGGGCCATGGCCGGGTCAGTGATCGTGTTGCTGGTCTATTTCCTCACCCGCAACAAGCGATGAGCCCCATGCCCGGACGCACCCGCCGCATCATCGCCGCCATCGCCACGCTGACGTTCCTGGCCTTCTACATCTGGCTGGCGACGGTGGTGGCCGACGCCCTGCCGGACAGCTTCTGGGTGGACCTGATCTTCTATCCGGTGGCCGGCGTCCTGTGGGGCGTGCCCCTGATCCCGCTGCTCCGGTGGGCCGAGCGGGGGTGAGCAATCGCGGGGCCGCCCGAAAGCGGCCCCGGATCGATCCATTCCAGATTCAGGAAATGGTCGGAGCGACAGGATTCGAACCTGCGACCCCTTGACCCCCAGCGCTATCATAGGTTGTTTTCGGCACTTTTCATCACTATTCAGGACAGTGTTAGTGCGTTGTTCCAATTAGCGTTTTTGACGCCACTGCATTTCACCGCTATTCTTCGAGTTGCTGCAATCTGTGCCCCATATGTGCCCCAGCAGAAGGGGCTCATCGGAGAACTGGATGCCGACTTTGAAGCTCACGGACCGGACAGTGTCGTCGGCCAAGGCCGTCGAAGGCGGCCGTCTGGAGCTTTGGGATACAGCCCTCAAGGGGCTCTATCTCCGGGTGTCCTCGGACACCAAAATCTGGGGATACAGGTACCGCCGACCGGACGGAAGTCAACCGCGCATCCGACTCGGCCACTACGTTCCGCCGGAGCACGCGACCGGCGACACCTCGGCGCTCACCGTGGCGGGCGCCAGGGCCCGCGCCCGCAAGATACAGACCGAAGTCGATGACGGCGGAGACCCGGCAACCCGGCGGCAGCTCAAGAAGGCTGAGGCCAAGGCCGAGGCCATCCGCACGGTCGATGACCTGGCTGAAGCCTACTTCGCCGTCTGCGAGACCGGCGAGTATCGCCCCAGTCGGCGGCGTAAGCGTCCCCAGACCATCAAGGCCGAGCGCTACCTGTACAGGAAGTATCTGGCGTCCCTCGGCTCCATCAGGGTCGAGGCATTGACCCGGGATGCCGTCAGGAAGCCGCTACGGGAGCTGCTGGCGGCGGGCCGCGGCGTCACATCCAACCGGGTCAGGGGCCTGCTGCGCCAGATCTATGCATGGGGCACGCTGGAAGGCCGGGTGACCCGCAATCCGGCCGGAGAGCTCGCAGACCTTGCCGAGGAACCCCCCCGCACCCGCATCCTCACTGATGAGGAGACCCGGGCGCTGTGGAGCGCGCTCATCGATCCCTCGGGTCTAAGGCGCCCCCTGCCCGGAGGCCGTGACGAGCCGGTGATGGTCAGCCGGCCGGTCCGCATCGCCATCCAGCTGGCCATGCTGACGCTTCAGCGCCGGGGCGAGATCGCCATGATGCGCGTGCCCGAGATCGATTTCGCAGCGCGCGTCTGGACGATCCCGGCGGAGAAGACCAAGGCTGGCCGGGTCACAGCGGTTCCGCTTTGCGGCACGGCGATCTCCCTGATCCGGGAGGCGATGTCGCTGCGGCCCGAGCCGCAGCCCGGGGAGGCCCCCTCCCCCTTTGTTTTCGTCGGCCGCAGCAAGGTGTCGCCATGCCTTTCGCCGGCGGCCATCAGCCATGCCATGCGTGACATCCGGGAGGGCATCGGGTCGCCCGACATCACCGTGCACGACCTTCGGCGCAGCGGCGCCACCCGCCTGGCTATCGCCGGCGTGAGCCCCTTCATCCTGTCCAAGCTTCTCAACCATGCCGGCGATCTGGGCGGAGGATCGCCCATCACAATGGCGGTCTATGTGCAGCACAACTACATGGCCGAGAAACAGGCCGCGATCACCCGGCTGGAAGCCCTGCTTCTTTCAGTCGTCAACCCGTCCGCAGAAAGCTCGGCTGCCGCGCCCGACTACGCAATGACTGCGCGTTCCGCGCTGCGGTTCTTCAATCCCTCCGCCGACGAAGGAACATCAGGCAGGCAGCCTTGAAGGAACACTATCAGCAGGTAGACCGGTCCGGTCCCCGGGATTCAGTATTTGCGACGCCGAGGCGCTGGAGCCATCGCGACGGCATGGAGAGCCTCCCTGAGGGTGTGTCTGTCCACCGTATAGGTCCAGGGATGCTGGCCCCGGCAGTGATTGTTTCCCGTGTGGAGAAACAAGGACGTCGCATCCCCGAATCGCACCTCCGCCGCCTTCTCCAGGATCGCCCGCATTTCCGCCGCCAGGTCATCCAGGGCCGCCTGCGCCTTCAGCGCCCGCTCGAAATCCGCGAGAGCCACATGCGCTTCATTCCGCGCAGCGTCCGAGATCAGGAGCGCGGCGCGGCGGGGCGCCATCCACCCCAGCCCCTCATCCGGTCCCATCAGTCGGACCGCGCAGGCCTCGATCCTCTCGACGAGCCCCTGAATTCTTGAGCGTTCCGCTTCCCGCCTCGCCTCCTTATCGGCGGCCTCTCGCGCAAGCTTGGCCTCGACACCCCGCCGGATCGCTCCGTCCAGTGGAAGCCCATAGGTCGAGCCGTCCTCCCAGACGCCGCGCCAGCCCACGGCGGCCTCGATGCGGCTAAGCCCTTCCTCGAAGGCCTCAAAACTCGCGTCGCGGACGATCGCATCGAGCGTCAGACCCAGACCTTCGACCGGCTCGCGCTCCCATGTCCGGACCTCAAACCCCTCGCGTTCCTTCTCGGTCGCCTGGGCCACCAGGGTCAGCACCCGCCGGCGAACGCCCTCAGTACGTTGGACCCGGCGTCGCTCATCATCCTGAGACTTTCGCACGGCGACGTCGAACGCCGGCCGCCGCTCCCACCGATCATTCTCCGTGGAGATGAGAGGACCCAGCCGGGCGACGCCCTGCAAATACTGCTTCACCAGCATCTGCGGACTGCGGAAACCCGGATCGGCTCGCTTCAGGGCCCTGATGACATTGCTCTCAAGCGGTTCCCGGAAGCCGGGGTGGACAAGACCGCTCGCCCTCATCCAGGTCGCCGCGGTGGTCAGCGAGAACCCCCGAGACAGATAGCTGTCGCCGTACTCAACGATCACATACCGCCACGCCAGGGCGGCCTGCCACTCCTCCGAAGGTACGGAGAACACCCCGTCGGAATCCACTTTCACACGGCACAGCCGCCCCTCTCCAATTGCGTCGAGCGCAGCGACCGCTTCCAGCCCTTTCGGATGAGAGGCCCGGGCGCCGGCCACCGCACGCGCGCGATCGAGAAGCACCTTGGCCGCCGCTTCGGCCCGCGCCTGCGCTTCTGCTTTCAGGGCCCCGACGCCGGCCTCGATCTTGTCGTTGTAGAGCCAGCTACGCGGCGCATCGCGCAGAACGGCGGCATGGATGTCCTCGACGCTCGCGTGCTTCCAGCGCGCGAGATCGATTTCGACAGCCGCATGCTTCCCCTCCCGAATCCGCGCGATCTTCTCCGGTCCGCAGCCGTTGGTGACCTTCACCTCGACCAGCAGTTCATGCACCACGCCATTGACCGATTTGCGCAGCACGACATCGGGGGTAATGCCGTCCATCCGAAACTCGATCGAGACATCGTCGAAATCCAAACGGCCTTGCCGACTGACCTCCAGCCTGGCTCCCTCGAACTCGGCGACGCCGGCGGGCAGGGTCAGGGTCAGGGCCGCAGCGAGCGCCGCCTTCGCTTCATAGTGCGCCGACGTTTCCTTCCAGGTGCAGGGACGCGTTCCCGGCCTGTGCGCGAAATGCTCTGCTCGCCCCAGGGGCCCTTTGCGGGCGGTCAGCGGCGATCGGCAGGTCGCAGCCGGGCAAAGCAGGTCCGCGTCGAAGCCGCTGTCGACGTCGCGAACATGGACGATCGCCCCGTCGCTCTGACGATAGGCATAGACCAGGTTCGCGAAGGGCGACCCGTAACCGGCATGACTGCGATCGCGCCGTCCGGACATGGGCCCTCCTTGATGCTGTCCGCATGCTAGGATGATTTGTCCGTCCGTTCGACGGCCATTGGCCGTTGCGCGCCCCTCCCGCGACCGATCCTGTCGTACCCTTTGGCTCGCGAGCCCGTCAGCGTGTCGGCAGTCCTTCGAAGCCGGGAACCCTCATTCGGGTGAGATAGAAGCGCCACTGCCGCGTGGCCTGGTCGAACACCTCCAAACTGGTCTGAGCGGTCGGTCCGTCGCCATGGTAGATCAGCACATACTCTTTCGCGGTGCCCGTGAAGCCCGGTGTGTGCACCAGTTCGACCGTTCCGCCCAACCAGTTGTCGTCGCGATATTCTCCGTGCTTGGCGGTGTTGGCGATATCGCGAAAGGCGGGCTGCATCGGCACCGCTTCGGCGATGGCCTTGCGATAGGAGCCTGCATTCAAACCGTTGCGACGGTCGCGCCTGGTCAGAGCCTTGATCGTCCAGTCCTCCAGCGACTGGGCGGTGATGGCGAAATTGATCGCGCCGTAGAGGGTCGAAATCAGGTCGAAGGGTGCAGCCTCCCGGGCAGTCTTCAGCCGATTGGCCTCCCACTGCAGCTTGATCCAGAAGTGCCGGGCTCCGCCGGCCAACACTAGGAGGCGGTCGGGTTCTCCTCCTGGCGTGCGGCCTGATCTTGAACGGTTACCCACCGTCGTCCGCCGATCGCGCTTCAGTCATTCCAAGTGGGCGCCGCGCCACTCGGCATCCTGATCAGTGTTCTTCACGTCGACTCCCCAACCTATGCCAGGATCGTGGATGCAACTTCAGCCCGGAACAATAGCGTTGTTCGGACAGAAGCTCGCCTTCAGGTTCACAACCGTAGCATTTCCATTTTCGGCAAGGGCATCGGCCCCGGGTTTCGTCGCCATTGAGCGGGCGAGGTCGCAAACGGCCCGGCGCAAGGGCGAGCATCGCCACAGCCGATAGGGTGTGCATGGATTTTAAATCAAATATGTTGCACCATCGGCGAAGGGCTCCTACATCGAGCTCGGAGGTGTTCATGTCCGCGCTGAACGAACTGAAAAAACGGCTGCGACCCGGTCAGGTCTATCGTCGTCAGGACCTCGAGAAGTGGTCCAATGCTGTAGACCGCCACGTGCGGCAACTGCTGGACGAAGGCCGGCTGGAAAAGGTCTCCGGCGGCGTCTACATGGCGCCCCGTCAGACCCGGTTCGGCAAGGCGCCCGCCCGTCCCGAGAAGCTGGTCGAGGCCTTCCTGAAGGATGACCGCTTCCTGATGGTGTCTCCGAGTGCGTTCAATGGCCTGGGAGTGGGCTCGACGCAGCTGTACAACGAGCCGGTGGTCTACAATCTCAAGCGACACGGCCGGTTCAAGCTCGGCGGCCGGACCTACGACTTTCGCAAGAAGCCCTCCGTTCCGACGCGCCTCACCCAGGAGGTCCTGCTGGTCGATCTCCTGCAGACCATGGACCGGCTGGCGGAAGACAAGGCCGAGCTTCTGCCCCGGGCGCTCGAACGCGCGCGATCCATGGATCCCGTTCGCCTGGCCAGGGCGGCCCGGGACTTCGGCTCGGTTCGCGCCGGGAAGCTCGTCTCCCGGGCGTTCCAGGCGGCCTGACAGAGATGCCGCTTCTTCACGAGACCGAAGACTACGCCGTCCTGATCGAGGTGGTCGCGGGCGAGATGGCGATCGACCCCGCCCTGGTCGAGAAAGACTACTGGATTATGCATGTCCTTTGGGGCCTGCAGCAGCTCGGCATGGCCTTCGAACTCAAGGGCGGGACTTCCCTGTCAAAGGGATACGGCCTGATCGACCGGTTCTCCGAGGACATCGACATCCTCATCCACCCGAACCACCCGGTGCCCACAGGGCGCAATCACACCAAGCCCGCCCATATTGACCAGAGGCGCGCCTTCTTCGACGGCCTCGCGCCTCAGCTCGCCATTCCCGGAATCGTCGAGGTCCTCAGAGACCACGCCTTCGACAACGACCGACTCTTCAGCGCCGGCATCCGTCTGATCTATCCGGAGCTGACACCCCTGCCCCAGGGCGTGAAGGCAGGCGTGCTTCTCGAAGCCGGCTTCGATCAGGTCTCTCCGAACGCCCCGCGCCTCATTTCGTCATGGGTCTGGGATCGAGCGAGCGCCGCCGGCCTCGAAGGCCTGATGGACAACCGGGCCGTTGACGCCCGCTGCTATGACCCGGGCTATACGCTCGTCGAGAAGCTGCAGACCATCTCGACCAAATATCGTCGGCAGCAGGCGTCGGGGGACATGCCGACCAACTTCATGCGCCACTATTACGACGTCTACTGTCTCCTCGCCGATGAGCAGGTCCTGGGCTTCATCGGAAGTGACGCTTACCTCGACCACAAGCGCAGGCGCTTTCCGGCCGGGGACGAGCCTGTCCTGCGCAACAATCCCGCCTTCACCCTCGAAGACCCCGCGACCCGTCGCCGCTATGTTGAAGCCTACGACCTGACCCGGGCCCTCTACTACCGCGAACAGCCAAGCCTGGATGCGATCCTGGCGCGGCTAGACGCTCACCTAGACACGATGTGACCATGTCCGGAAGCGTCACCTTCACATTCGACCCTCGTTTTCCCTTCAGCGACGTGGCGGCTCTCGGCCGCAAGCTTCAAACCTCGGGCCATCTCGTCCCTGGCTTCACTCCGCCGTCCGTCGGCTATCTGGACATCGCCGCGATTCGGTGCGCCCATGACCTCGAGGGCTGGAACCTCGTGGTCATGGCGGATCGCAACTTCATCTCCCGCCTGGCCCAGGCCTGCCGCCTGGGCGCTGGCACGGAGCCAGACGACGCCCAGTTATCGGCTGTCCGCCTGATGGCCTTCTGCAAGGCGATGGACCTCGACATCGATCCATCGATCTCCTTCCACGAGCTGGCGCAGGTCCAGGGCAAGACCGCCGCTCTCGATGAACTCGCCTGGTTCCGCGCCGCTGATCGGGGCGGAGACGCGCAGGCCTGGATCGACTTCGCGTTCGGCCGCACGTCGGCGCTGACAGTCGCAGGACCGGCGCCGAGAGAGACGGCGGACCTCGCCAGGCCACTTCGCCGCTGGCGACGGAACTATGTGGCCGCTCTGAAGATCGCCGGCCTGGAGCTCGATGACCTGAAGCCAGCAGCCCGGTTCGAGCGCCTGATCGACTGGATGTACGAGGACTTCCAGCTCTGTGGCCCGGCCGCGCTCTTCGCCGCCGTTTATTTCTCGGGGCGGCGACCGTCGAAGATGATGAAGGGGCTCCGCGGGAACGACAGGACCAAGGCCCTCGCCGGCGTTCGAAATGCCGCTTGGGACATCACCTATCTCAGCTACTTCGCCGACGCCGTCCAGGCCAGCGAGGCGCGACACGTCAGGACAATCCTGGCGACCCGCGACGATGCCCTCGCGGCCATCGCGCCCCTGGTGCTGCTCGGTCCCGAACCCGAGGACTATCGGCCCAGTCTGGGCCAGGCGCTGAAACAGTGGTGGCCCGCAGCCGACGCCATACGCAGCGCCGACCGCCTGATGACCTGCGCCTGGAGGGTCCAGGCGGAAGGCCCACGCCCCCTCCCACAAGGGGCGAGCAGCATCGAGGACATGACCACCGAGATGGAAGCTCGCCTCCTGGCGTGGCGACCGGCGACTGGATGAGGAGGGTCTACCGAATGAACCTGCGCGGTTCGGCACGGATGAACACTTCGGCGTCCGGTTCACCCTGGTCGAGCCCGGCCCAACCGCGGCGGGCTTCGGCTCCGGGCTGGACGTGGCTGAACCCATGGCCGTCTACGACGCAACGCCGGCGGGCGATGTGAGGCGCGCCGTCACAGGCGGAGGTTTCGAGATCAAGGGCGACGCGCAGCGCACGGCCCAGGCCATGATCGCCGCCGGCGACGCCGAGAATCCGCCCCGCCGCCTCGCCTTGGGCGGCACAGCATACGAGAACATCAGCCGGGCGCTCACCGGACGCCTCGATGAGCTCCGCACCCAACGGGATACGGCCTTCTCGGCGGACCGGGACTGACGCGGCATACCGGCGGCGGCGCCTGTCAGGCGCGCGGGATCCTCAGCACATCACCGGCGCGCAGTTTGGCGGGCGTCGGCATCTTGTCCCGGTTCGCCTCGAAGATGATTCTGGCCTTGTCTCTGGATCCAAGGGTCTTCAGGGCGATGGACCCGAGACTTTCGTTAGGTCGGACCTCATGCCGGCCAAACAGGGCCGGATCATTGAGCTCGCTCAGGGGCCGATCCACACCGTACGCCTTGGGGTCCAGTTCATTGAGCTGGTCCGCGACCCGTCTGAGTGAAGCGGGGCGATACAGCCCGCCGGGCAGGTTGTCGGGCAGGTCCAGCCAGCGCCGCCGGGCGCTGTCGTGAACTTCGTGAAGATGCTCAGGCCCCGTCCGGTCGGCCTTTTGAAACCGCCGCTGCACCCATGCGGAAATACGCTGCCACAGGGTGGGATGCCGCGGCGGACTGACATTCTCCAGCGGGACCCGGTGATCGGGCACGATCTCGAAGATGCGTGACGAGGGCATGGCGTCCACATTCAGGCCCGCCTCCCGGGCCCCGTCCACGATCCAGTCCAGAGCGGCGTCGGACAGCCCCTCGATATCGCCCCCGCCCCCGACCGAGCCATGGTCGCCCGGAAACCACTGCTGCTGATAGGGCGCGTCCGGGTCCGAGGACGGCACGCCTTGAGCCGCATTGAGCGCGTCCACATTGTGCCACAGGGTCGGGGCGAAGGTCCGGCGCCGCTCGTCTAGGGAGACCGCATGGCGGGCGCGCCGGACAAAGCGCGCCAGCTGGGCGTCGTGGAACTGATATTTGCGCCGGTCGAGCCGGGACAGCCACCAGTGCGCCGGCAGACCCAGGGCCGCCACCGTGTCCCAGACGCCCAGGTAGCTAATCTCCAGGGGCTGCGCATCGCCGGGTCGGTAGTTCGGGACCGTTCTCTGCCGCCACTCGTCTTCCCGGGGATCCACGCAGACCTCCAGGGAGTATTTGCGCCGATACTCCATCATCCGCTCACAAAGCGGATGGTCCAGCTCATCACGGCTGCGATAGAACGCAATGGCCTCAGCGATGTCGCCGGCGTCCCGTCTTCTCAACACGCCGCAGTTGTAGATCAGCCCCACGAACGATCGCGCCGTAAAGGCCCCGCGGCTGAAGCCGAAGACGTAGATCTCGTCGCCCGGCGTGTAGTTGAAAAGCAGGAAAGAGTAGGCCTCGTAGAGGTTCTTGTCCAAGCCGTGGCCGAGAGCCCCGCCCCGGACCTTCTCGCCCGCGTCGGACCCCACGCCCCGATCATAGTAGATGAGCTGGGACACGCCCCTGGCGACCGGGGCGATGCTCTGGGCGAGCTTGACCACATTGGTGGGAAACCGGGCGTCCAGGGTGTTGGTGGTCCCGTCGAAGAAGAAGACCAAGCGCTTGACCGGGTCCTTCGGTTTCGGCGCCGTCGCCGCAGCCGTCTTGGCCATGATGCATCCCCGAATTGAATGACGCCGCGACTCAGCGCACAAGACAACCATAAGGAGAGAGGTCGATGGGCTGGATTGTCAACGTCGCTGCAGCCGCCCTCGCCCTCGCCGGAACGTCCGCCATGGCGGACGAGGCCGAGGTTCATACCTTTCACTGCCTGCATGGCTGCCCCGCAGGCGCGTCATCCACGAACGACCTGGTCGTACGCGAAATCTACACCCTGTCCTCCAATGACCGGACAAAGTTCGCGGACTGGGTCGCCTACCGGGTGACCGCCGAAACCATCGGACCATCCCAGGGACGGCGCTGGCAGGCAGACCCCTGGCTGGGAGAAGAGGAAACCCTGGCGCCGGGGGACTACGACAGCGCATCCGCCGCACTCGGCATAGATCGGGGGCATCAGGCCCCGCTGGCGGCCTTCTCCGGCACGCCCTTCGCTCCCGACACCAACTATCTGTCGAACATCACGCCGCAGGGCTCAGCCCTCAACCAGGCGTCCTGGCAACATCTGGAAGCCCGCGAGCGGGAGCTGGTGACCCGCACCGACGGCCTGTCGCCCGGGGCCCTTTATGTGCTGACCGGCCCGTTCTACGAGCGTCCCATGCCCGAACTGCCCATGCCGGACGGCCGGCGGCGGCACCGCGTGCCGTCCGGCTACTGGAAGGTGCTCGCCACGGCGGAAGGGCGAATGACCGCGTTCATCTTCGATCAGTCGACGCCGCGCAGCGCCGATTACTGCGGCTTCCGGGTCGATCTTGAGACCGTGGAGATCCGCGCCGACCTCACGCTCTTCCCCAGACTGGAGACGCGGTCGTTCAGGGCTCTTGACGCCGATATCGGCTGCAGCGCCCCGCCCGCATAGGGTTGCGACCCCGCCGAAGGCGCAGCGCCGCGGCCCCCGCAGGCGAGTCCGAGGCTTTCGACCAACTGCTTCCTCATCGAAGACGGCGCAGCGGCCAGGCATAGCGCGCGCCTGGTGCGCCCAGAGGCGTTGACGCCGCAACCGGGACGTTTGCGACCGCCCGCCGTTCCATGCAAGGTAACGCCTTCTTCCCCGCGCCCCGGAGTTCACGACTGATGGATGAGACCCGCATCGAGGCCGACCTGGCCGGCATGACCGCAGACATCGTCACAGCCTATGTCTCCAACAACGCCGTGGCGCCCGATGACCTTGCGGGCCTGATCACCGGCGTGCACGCAGCCCTGATCGGTGTGACGTCCGGCGCTGAGCCGGAAAAAGAGCCCCAGGAGCCCGCCGTACCGATCCGCAAGAGCGTGACCCCGGACTACATCATCAGCCTGGAGGACGGGTCCAGGTACAAGTCCCTCAAGCGCCACCTGTCCGCCAAATACGGCATGACGCCGGAGGAATACCGGGCCAAATGGGGCCTGCCGCACGACTATCCCATGGTGGCGCCCAACTACGCCAAGGCCCGTTCCGATCTGGCCAGGCAGATGGGACTGGGACAGGGCGGGCGAAAGCCCGCCAGGAGAGGACATAAGCCCAAGGCCGGCTGACGTCAGAAGCCGAAGTCCATCTGGGCGCTCGGCGTCTTGGAGCCTCGCCGCCGGGGCTTCGCGGCGCGCGGCGGAGGCGCTGACGCACCGGGCGCCGGCATGGGCCGCGCCGTGCCCGGAAGCTGGGGCGTGCGCGCCGGCTTACGCGGCGGCGGCGGCGGAGTCTCGGCGCCGCGCGAGCGTTTCCAGCGGGTCAGTTCGCTCTCCCACCAGCCGACCCGCCCCGGCGAGACGCGCACCCGGCGCGGAAAGGCGCCGTCGCGCTCCATGCGCCAGGCGGTCGAGCGGCTGATGCTGGCGATGCGGGCCACCTGGGGCCAGTCCAGCAGCCGGTCGTCCCGTCCGCCCACATCTTCCGTACCGTCTTCGACACCGCCGCTCACAGCGAGCCTCCCGGCCTGAAGGCGCGCACCCTATGCACGGCGCCGCCCCTTGGCCGCCGCCGGCGCGCCGGTGCGGACCTCCGTCATCTGCGCCCTGGCCCACTCCCGCAGGAGCCCCCTGGGATAATAGGGCCGGGAGCGGATGTGGCGGCATGGCGGGCCGCCGGATCCGGTGGACCACAGACGGGCCAGGGTCGCCGGTTTCAGCGGCACGCCGCACTGGGCGAGAAAGGCCGAAGCCTCCTTGCGGGTGAGCAGGTCGTCATCCCCGCACGCCTCGCCGCCGGACACGGGGATCGGGTTCCCGGGCTCGATCATGGCCCCCTCCGGCCATCCGGGCCGCATTGCAGGCGGCTGAGCGGGCGCCGGCCCGCCGTCAGCGCCAGGTAGCATTCGATCACATGGTCCACATAGGCCTGGGTCTCGGCGATGTCCGGCGTGCGCCCCAGACGCGCCACCCGACCCGGCCCGGCGTTGTAGGCCGCCAGGGCCAGGCGAAGATCGCCGAAGCGGAGGATCTGACGGGCCAGATAGTCGGCGCCGCCGCGCAGGTTCTCGGCGGGATCGAACCGGTCCGCCACCCCCAGCTCCCGCGCCGTGCCGGGCATCAGCTGGGTCAGGCCCGCCGCGCCGGCGACGGAGACCGCGTCCGGGGCATAGGCGGACTCCGTCAGAACGAGAGCATGCAGCAGCTTCTGATCCAGGCCGTGGCGCGCCGCCGCCTGGGCGATCTCCTCCTGGAAGGGCTGGCTCAGGGAGGGCAGCCGCGGCGGCCCCTCCCCCGCCTCCGATGATGCCTCCTGGACGGACCGGCCGAACATGTCGCCGCCGGCGCCGGACCAGTCCAGCGGTTCGTTCTGGGCCTGTGCCGACCCGGAGCAGGCCAGGAGGCAAAGCGCCGTCAATGTTGATTTCACCATGTGAAGATCTCCCGATAGACGCCGATGACCTGGTCGCGATGCACCGGGCCGAAATATCGGCTGTCGAAGCTGCCGGGCGTGTCGCCCAGCAGGAAAAGCTCGCCGGGCCCTAGCAGCCTGCAACCGGCCCACAGGGGCAGAACCCGGCCCTGGCCGTCACGGCGGCGGACCCGGCGCGTCTGCGACCCGGCGGTCAGGCGCTCGCCGTCCAGGCAGACCCGGTCACCCTGGACAGCGGCCACGCGCTTGATCAGCATCACCTCCCCGGGCATGCCCAGAGCCGCCAGATAGGCGCGCCCCGCCGGCGGCTGGGCCACGGCCACCGTCGCGCCCAGCCCGGCGGTTCGACGCTCGAGACCGTAGACGCCTTCAGGCAGGCTGGGGCTCTCATTGATCAACAGCGGCGGGGGGCCGCTGCGGGGCCAGGCCGCGGCCCCGCAGGCCAGCGCCAGGACTGCGGCGCCGGCCCAGATCCAGCGGGGCGGGCTCCAGCGGGATGGGCGCGTGATCCGGGTCATGGATTGTAAGGCTCCAGAACCAGATCCCGCGTGATCAGCACCCGGACGGGCGCCCCGGGCCGAAGCCGGATGGAGGGCCGGACCTGAAGCTCCCGGTCGATGAGCCGGCCGCCCACCCGCGAGGCCTCGATGGCGGCCGCGTCCCCCGCGTCGCCCAGCAGGCCGCCGCCGGCGTCCTGATCCCGCGCCGCCTGCCCCAGGGTGGTCACGGCCCCGGCGAACAGGGTGGCGGTCAGCAGGGG
>NZ_JBALUY010000070.1:0-19010 GCF_036963605.1 Phenylobacterium sp. | reverse complement strand
GGCCGGTCCCTGCGCCTGCTGGTCTTCGACCGGGTGCCGTGGCCGAGACCCGACATCCTGCACAAGGCCCGCCGGGTTCGCTTCGGCGGCAAGGGCTACGACGACTCCATCGCACGCGGCCGCATCGCCCAGGCCTTTGGCCGCCTGATCCGCCGCGCCGACGACAGGGGGGTCTTCGTCATGCTGGACGCCGCGGCGCCGACCCGCCTGTTCTCCAGCCTGCCCCCCGGCGTCGAGATCCAGCGGATGGGCCTGGTGGAGGCCATCGAGGCGACGGCGGCCTTCCTGAAAACCGACGCGCCTGGAAGCTCTGACGAGGCGTGAGGACGCGCGGGGAGACCTCGGGTGAACGAGACCGACGAGTTGATTGAACTCTGCGTGCGCGCGCTCTCCATGCAGATGTGCTCAGCGCCCGGCGCAGAACTCCACATGACCCGGCGCTGCATCCTGGCCCTGACCGATGAAATCTCTGCCGATCATAATCGCCTGATCCTGGGGGCCGACGCCGATGTCGCCGGCTTCCTCGTTCGGTCCGGAGCGCGGGCGAGGGAACGAGATCGGCCGCTCGTGGCGCTCATGACGCCCGCGGTCGCGGAGGCCCTGACGCCGCTCGCGACGCAGCTTGGCCTCTCCGGCGTCGGCGCGGCCCCACTCATGGTGCTTCGCCCTGACGTCGCGGTTCAACCGACCCGTACGATCAAGGTTGTTCGCGCGCTTGGCCCGGAGCTGGTCGGTGTCGCGGGCGACCTGATCGCCGCCGCCTTCGATGAGCCCCGCGACGTCATCGCCCGGTGTATCGAGGTCAGCATCACCCCGACCTCAGGCGTGGAGACCTATGTCGCCTGGGACGAAGACAGCCCGGTCTGCACCGTCTCGCTGACCCTGACGGGCGATACGGCCGGCGTCACGCTCATGGCCCCGCCGCCTGAGCGACAGGGCCAGGGCATGGGACGCGCCCTGCTCACTCACGTGATCGATGACTACCGGCGCCGCGGCGTGGCGCGCTTCCACCTGGGCGCCACCGAAGCCGGCCGGCCGCTCTATGCGAGCCTCGGCTTTGACCTGGTCGCCGGCCTGCCGGCGTGGGTGCTGGATCGGGCGGGTCCGGTGGTCGCCTCTGGGGCGCCAGATATGCGTTAGGAGCAATTCCGACGACTGCTCTGGCGCCGACGCGAGACGGAAGAGATTCAGGCGACCCAGCTCACACCCACAGCGCTTGTATTGTACGATCTTTGGTACATATTGGCTGGGAGGAGACCCTTAAGATGGATGTCATCAGCTATTCCGACACCCGCGCGAACCTGAAGAAGGTGATGGACAAGGTCGTGGATGATCGTGCGCCCATCGTGGTGACCCGCACGCGCGGCGAGGCGGTGGTGATGGTGTCGCTGGCCGACTGGAACGCCATGGAGGAGACACTGCATCTGGTCTCCCGGTCGGCCAATGCTCAGCGTCTCACCGAGGCGATCGCCCAGCTCGATGCAGGCGCCGGTTCAGAGCGGCAGCTCATCGAGCCGTGAGGCTGGTCTTCGCCGACCAGGCGTGGGACGACTATCTCCACTGGCAGAAGACCGACGCCAATGTTCTGGTGCGACTGAACGGCCTCACCAAAGAATGCATGCGAACGCCGTTCCAAGGCACGGGCAAGCCAGAACCCCTTCGCGGCGAACTCAAGGGATGGTGGTCCCGTCGGATCACTCTGGAAGATCGTCTCGTCTACAGGGTCAGCGGCGCAGGCGTCGCCCAGCAGCTCGAAATCGCGCAATGTCGTTATCATTACTGATGTCGAGGCTTGTCTGCGACTGATTTAACGCTCGGGCTCGCCTGTGGCCCTTGCTGCAGTTACGTGCTCGTAAACCCTTACGCTACAAGGCTTTGCGCTGGCGGCCCGGAAGGGACTCGAACCCCTGACCTTCGGTTTAGGAAACCGCTGCTCTGTCCTGCTGAGCTACCGGGCCGGCTTGGGCTGGAGCGATGCCATGGGGCGGGGGGCGGCGCCAAGCCCCCTTGAGGCCAACGAAAAACGCCCGGCGCTTAGGCCGGGCGTCTTGATCGTCTGGAGCGCGCAGGCTCAGGCGGCGGCCGAGGCCTTCACAAGCAGCGACTTGTTCAGCATGACGATGGCGGCGTCGCGGTCGATCTGCTCGATGGCGGCCACTTCCCGGGCCATGCGGTCGAGCGCCGATTCATAGAGCTGACGCTCGGAATAGGACTGTTCCGGCTGGTTCTCGGCGCGGTGCAGGTCGCGGACCACCTCGGCGATGGAGATCAGGTCGCCGGAATTGATCTTGGCTTCGTATTCCTGGGCGCGGCGGCTCCACATGGTGCGCTTGACGCGGGCGCGGCCCTTCAGGGTGTTCAGCGCCTGGCTGACCACGTCGCCTTCGGCCAGGGAGCGGAGGCCCGAGCTGCGCGCCTTGCCGGTGGGCACGCGCAGGGTCATCTTCTCGTGGTCGAAGGTGATCACATAGACTTCAAGCGAAAGACCGGCGACGTCCTGGGTCTCGATCGCCTGCACCTGGCCGACGCCGTGCGCCGGATAGACGACATGATCGCCAACCTGGAAGTCCAGACCGTTCTTGCTCATTGCGAGACCCTTCAAAATGCGCCGCGATGCCGATCCGGAGTCAGGAAAACGCCGCTCACAGGGACGAACCGATCCACAACGCGGCGGGTGCGCGAAGGACGGCGATCCTGGGAACGGAGTAGACCTCTTTAGACACCCTCGCCCTGGGCGGGCGTTATCGGCCGGCGACGGCTCTTCTGTTCATCGACGGGGCAAGCGACAGCCGCTTACCTCCACGTCGAGTATGACGATACCATAAAATCGAGCCGAAAGAAAGGCTTGGCGCCGAACCTGCAGGGTCAGGCGCCGCCTCGGGTCAGGAGCCGCGGCCAGGCTTCTCGCTGAAGTACTTCTCCAGTTTGCCGGTTTCGCGCTCGAAAGCTTCAGCGTCGGCGGGGGGGTCGCCCTTGACCGTGATGTTCGGCCAGACCCGCGAATATTCCGAATTCAGCTTCAGCCACTTGCCGTCCGGATCATCCTCGGTGTCAGGCTTGATGGCGTCCACCGGGCACTCCGGCTCACAGACCCCGCAGTCGATGCACTCGTCCGGATTGATGGCCAGGAAGTTCTCGCCTTCATAGAAGCAGTCCACCGGACACACCTCCACGCAGTCCATGAACTTACATTTGATGCAGGGATCCATGACGATATAGGTCATCGGGACAATAGCTCCGGTCGCGGCCAAAGGGGGACGCGGGGGTGTTAGAGGCGCGGGTTTTTCACGGCGCTGGGGCGCCTTGTCAACCTGAGGCCATAGCGCGTCTGCGCACGTGATGCTGCTCAGTATATCTGCAAGGGTGAATAGAGGGTGCGGGCCTCGGCCGGCGGGCCGCGCCGTTCGCCCATGGCCTCGACGGTCACCGCGGTGACCCGCCCGCCGATGGCGAAGACCAGCTGATCGCCAGGCCGAACATTGCGCGAGGGCTTGTCCAGGCGGCTCTCCTGGCCCGACCGCGTCAGGCGCACCCGCTTGCCCTCCACAAAGGCCGCCGCCAGGGTTCGGGTCTTGAAGAACCGCGCCCGCCAGAGCCAGACGTCGATGCGGCAGGTGTCAGGGGACTCGGGCGCTTCGGGCTTCACGCCGCGCCCCCGGCCTGAGACCTGCGGCGCCGCCTGCGGGGCTTGCGCCGCGTCGGCTCCGCACCTGGGGCCGGGGCTGCAGCCGCGGCGGGGCGCGCGCCCTTGAATCTCTGCGCCTTGGGCGCGGGCGCCGGTGGGGCGGTCTTCAAGGCCGCCAGGGCGGCGAACGGGGAATTGGACGGGATCGAAGGGGTCTTCTGGGGCTTGGCCTCCAGCTTGCGTCGCCGCCAGGGGCGGGCCTCGCCGGTCTTGGCCGGTCCGGCCGGCGCGTAGTCCAGGGCCCGCAGGATGGCCTCGCCGTCCGCAGCGCTCCAGCCCAGCGCCTCCCATAGGTCTTCAGGCAGGCGCACGCCGCCGCCCTCCCGCGGGGCGGCGCGCAGGCGCTCATCCAGATCCTCAAGCCCAGCCACGGGAACCGAGAACCCGGCCACGGCCCGATGACCGTGGGCGGCCAGGCGCCAGGGGGCCGGGATATCGGCGGGCAGCTCGGAGAGCCCCGCCATGGCCGGCCGCCAGCCGGCCTCGGCCGCAAACGCCTGGGCGAAGGCCAGGGCGTCGGGGCGCAGGAGGCCCGGCATGAACAGGCTGAAGGCGCCGATCCGCACGCCGAGCGTCTTCAAGGCTCGGCGTTCCACTTGGCTCAGGGCGGCGACCTCCTCGCGGACGTGGGCGCGGTCGAGCACGCCGCCCTGCTCCAGCAGGCGATAGGCGATGCCCCGCGGCAGGCCCTTGATGCGGCCCTCGGCCACCGCGGTGTCCAGCTTGCGCAGGGGCGCAAGCCGGCGGCCGGCCTCGGCGGCCAGGAAGGCCTCCAGCCGCCGCTGGGCCCGCTCCCGGGCCGCGGCCTCGCCCAGTTCGCCGAACAGCCGCACGCGGGGCGAAAAGGGCCGGCCGCCGGACAGCGCGCCCACCGCCTCGCCGCGCCACAGAACCACCCCGTCAGGATTGAGCGCAAAGGCCTCGTCGCCCTCGGCCGCCAGCTTGCCGAGCCGCCGCGCGATCTCCGGCCCCACCGCGGCGACGGCGGCGGCGCGCAGGGCCTTGGTCTCCAGGACCGAGGCACCCTGGTCGGCCTCGAAGCTGACGCCCTGCAGCCGGCCCACATACTGGCCCTCCACGGTCACGGCGCCGTCGCCGCCCACCCCGGCCAGCATTTCGTGACGGACCCTCAAGCCGCGCATGAGCGCGCTGGTGCGGCGGTCCACGAACCTCGCCATCAGCCGCTCGTGCAGGGTGTCCGACAGCCGGTCCTCCAGCTGGCGCAGCTTGCCCTGCCAGCCGGTGGGATCGACCAGCCAGTCGGGGCGATGGGCGACATAGGACAGCGTCCGCACCGACGACAGCCGCTGGGCCAGCGCATCGATCTCGCCCTCGGGCCGGTCCAGCTGCTTGTGCTGGCGGGCGATCCAGTCGTCGGGGATGCGTCGGCGTCCGGTGGTCAGGTTGTCGAACAGGTCGCGGATAAGGCGCACATGCTCCTCGGCCGAGACCTTGCGGAAGTCGGGCGTCTGGCAGACGTCCCACAACTTGAACAGCGCCGCTCGGTCGCGGACCCGGGCGACCACATCGGGATCGCCGGCCAGCTTGCGCAGGGTGATCTCGTCCAGCGCCTCCTGGGCCAGCCGCAGGCCCGAGCGGTCCGGGGTGCGGGCCAGCGAGCGCAGCAGGTCGGGCAGGGAGTCGAAGTCCAGGCGGGCGTTGCGCCATTCGGCCCCGGTGACGGCCTCGAACTGGTGATTCTCGACCGCCTCGACCAGGTCCTCGTCCATCTCCTCGCAATCGCCGGTGACGCCGAACGTCCCGTCGGTGCGAAAGCGGCCGGCGCGGCCGGCGATCTGGCCGATCTCCTGCGGGGTCAGCCAGCGGTTGCGTCGCCCGTCGAACTTGCGCAGGCCCGCAAAGGCCACATGGTCGACATCCATGTTCAGGCCCATGCCGATGGCGTCGGTGGCCACCAGGAAGTCCACCTCGCCCGACTGGTAAAGCGCCACCTGGGCGTTGCGGGTCCGGGGGCTGAGCGAGCCCATGACCACGGCCGCCCCGCCCCGCTGGCGACGGATCAGCTCGGCGATGGCGTAGACCTGGTCGGCGGAGAAGGCGACGATGGCGCTGCGCCGGGGCAGGCGGGTCAGCTTCTTGGAGCCGGCATAGGTCAGGTTGGAGAACCGCTCGCGGCTGACGATCTCGGCGTCGGGCAGCATGCGGCGGACCAGGGGGGCCATGGTCGAGGCGCCCAGCAGCATCGTCTCGTACTTGCCCCGGGCGTGCAGCAGCCTGTGGGTGAAGACGTGGCCGCGCTCGGGATCGGCGCAGAGCTGGATCTCGTCGACCGCCAGGAACTCCACCTCGCGGGACAGGGGCATGGCCTCGACGGTGCAGACGAAATAGACCGCGCGCGGCGGGACAATCTTTTCCTCGCCGGTGATCAGGGCGACGGAGCGCGCGCCGCGCAGCTTGACGATGCGGTCATAAATCTCCCGCGCCAGCAGCCGCAGCGGCAGGCCGATCATGCCCGACGCGTGGCCCAGCATGCGCTCGACGGCCAGGTGGGTCTTGCCGGTGTTGGTCGGCCCCAGCACCGCCACCAGGCGGGACGGCGCCGCGCCCGAGGGACGGTCACTCATGACTTGGAAGGTGGGGCTCGAATCGGTCCTCGGCAAGCGGCAGCGCGGGCCATTTGGCGCGGCCGAGTTCAGACGCCGAGGCCGCTCATCCAGGCGTTGAGGAACCACCTGTCGGAAGAAGTCGATTAACTTCCGTTTGTTAGGCTCAGCCTCATGTTGAGGGTCGAGCCGATCGCGGGATTTGCGCGCGCCAGGACGCCTGTGGCGGTTGGCCTGGGCGGTCTGCTGCGCGCCGCCCGCCTCCCCGCCGTGGCGGCCGGCTGCGCCCTTGGCGGGTGGCTTGTCGCACGGGGGTCCTTCGCCGGCGTCGCCATGATCACCGCGGCCCTGGCCCTGCTGGGCGTCCTCCTGGGCGAGCAGATCGCCCTGGCGCGACTGGCCGGGCGGGTGTTTGGCCAGCGGGCCGGAAGCCTGAGCGAGGTCATCGCCATCGCTGCGGCGCGGCTCGAGGCCCTGGACCACCGCACGACCTATGCTCACCCGGTCACCGGCCTGCCGACCCGCGAGCCGCTTTGCGAGACCATCGCCGCCGAGATCGCGGCCGGCGCCCCGCCCCGCCTGATGGGCGCCATCCGCTTCGTGGACTTCGACCGTCTGGCCGGCTTCGACCATGCCCTGGCCAATGGCGCGCTCGAGCAGTTCGCCCGCCGCCTGGTCTCAGTCACCCAGAACGGCCGCATGGTCGCCCAGGTGGATCGCGACTGTTTCGCCATCTGGTTCGGCGCCGCCGAGTTGGAGGCCGCCCGCGCGGAGTTTCAGGCCATCGCCTATGTGGCGGGGCACGAATTGGACATCGACGGGAGCCGGCTGACCCCGACCATCGAGATCAGCGCAGTCTCCTTCCCCGGGGAGGGGCAGGACGGTCTGGCGCTGCTGCTTCGCGCCACTGCGGCTCTGTCGCGCCCCGAAGGGGGCGAGGGCGGCGAGATCCGTCTGCTGGCCCCGCAGCCGGTGGAGACGGCCCGTGAGCAGTTCATGCTGGAGCAGGACCTCGCCCAGGCTATCGCCGAGGACCAGCTGACCATGGTCTTCCAGCCGGTGGTCGATCTGGCCGCCGGACGGATGATGGGCGCCGAAGCCCTGTTGCGGTGGGACCATCCGATCCTCGGTCCCGTGTCGCCGGCGCGGTTCATCCCCGTGGTGGAGGCCCTGGGACTGAGCGAACGCTATGGCCTGTGGGTCTTGAACACCGCCTGCCGTGAGGCGCGCCGCTGGGCCGACGAGGGCGCCTGTGGAATGCGGGTAGCGGTCAATCTCTCGGCCCGCCAGCTTCTCGATCCCGGCCTGAAGACCAAGATCGAGCGCACGCTGGCCCGCCACGGCCTGGGCGCCGAGGCCCTGGAGCTGGAGCTGACCGAGACGGCGACCATGGCCGATGCCGAACGCACCCACCGCCTGTTCGGCGAGTTGCGCGCCATGGGGATCAGTCTGGCGGTGGACGACTTTGGCAGCGGCTATTCCAGCCTGAGCTATCTGAAGAACCTGCCCTTCGACAAACTCAAGATCGACCGGGAGTTCGTCGCTCAGATCGACCAGCGCCGCGACAGCCGCGCCATCTGCCGCGCCCTGATCGAGCTGGGCCGTGGCCTCGACCTGCTGGTGCTGGCCGAGGGAGTCGAGACCGAGGCCGAGGTCGCCTGTCTGCGCGGACTGGGCTGCCATGTCTTCCAGGGCTACCACTTCTCAAAGCCCCTGAGCGGCGAGGACTTTCTCACCCTGGCGGCGGACCATGGCTGGCGAGACCGGCTGAATGTCGCCGCCCAGCGCCCGCCCAATCTTCACATCCAAAAACGTCCTGCCGAAGAGCTGACCCTATGACCGCGCTTCCCCTTCGTCGTCCTGGTCGGACCCTGGCGGTCGCCGCCATCCTGTCCGCGGCCCTGGCCGGCTGCGCCACCGCGCCCACCGAGCCTGCGACGAGCGCGCCTCAACCCGCGGGTCGCGCCTGGGGCGAGATGAAGCCGATCCCCAACCCGACCGGGGCGCAACCGGCGTCGCCGCCGGAAGCCGCCGCGCCGGCCCAGGCGCCCCGCCGCGCCGCGCCGACCCCCGCCGCGCCAGCTCCGGCGCCGGCGCCCGCCAAGCCCTCAGTGGATAAGGCGCGTGCCGGCCAGTTGCGCGCGCAAGGTCTGGTGGAGCTTAACCGTGGCGAAGTCCAGAAGGCTGTCAGTCTGCTTCGCCAGGCCCAGCAACTGGACCCGGACAACGCCCTGATCGCCCGAGATCTGCAGCGCGCGGTGCGGATTCAGAGCGCTGTAAGCAACCGACGGTGACTTAAGCTCCCCGCGCCCAACCTCATCTTAACCTGACGACGTTAGGTCTGATGCGAAGTTAAGCCGCCTCGGCGGCGAAGCAACGCCAGGATGGCGACGGGATGAGTGGGAATCGGGTGATGACTCTGGTCGGTCGTTATGAACTGGTGGAGCGGATCGGCGAGGGCGCCATGGCCGAGGTCTGGCGCGCCCACGATCCCGGTATCGACCGCGTCCTGGCCATCAAGATCCTGAAGCCGGAGTTTCGCCGCATCCCGGAATACGCCGCCCGCTTCCTGCGCGAGGCCAAGGCGGCAGGCGCCCTGGCCCATCCGTCCATCGTCACCATCTATGATGTGGGCGAGGTCGACGGCTATCCCTACATCGCCATGGAACTGCTGGACGGCGACCCTCTCGATGTCGTGCTCGCCCGCGAAGGGCCGCTGGACGACGAGCGGGTCCTGGCCATCGCCGGGCAACTGGCCGGCGCCCTGAGCTACGCTCACCTGTCGGGCGTGGTGCACCGGGACATCAAGCCCTCGAACATCATGCTGGCCGCCGACGGCCGCTCGATCAAGATTCTCGACTTCGGCATCGCCCGGGTGGCCGAGGCCAGTCGTGACGAGACCGACCGGGAGCACCTGAAGACCCAGATCGGTCAGGTGCTGGGCACGCCGCGCTATATGAGCCCCGAGCAGGCCCTGGGCCAGGTGGTCGACGGGCGTTCGGACCTCTTCTCCGTGGGCGTGGTGCTCTATGAACTGGTGACCGGCAAGGCGGCCTTCTCAGGCTCCAGCGCCGCCACCCTGGCCCTGCAGATCACCCAGCAGAATCCGCCCCTGATCACCGACCTGGCGCCGGGCTGCGCGGGGGGCCTGCGTTTCATCATCGAAAAGCTGCTGGCCAAGCGGCCGGAGCGCCGCTTCGTGGACGGCGCCGACCTCAAGCGCGCCGTCGAACGGGAGATCAAGGCCCATGAGGCGGTCAACGCCGACGATGCGGCTCGGGGCCGCTACCTGCCGCTGCAGGTTCGCCTGACCCTGGCCATGGTGGCGGTGACCGCCATCGCCCTGGTCTTCAGCATCAACGCCGTCCTCGACCGCCAGTATCGCGCCATGGAGCAGATCGCCCTGGCCTCGGGCTCGTCCATCGCGGCCTTCGTCGCCAGCAACGCCGCCCTGCCGGCGGTGGAGAATTCCGCCGCCCCGCCGGCCGAGCGCGACTGGACGCCGATCCAGGCCTTCATCGCTGCGGCGGCCAAGGACCAGTCGGTCCGCTGGATGACCATGGTGGACGCCGAGGGCTATATCCGCGGCGCCAGCGACCCGTCCCTGCTGGGGCGACGCTATGAGGCGCCGGTCGGCGAAAGCGTCGTCCATAAGGGCCGCGACGTAGTGGTCACGGACATCGAACTGGCCGCCGACCAGCCGGGCTTCCGCTTCGTCCATCCGATCCTCTATGCCGACCAGCCCTTCGGCCTGATCGAGGTCAGCATCAGCAAGGCCGAGCTCGAAGCGGCTGCGGCGACCTCGCGCAACCTGATGGTCGGTCTGGCCGCCGTCATCCTGGCGGTGGTGGCCGGGATCAGCTTCACCATGGCCCGCCTGATGACCCTGCCGCTCCGCCGACTCAAGCAGGGTCTCCGCGACGCGGCCATGGGCGACCTGGACTTCCGCATCTCCCACCGCCGCCGGGACGAGTTCGGCGAGCTGTTCGACGGCTTCAACCGCCTGGCGACGGCCCTGCAGGAACGGCTGCTGGCGGCCGAACGCCCGACGGGGCGCCCGCAGGCGGTGGACGCCACCCAGATCATGCCTGCGCCCGCGCCCGCGCGCGAGCCGGCGGTCCGCCCGGCCGCAGAGGCCCAGGACACGCCCTTCGATCCCAGCTGGCGGGCGAGCGGCTAAGCCATGTTCATCTGCCGCCTCTTTCACCACGACCGGCCGTTCGAGCAGATCGAGGCTCGTCTGATCGCCGAGGGCCAGACCACGATGGGGCGTGATCCCGCCGCGGATTGGCCGCTGACGGACCCGCAGGGCGTGCTGTCGCGCATCCACTGCACCCTTTCGGTCGAGGACGGCCGCCTGTTCCTTACAGACAGCAGCACCAACGGCACCTTCCTGGAGGGTGGAATCCGGGCGCCGGCCCGCGAGCCGGTCGAGCTTCGCCCTCGCCAGAGCATCCGGCTGGGGGATCTCAGCATCCTGGTCGACCAGCCGCAGGGGGGGTCCGGCGATGCGACCACTCTGCACGGCGGCCTCGATCTTGCGCCCACCCCTGTGCCCCGCGACTGGTCCGACGCCCAGCCCGCGCCCCGGCCGCACCGCGACGGCTCGTTGATCGAAGCCTTCTGCGAGGGCGCCGGCCTCGACGCCTCGGCGCTTTCGGGCCAGGAGCCGCACGAGCTGATGACCCGCATCGGGGCCATCTATCAGCAGACGGTGCTGGGGCTGGCCACCCTGATGGCCGACCGCGCCCGGGTGAAGAGCGAGGCGCAACTCGACCGCACGACCCTGGGCGCCCAGGCCAATAATCCGTTCAAATGGACGCCGACCCGCCGGCTTGCCCAGGATCTGCTGTGCGGGGCGCCCGCCGGCTTCCTGGCGGATTCGGAGGCGGTGCGCGCCTCGTTCGAGGACCTGGGCCGCCACATGGCCGCCATGGCCCAGGGCGCCAATGCGGCGGCAAATCTGGCGGTCCAGACCCTGTCGCCCGAGGGCATCGACGCCGAGGCCCGCCGCCAGGGGAGCCTGTTGAAGAGTCAGCAGGCCCTGCGTTGGGAGATCCACAATCAGCGACACGCCGCCCTGGCCGCGGCCGAGGACCCGACGGGCGGGCCCCTGCGCCACGCCTTTGTCGAGGCCTATCGTCAAGCCGCCGGCAAGACGGACGCCTGAGGCCATGAGCCCCGCTCGCGACCTCGGCCGGCTCCGATTTCGTTCGGCCGCACGGACCCATGCCGGCCTCCGGCGGGTGCTCAATGAGGATCGTCTGCTGGACCATCCTGGCGACGGCCTGTGGGCGGTGGCCGACGGGATGGGTGGGCATCGGTCGGGGGACGTGGCCGCCGCCCGAGTGGTCGAGGCGCTCAGCGCCCTGGACGCCTCGGAATCCGGCTTCGGCCGCCTGAACGACCTCGTACGGGCCGTGTCCGAGGTCAACGCCGAGCTGTTCGCTCAGTCGGCTGACGGCCCAGGGGCGTCGCCCAGCGGCGCCACCGTGGTGGCCCTGCTGGCCCATGAGCGCCACTTCGCCTGCGTCTGGGCTGGGGACAGTCGCGCCTATCTGCTGAGGGATGGCGCGGTCGCCCCGATCACCCGCGACCACAGTCTGGTCCAGAGCCTCATCGACGATGGCCGGATCTCCGCAGCCGAGCGCCGCCGCCATCCCGAGGCCCACATCATCACCCGGGCCGTGGGCGCCGCCGCCGAGATCGACCTGGAACGCCGGTTCGCCCCGATCCGGCCTGGCGATGTCTTCCTGCTCTGCTCCGACGGCCTGACCGCCTGTGTCGAAGATGAGGAACTGGCGGGGTTCATGGGTCGCGCCGACCTCGACGCCGCCGCCGAGACCCTTCTGGCCGCGGCGCTTGAGCGGGGCGCGCCGGACAATGTCAGCTTTGTGCTGGTCGCCGCCGAGGCGGCCGACAAGGTGGCCTTGGCGCAGGACTGACCGGACGCCGGTCTTGCGGGGCGGTCCGCAGCGATGGCGCGGCGGTTCGATGGGAGGGGCCTTCCGCCATGCTTCAGCGCTCGGCTGGGAAGCCCTAACTAATCCAGGGTCCGGCGATAGCGGACCATGGCGAGGGCGGTGACCCCCAGGACGAAGGCGGCCAGGGGGACAAGCGCAGACCACATGTCTTGCAGGCCCTGGCCCTTGAGCAGGGCGCCGCGGACAATGCGGAGGAAGTGGGTGACCGGGATGACCTGCCCGATCGCCTGCGCCCAGGCCGGCATGCCCGCAAAGGGGAACATGAAGCCTGACAGCAGGATGGAGGGGAGGATGTAGAACATGCTCATCTGCATGGCCTGGAGCTGTGACCGCGCGACGGTGGAGATCAGGAAGCCCAGCGCCAGGGAGCCGATGATGAACAGAGCGACCCCCAGGGCCAGGCCCATCCAGCCGCCGGCCATGGGCACCTGGAAAAGGGTCGCCGCCAGGACCAGGATCAGCAGGGTCTGGATGACGCCCACCAGCACATAGGGCGCAAGCTTGCCCACCATCACCTCCAGGGGCTGCACGGGCGTGGCCAGCAGGCTTTCCATCGTGCCGCGCTCGATCTCCCGGGTGACGCTGAGCGAGGTCATCATGACCAGCGTCATGGAGAGGATGACCCCCAGCAGGCCAGGCACGATATTGTAGGCGGTGATCGACTCCGGATTGTAGCGTCGGTGAATGACGACCTCGAAGTCGCCGGAGCCCCCCGAACCCCGATTGGGCCCATCCCTGAGGTCATGGGACAGGGCCTCTCGGGGGAGGACGGCCAGGGCCGCCAGCGCTGCCCCACTGGCGGTGGGGTCGGTGGCGTCGACCTCCACCAGGATCTGAGCCGTGTCCCCTCGGATCACCCGGCGGGTGAAGTCGCCCGGAATGGTGATGGCGAACATCACCTCACCCCGGCGGATCAAGCCGTCCAGTTCGTCGGGCGTCCGGGCCTGGGCGACGAGGTCGAAATAGTCGCTGTTGCCGAGGCTCGCCAGGATGGACCGGGCGAAGACGGAGTCTTCCTGAGCCAGCACGGCCGTGGGCAGATGGCGGGGCTCGCTGTTGATGGCGTAGCCGAACAGCAGCAATTGCATGACCGGCATCGCCAGCATCATGGCGTAGGTCAGCCGATCGCGGGTGAGCTGCTTGAACTCCTTGGCCAGGACAGCCAGGACCCGCGTGGCCGACAGGGTCAATGGAAGTTGTCCTGCGAGGTCTTCATCAGCTTGATGAAGACGTCCTCCAGGGTGGGATCCATCTCCGTCCAGCGGAAAGGCGCCCGCTTCCAGGGCTCCAGGGCCGCATTCAGCGCCGTGCGGTCGACGCCGCTGACGTGCAGGGCGGCGCCAAAGGGGGCGACGCTGTCGACGCCGGGCCGGCCGTCGATCTCCGCGCCCAGCCGATCGACGCCTGGACCCTCTCCCCGCAGGGTGACGATCTGGGCCCTGGCCACCACCTCGGCAGCCGTGCCGCGGGCGATCAGCCGACCGTAGCTGATATAGGCGATCTCATGGCAGCGCTCGGCTTCGTCCATGTAGTGGGTCGAGACCAGCACGGTGAGGCCGCGGGCCGACAGGGCATGGATCTCATCCCAGAAACTGCGCCTCGCCTGGGGATCCACGCCGGCTGTGGGTTCGTCGAGAAGCAGAAGCTCAGGCTCGTGGAGGGTGGCTGAGGCCAAGGCCAGGCGCTGCTTCCAGCCGCCTGACAGGGCGCTGGCCAACTGCCCGCGACGCTCGGCCAGTCCCAGGCGGTGCAAGGCGTCTTCTACGCGGGCGCGCCGCCGATCGAGGCCATGGACACGGGCGGTGAACTGCAGATTCTCGGCGATGGTCAGGTCCTCATAGAGCGAGAACTTCTGGGTCATGTAGCCGGTGCGGGCCTTGATCTCGGCGGCCTTGGCCAGAATGTCGAAGCCCAGGCATTCGCCACGGCCGGAATCGGGGGTGAGCAGGCCGCACAGCATCCGCAGAGTGGTCGTCTTGCCCGAGCCGTTCGGACCCAGGAAGCCGCAGATGCGGCCGCGCTCCACCTGGATCGAGAAGTCCTGCACCACATGCTTGTCGCCGAAGCTCTTGTTCAGCCCAAAGACGTCGATGGCCAGGGTCACGGCCGGGCTCCCGCTACAGGGGCCAGGGGGGTCACATCTACGGGCTGACCTGGGTTGAGCTGGACCGAGGGGCGGGCTTCCACCATGAACACCAGACGGTCGCGGGCGTCGCGACTGTAGATCACCGGCGGGGTGAATTCCGGCCGGGGACTCACATAGGTGATCGTTGCGCTAAGGCCCGGCGGACAGCCGTCGCAGGCGAAGGCCACGCTGCGGCCGGGCCGGTAGGCGGCGACCTCGGCCTGCGGCACAAAGAACCTGAGGTTCACCCGATGGTCGGGCAGCAGGGCCAGGACCGGCTGGTTGGCCGGCACCCATTCGCCGGGCTGATAGAACACCTCCTCGACCCGGGCTGCGGCGGGCGTCCGTGGGGCCAGATCACCCAGCCGGGCGGCGGCCGCGGTTACCTGAGCCTGGGCCTCGCTGACGCGGAATCCGGCCGCCCGCACCTGGTCCTGGCGGCCCCCCATGGCGGCGGCTTCCCGCTGCCGGCGGGCCGCGGCCGCCTGCGCCTCGGCGGCCTCGGCCGTCGCGCGGGCGTCGTCGAGCCGGGCCGGCGCATAGACGCCCTGCTCGGCCAGGGCGGCGATGCGGCGCAGACTGGCCTGGGCCTCCTGGGCCCGGGTCTCGGCGGCGGCGACATGGGCGTCCAGAACCGCCAGCTCCGCCGGCCGCTGGCCCTTCTGGGCGTCGGAGAGCTGCGCGGCGGCGGCGGCGGCGGACGCCGACGCCTGGGCCAGCTCCGCCGCCGGCTGGGCGGGGTCCAGGGCGAAGAGGGCGGCCCCGGCCTCGACGCGGTCGCCCCGACGTACCGAGAGCGCGCCGAGAGTCCCTGAGACCGGGGCGGCCATATAGAGCGCCTCGCCCTCCACATAGCCGGACAGGACCCGGGGACGCCCAAGGTCAGGCGTCAGCCAGACGGCCAGCGCGATAGCGGCAAGCCCGAGGGCGCCCAGGACTATCAGGCGTTGACGGGTCATCCCGGCGCCGGCTCAAGCATGCCCCGCATCGCGGTCGCAAAGTGCTGCCGCGCCAGGGCGTCCAGGTCGAAGGGCTCCGCCCCCACCGGGGTGAAGGTCTCGCGCCACAGGACGCTCACCAGCAGCGGCGCGACAAGCCCGAGGGCGTAGAGCCTGGCATCTCCAGGCCGGACCTCGCCCCGGGCCTGGGCGGCTTCGACGGCGGTGGTGAGGCCGCTGAGGGCCGGATCGACCACCTGGTCATGCCAGACCCTGGCCAATTCCGGAAAATTGCGCGCCTCGCCGATGATCATCTTGATCACGCCGCCCATCTCGGGACGGGCCGCCAACTGAGGCGCGAGGGCGGAAAAACGCCGGACCAGATCGTCGAAGGGGCCGGGATGGCTGGCCAGCAGGGTGCGCAGCATGCCGACATTGGGCAGCACAGCCTGCTCGACCACGGCGCGGAAGATGTCTTCCTTGGTGGCGAAGTAAAGATAGATGGCCCCCTTCGACACCTGCGCGCGGGCGGCGATGTCGTCCAGGCGGGCTGCCGCGAACCCCTTCTCCGCAAAAATCTCCAGCGCTGCAGCGACGATCTCGTCGGGGCGTTCGGCCTTGCGGCGTCGGAACTTCGGCGATCCAGGAGGCAAGGCTATTCCCAATAAGTAACTGACTGGTCAGTTACTTATACGCCCATGAGCGATAGGGTCAATCTTCACAACAGCCCAGGAAGGGAGAGGCGGGTTTCCGCGGCGGCTCTGGAACGCGGCCAAAACAAAGCGGGACCGAATCGGCGACGGGGCCGGATTCAGCCTTTGTTCCCTACTAAATATTGTAGTTCCCAGGCGCTGCGCCCACAACTGCGGAGCCTGTGATCCGTTGGGACGGCGCAGGTGGCGGTGGGATCGGGCGAGTTGCGCAGACAACCACCGCTTCGCCTTGACGGGGCGGTCGGCTTTCGCCTATATCGCCCGCTCTCTTGTGCGGACCCGTTCCGCGCACATTTTGGTTTCCACGCGAAGGTTGAACACCATGTCGCGCCGCTGCGAACTCACTGGCGTTGGTCCGATGGTCGGGCACAATGTCAGTCACTCGAATATCAAGACCAAGCGTCGGTTCCTGCCGGCCTTGTCTCCGGCCACCCTGCAGTCCGACGCGCTGGGCCAGTCCTTCCGACTGCGCATCAGCAATGCGGCCCTGCGGACCCTCGATTTCCGGGGCGGTCTGGACACCTTCCTGGTCAAGGCCCGCGACGAGCAACTCTCGCCGCGCGCGCTGAAGATCAAGCGTCAGCTGAAGGCCAAGCTCGCCGAAGCCAAGGCCGCCGCCTAAACAGCGGTCGCTCTGACGACGACAATGAAAAGGCCGGTCCCTCGGGGCCGGCTTTTTTCGTGCCCGCGCCTCAGTCGGCGGGGCGCCAGTCGAAGGCCAGCAGCAGGGTCCGCTGGCTGGCGCTGAAATTGTCGTCCGACAGGATGTAGACCCGGTAGGCCCCGCCCGGCCGAGGGACGAAGTCGACGCCCTCGAAATTGTCCACGGTCAGCGGCTTAGACATCTCCATGCGCGCGACCTCCCCGGCCGGCCCGGCGATGGTCAGCACGATGCGGCTGCCCCGCAGCGGATCCCAGGCGCGCAGCAGATAGGCGCTCTGGTCGCCGGGCAGCCGCCGCATGGCCACCAGGCCGAACTCCGCGCCCTTGGCCACGGTCGGACCCTGGACGCAGGCCGCCGTGAGGCGACAGGTCCAGGTCTCGCCCGACTCCTCGCCGCCGACCACATAGGCGTCCGCGCCGCGCTCGGGATCGGGCGCCAGGGCTTCCAGGCCGCCATTGAGGGGGAAGTCCGCCTCGGGCGCGGGTGCAGGCCTCGGCGGGCCGCCGGTGGCAGGATAGAGCCAGACTCGCGCCTGCCGCTCAAAGCTCACCAGCCTGTCGCCATTGGCCAGCATCGCCAGCCCCTCGGCGTCGGACATCTCCTTGTTGGGCAGGGGCTGGCCGTCCAGGCCGCTCAAGGGGCGCAGGGTGACGTCCGAAAGGCCCGTCAGGCGATCACCTTCAAAGACCAGCCGGCCTTCGATCAGATCGCCCTCGTCACTGATGGCGGTCAGGCGCCCATCGGCGTCCACGGCCAGATCCGACAGGCCATGGAATCGAGAGGTCTCGGTCGAGGAGAGCTGGAGCCCGCCAGCATAGGCGAAGTCGCCGATAGCGATCTGGTCCGCCGCCTCGGCGTTCAGCGGGACGGGAACGGTCTGGACCGCGATCGACGATCCCGCGGCCACGGGGGCGGCGGGCAGGGCGGTCGGGGCCTGGGCGCAGGCGGCGAGCCCCGCCAGGGCGATCAGGGCGCCAAGACGGGGCAGACGGCTCATGCCAGGGCTCTCCGGACTTCCTTGAAGGTTGACCCCCGGCCGGGACCTGAGGGTCCCTGCGTGCTGGGCGGAGGCTGCAGCAGATTGGCGGTGGCCCGCGTGGACTTGCGAATCTCTTCGTCGAACAGCTCGGCCAGCTGATCGACGATCACGCCGGCCAGCTGCTCCACATCGACGATGGTCACCGCCCGGCGGTAGTAGCGGGTGACGTCGTGGCCGATGCCGATGGCGATCAGCTGCACCGGGCTCTTGGTCTCGATCTCCTCGATCACCTCGCGCAGGTGGCGTTCGAGATAGTGGCCGGAATTCACCGACAGGGTGGAATCGTCCACCGGCGCGCCGTCGGAGATCACCATCAGGATCCGGCGCTGCTCGGGCCGGCCCATCAGGCGCTGGTGGGCCCACATCAGGGCCTCGCCGTCGATGTTTTCCTTCAGCAGCCCCTCGCGCATCATCAGGCCGAGATTGCGCCGGGCGCGGCGCCAGGGGGCGTCGGCGGCCTTGTAGATGATGTGGCGCAGGTCGTTCAACCGGCCAGGCTGGGGTGGCTTGCCGGCCTTCAGCCAGTCCTCGCGGCTCGTCCCGCCCTTCCAGGCCCGGGTGGTGAAGCCCAGAATCTCGGTCTTGACCCCGCAGCGTTCGAGCGTGCGGGCCAGGATGTCGGCGCAGACGGCGGCGACCATGATCGGACGGCCGCGCATGGAGCCGGAATTGTCGATCAGGATGGTGACGACCGTGTCGCGAAACTCGGTGTCCTTCTCCTCCTTGAAGGAGAGGGGGGCGGTGGGATCGACGATCACCCGGGTCAGGCGGGCGACGTCGAGCATCCCCTCCTCCAGGTCGAAGGTCCAGGAACGGTTCTGCTGGGCCATCAGCTTGCGCTGCAGCTTGTTGGCCAGGCGCGACACCACGCTCGACAGGCTGGCCAGCTGCTGGTCCAGATAGGCCCGCAGACGGCCGAGCTCTTCGGGATCGCACAGCTCTTCCGCCGCCACGATCTCGTCGTGGGCGCTGGAAAAGACCTTGTAGGTCGGCGTCTTGGCTTCGCCTCGCGGGTCGGGGCGCGAGGGCTGTTCGCCCTCGCCCATGTCGGGCTGTTCGTCGGTGTCCTCGGCGTCGGGGTCGTCCTCGGCCGACATCATCTGGCTGTCGGTCTCCTCGCTTTCGCGATGGGTGGACTCGCTGTCGTCCATGGCGGTCTGCTGCGGGGACTGCTCCTCGCCCTCGCCGCCTTCCTGGTCTTCCTTGGACTCCGAATCGGCCTCCTCGCCGCCCTCCTCGTCCTCGTCAGGCTGTTCGGGGGCGTCCGACAGGTCATCACCCATGGACAGGTCGCGCAG
>NZ_JBALUY010000069.1:0-19623 GCF_036963605.1 Phenylobacterium sp. | reverse complement strand
CGTCCGCGCAGCTCGGACCGAGGCGCCCGCAAGTTCGGACGCGCCACCCGCAAGCCTGGCGGCGGTCGCCGCCGGGGTGGACGCCTGCCGCCGCTGCCACCTGTGGCGGGATGCGACCCAGGGCGTGGCCGGCGAAGGCCCGGCGCAGTCGCGATTGATGATTGTCGGCGAACAGCCTGGGGACCAGGAGGACTTGGCGGGGCGGCCCTTCGTCGGGCCAGCCGGCCAGGTGTTTGATCGCGCCCTGGCCGCAGCGGGGGTGCCGCGGGATGAGACCTATGTCACCAATGCGGTGAAGCACTTCAAGCACCAGCTGCGGGGCAAGCGGCGGCTGCACAAGACGCCGGAGACGCCGGAGATCGAGGCCTGCCGCTGGTGGCTGGACGCCGAACGCCGGCTGGTTCGCCCGCGGGTGATCGTGGCCATGGGCGCGACGGCGGCGCGGGCCGTGCTGGGCAAGGCCACGCCCATCGGCAAGTTCAGGGGGCAGGCGCTGCAATTGGAGGACCAGGCCCAGGGGGTGGTCACCTGGCATCCGTCCTATCTTCTGCGGGTTCCGGACGCCGAGGCCAAGGCGCGGGCGGAGGCGCAGTTCATCGAGGACCTGAGGCTCGCCTGGTCGCTGGCGGACCAGACCGCATAGTCGTCCAGGAATGGTCGCTGTCGACCGCGACGTCAGGCCAGGAAGCCGGCCTCGGCGAAGTCCAGCATGCGGCCCAGCAGGCCGTCGGCGTCCTGCTCGCGGGTCAGGCCGTCTGACAGGTGATGCAGCCGGTCGAACTCGGCGAAGCGGTTGTTGTGCACCATGCCCAGGCAGAAGTGCAGCCGCCAGTAGACGTCCTCCAGGGCCAGTTCCGGCCGCGCGGCGATCAGGGCGTCGGCGAACCGGCGCAGGTGCGAGACGTCGTTCTGCAGCACGTCGCGCATCTGGGCCGTGCCCTCGCTGCGGGCGCGGATGATGAACTGGACGGAAATCCGCCGGTCGCCGGCCGGATCGGCCCATTTCAGCGGCGGGGCGAACAGGGCCTCGAGGATGTCCCGCACCGGCGGCTTGCCCCCGTGGCGGTCATTGGCCTCGTGCAGCATCCGGGCCCGCTCGCGATTCAGCTCGGCGGTGCGCCGGCGAAAGATCTCGAACAGCAGGCCGTCCTTGGAGCCGAAGTGGTAGTTCACCGAGGCGAGGTTCACCGCGGCCTCGGCGGTGATGTCGCGCACCGACACATTCTGGAAGCCATGCAGGGCGAACAGGCGCTCGGCCGCGCAGAAGACGGCGGCCTTGGTGGCGGCTTCCTGCATCTCCGCCTCGGGTGGCGGAGTCGGCGTGGGGGGCGGGGTCACGGGTTCTGTCATGCGATTCTCAAACGTCCGTCTTCAAGCCTATCAGCCGTAGACGGACGGCGCCGCAGGGAATGGACCCTTTAGCGCGCCAGCTCGCGCATGGCCTTCTCCAGCCCCTCGAGGGTCAGCGGGTACATGCGGTCATTGACCAGTTGCTTCATCACCTCGACCGAGGGGGTGTGCTGCCAGTGGCGTTCGGCCGTCGGGTTCAGCCAGACCATGTGCTCATAGATCTGCGCCACCCGGTCGATCCAGACCGCGCCGGCCTCTTCGTTCCAGTGCTCCACCGAGCCGCCCGGATAGGTGATCTCATAGGGGCTCATCGTGGCGTCGCCGACGAAGATCACTTTGTAATCGCTAGAGAACTTGTGCAGCACGTCCCAGGTGTTGAGCTTCTCGGCGTGACGGCGGCGATTGTCCTTCCACACGGTCTCATAGAGGCAGTTGTGGAAGTAGTAGAACTCCATGTTCTTGAATTCCGAGCGGGCTGCGGAGAACAGCTCCTCGCAGATCTTGATGTGGCTATCCATCGAGCCGCCGACATCGAAGAAGATCAGCACGCTCACCTTATTGCGGCGCTCGGGCCGCATGTGGATGTCGAGATAGCCCTTCTCGGCGGTGCCGCGGATGGTGCCGGACATGTCCAGCTCTTCGGTCGCCCCCTCGCGGACCCACTTGCGCAGCCGGCGCAGGGCGACCTTGATGTTGCGGGTGCCGAGCTCGACGGAGTCGTCGAGGTTCTTATACTCGCGCTTGTCCCAGACCTTGATCGCCTTGCCGTGGCGGCCCTTGTCCTGGCCGATGCGGATGCCTTCGGGATGATAACCGTTGGCGCCGAAGGGCGAGGTGCCCCCGGTGCCGATCATCTTGTTGCCGCCCTCGTGGCGCTCCTTCTGCTCCTTCATGCGCTCGGCGAGCGCTTCCATGAGCTTGTCAAAGCCGCCCATGGCCTCGATCTGCGCCTTCTCCTCTTCGGTGAGGAACTTCTCGCTGATCTTCTCCAGCCATTCGGCGGGAATGTCGGCCGTGCCGACGCCGTCCACCTTTTCCAGGCCCTTGAAGACGTGGCCGAACACCTGGTCGAACCGGTCGATGTTCTTCTCGTCCTTCACGAGGGCTGCCCGCGACAGGTAGTAGAAATCCTCGACCGTGCGGTCGATGACCATCTTGTCGAGCCCCTCCATCAGCATGAGGTACTCTTTCAAGGACACCGGGACCTTGGCTTGGCGAAGCTCGGTGAAAAACTGCATGAACATGGGCAGGCCTCCCAAACAGCGGGACGAACAGACGTTTGACTGCCGAGGATGGGGCGGCGGGGCTGCGATGTCCAGCGCCCCGCCGCAATTCTCGCCTGCCGGCCCGGCTCAGCGCTCGCTGTCGAGCATGGCCATCTGGGCGTCGGGATAGCGGGCGCCGGCCACAGCCTCGGCCGGCGCGGCCTCCGCGATGGCCGCCAAATCCTCAGGCTCCAGGCGCAGCTCCAGGGCGCCCAGGGCTTCGGCCAGGCGATCGCGACGCCGGGCGCCGACCAGGGGGACGATATCCTCGCCCTGATGCAGGACCCAGGCGATGGCCAGCTGGGCCACGCTGACGCCCCGGGCCTGCGCCTGCGCCCGCAGGGTCTCCACCAGCTTCAGGTTCTGCTCCAGATTGGCGCCCTGGAAACGCGGGCTGTGGGCGCGGAAGTCCCCGGCCGGTCCTTCGCCCGCCGTCCAGTGGCCGCTGATCAGCCCCCGCGACAGCACCCCATAGGCGGTGATCCCGATTCCCAGTTCGCGGCAGGCCGGCAGGATGGTCTCCTCGATCCCTCGGGAGATCAGGGAATATTCGATCTGCAGGTCGCTGATGGGATGGATGGCGGCCGCCCGGCGCAGGGTCTCCACCCCGACCTCGGAGAGACCGATGTGGCGGACATATCCTGCCTGGACCAGTTCAGAGAGCGCGCCGACCGTTTCTTCGATGGGCGCCGCCGGGTCCAGGCGCGCGGGGCGATAGATATCGATGTGATCGACGCCGAGCCGCTTAAGGCTGTAGGCGCAGGCCGCCTTCAGAGCCTGGGGTCGAGCGTCATAGCCGAGCCAGGCGCCGTCGGGGCCGCGCTGGGCGCCGAACTTCACGCTGAGCACCAGTTCGTCGCGGGGCCGGCCGGCGATGGCCTCGCTGATCAGCATCTCGTTGTGGCCCATGCCGTAGAAGTCACCGGTGTCGATCAGGGTGATATCGGCGGCGAAGGCGTCGGCCAGGGTGGCGAGGCTCTCGGCCCGATCGGCGGGACCGTAAAGGTCGGACATGCCCATGCAGCCGAGGCCGAGGGCCGAGACGGTGGGACTGTGGGGTCCAGGTTGGCGGGTCTGCATGGAGGGCTCCTTAGGCAGGGGGAGAAGGCTGCAGGATGCGCTGACCGACTGTGCGTGATAATCTGGTTTTTCCGGATCAGGCTGTTCGAGAGTTCGCACAATGAAGGGCCCGCCCCTGGCCGAACTGCAGGCCTTCGCGTGGGTCGCCGCCCAGCGCAGCTTCCGGCGCGCCGCAGCGCTGAATGGGGTGTCGGCCTCGGGCCTGAGCCAGGCGGTTCGTAGCCTGGAAGAGCGGCTGGGGGTGCGGCTGCTCAACCGCACGACCCGCAGCGTCGCCCCGACGGATGCCGGCCTACGCCTGCTCGAACGCCTGACGCCCGCGTTCGGCGAGATCGGCGCGGCCCTGGACCAGGTGGCGGAAAGCCGGGGGGCGGTGGCGGGACCTCTGCGGATCAACGCCCCGGAACCCGCGGTCGAGTTGGTGCTGGCGCCCCTGGTCGGCGACTTCCTGGAGGCCCATCCCCAGGTGCGGCTGGAGATCGTCTCGGAGGCCGGCTTCGTCGACATCGTGCGTGCAGGCTTCGACGCCGGCGTGCGCTGGGAGGAGAGCCTGGCGCTGGACATGGTCGCTGTGCCGCTGGGCGGGCGTCAGCGCTATGTGGTGGTGGGGAGCCCCGACCTGATCGCGCGTCACGGCCGGCCCGAACATCCCGAGGACCTGCTGGGACGACCCTGCATCAGGCTGAGGTTCGCCAGCGGCTTCGCGCCGGCCTGGGAGTTCGAGCGGGCGGGGCGGGTTCTCAAGGTCGCGCCCGAAGGCCCTCTGACCACCAACTCCATTCCGCTGCAGCTGCGCGCGGCCCTGGATGGGGTTGGCTATTGGGCGACCTTCGAGGCCTATGTGCAGGATCTGGTGGCCGAGGGGAGGCTCGTCCAACTGCTGGACGACTGGACGCCAAGCTTTCCGGGACCGATGCTCTATTACCCCAGCGGGCGTCAGGCCCCCGGGCCGCTGCGCGCCTTTATCGATTTCGTCCGTGAGCGGCGAATTCGGGATCTTGCCGCCCGCGTCTAGATTCCTGCGTTTGAGCGCGTGTCATCCCCAAACTGGATTCCACTTTTCAGACGCGCCTAGGCTTCCAGCGCCCGCAGTTTGCGCCAGACGGTCATGCGCGAGACGCCGAGGCGTCGGGCGATCTCCACGGGGCCGACGCCGGCCTGCTGCAGGGCGCGGATATCCTCGGCCTCGGGCGCCTTGCGGCGCTTGCGGCCGGCCCAGGGCGGTTCGACGGCCGCCACCGCCTTCAGGGCCGCGCGCAGGGCGCGGCCGCCTTCGCCGTCGCTGGTGATGTCGGGTTCGACGACGAACAGGCTGGCGTTCCGCGCCTCGAGCCGGTCGATCACACGAAGGACATTGCGGGTGGAATGGCCAAGCTGGTCGAGACGCGTGACGACCAGCTGGTCGCCCTCGCCGATGAAATCGAGAATCGAATAGAGGACCGCGGCCTCATCGCCTCCGGGAGGCGCCGGCTCCTCGGCCCGGACAACGTGACAGCCGCAAGCCTTCAAGGTCGCAGTATCTTCCGACGACCGCGCGTCGCGCAGACGGACATAACCAATTCTCAGCATCCAACTGACGCCCCGTGGCTCTACGATGACAGCGCCACAAAATCCCAGAAGCAGGACCCTGCGTCAAAGCGCTTGCTGTTAAATCTCGGCAATAATCCGCCAATGGCGCGGGATTGAGGCCGTGCCCCGAGGCATGTGCCGAGCAAATATGACAGTTGAATTAGAAAATCTGTGCCGACCGCCGAAAAATGAACTCTCTGTCCACCACGGCGCCTACGGGGAAGCCATATTCGCCGACCGGACTGAACCCATACCGGCGGTAGAAGCGCTGCGCGCCATGGTTTAGCGACCAGACGCCGAGCCAGATATCCTGGCGTCCGGTTTCCTCCAACCAGGCGATCACGGTCTCGAACAGGCGCGCCCCCAGCCCGCCGCCCTGGGCCCGGGCGCGGAGATAGAGGCGCTTGACCTCGCCGGCCTCTGGCGTGACCTCCGGATGGGGCAGGTCGCAGGGTCCGGCCAGGGCATGGCCGACGACCTCGCCGTCAGCCTGCATCACCAGCCAAGCGGCCTTGTGCGGGTGTCGGAGGGTCTGGCGGGTGGCGTCCGGACCATAGGCCTCGTCCAGGAATGTCGCCAGGTCGTGGGCCGGATAGAGATGGCCGAAGGTCTCGGTGAAGGTCTCCCGGCCGATCCTGGCCAGGGCCTCCGCGTCGGAAGTTCCCGCACGGCGGATGATCACGTCTTGCATTCCGGGGCTCTGTCGGCCGTTAGAATAGGCCCATGATCGGTCTTTATACGCATGAGGACATGCTGGACCACCGCCCGGGGGAGGAACACCCGGAGCGGCCTGAGCGTCTGGCCGCCGTGATCGAGGCGCTGGAAGCGGCGCTGGACCTGGATGTCGAGCCCCGTGACGCGCCCCTGGTCGAGCGGGCCGATCTGCTGCGGGTTCACGACGCGGCCTATGTGGAGCGAATCTTCGCCGCTGCGCCCCGCGCCGGCCAGGTGCGGCTGGACGAGGACACGGTGATGTCGCCAGGCTCTCTTCTTGCGGCGCGTCGGGCGGCCGGCGCCGTGGTCGCCGCCGTTCGCGATGTCGCCGCGGGCCAGTTCACCCGGGCCTTCTGCGCCGTGCGGCCGCCGGGCCATCACGCCGAGCCGGGCGCCTCCATGGGCTTCTGCATCTTCTCCAATGTGGCCATCGCCGCCCTGGTCGCCCAGGCGGCCGGGCTGAAGCGGGTGGCGGTGGTGGATTTCGACGTCCACCATGGCAATGGGACCCAGGCGGCCCTGGCCGGCCGGCCCGACATTCTCTTCGTCTCGCTCCAGCAATGGCCCCTTTGGCCGGGCACCGGGCATCCTGACGAGGTGGTGGCGGCCAATGTGGTCAATGCGGTCTCCCCGCCCGGCGGCGGCCGGGCGGGCTGGCGCGCGGCCTTCACCGGCCTGATGGAGCATGTGGCGGTGTTTGCGCCAGACCTGATCCTGGTTTCGGCCGGCTTCGATGCTCACCGTCAGGATCCTCTGGGCGGCGGCGTGGCCGGCCAGCAGCTGGAGGCGGAGGACTATGGGTGGGCCACCGAACAGATTGTCGCCGTGGCGCAGGTCAGCGCCCGGGGCCGGGTTGTGTCGGCGCTCGAGGGCGGATACGACCTTGAGGCTCTAGGCCGGTCGGCGGTCGCGCACGTCTTGGCCCTGCAAGGGGGGTGAGGGCGCGCCGCGGACCTGGCGCGAACCCTGGGATGACATGGCCGATTCATTGACCGTCGAGTCTCAGCCTTCCGGGGCCGCAGCGCCCCGGCGTCCGGGCGCCATCATCCTGGCCCGGCATGGCGAGCCGGCCATCAGCCGCAAGATCTGGATCAACGCCGAGGGCTATCGGCAGTTCTGGGCCAAGTACGAGGTGCTGGGCATCCTGCCGGGCCAGATCCCGCCGCAGGCCCTGGTGAGCTTCGTCGCCGAGGCCGGGCTCGTGTTCTCCTCCACCCGCCAGCGCTCCATCGAGACGGCGATCGCCCTGACCCAGGGGCGAGCCTTCGACAGCGACGCCATCTTTGTCGAGGCGCCCCTGCCGCCGCCCAACCTGCCGGGCTTCATCCGCCTGACGCCGTCCATCTGGGGCTTTCTCGCCCGGGTCTGGTGGTGGTTTCTCAACCACCATGAGGGGGAAGAGACCCGCCGCCAGGCCGAGAGTCGCGCCGACCGGGCCGCCGAACGGCTGATCGCCTCGGCCGAGGAAGGCCATGACGTGGTGCTGCTGGCCCACGGCTTCTTCAACTTCATGATCGGCCGGGCCTTGCGCCAGCGCGGATGGCAGGTGGTCATGAGCGAGGGCTATAAGTACTGGTCCATGCGCCGCTTCGAACGCCCTTAAGGGACGGAGCCGGCTCGCCCGTTGCGGGCGGGGCCACGTCTCTCTAGGTTGGCGCTCTCCCGAGGAGCGAAATGTCCGAGATCAACGACATCCAAACCCTGACCTTCGAGCAGGCCCTGGCCGAGCTGGAAGGCATCGTGGCCAAGCTGGAATCAGGCCAGGCGGCCCTGGACGATTCCATCAAGCTGTATGAGCGGGGCGCCCAGCTCAAGGCGCACTGCGAGGCGCGCCTGGAGGCCGCTCGGCTGCGGGTCGAGAAGATCGTGGTCGGCGCCCAAGGAACCCCCTCGGCTGAGCCCGCCGAGTTCAGCTGATGGCCGTGTCTGTCGAGCGCCGCGTGGCCGAGGCCGCAGACCTGGTCACTGTCGCCCTCGACGAGCTGTTGCCCCGGGCCGATGGACCCGAATCGCGCCTTACCGAAGCCATGCGCTATGCTGCTCTAGGCCCCGGCAAGCGCCTGCGCCCCTATTTCGTGCTCGAGACCGGGCGGATGTTCGGGCTTGAGGAACGTCCGCTATTGCGGGCGGCCTGCGCCCTGGAATGCATCCACGCCTACAGCCTGATCCATGACGACCTGCCGGCCATGGACGACGACGACCTGCGTCACGGCCGCGCCACCGTGCATAAGGCCTATGACGAGGCCACCGCCATCCTGGCCGGCGACGCCCTGCAGGCCGCGGCTTTTGAGATTCTCGCCCATCCCGACAGCCATCCCGATGCTGGCGTCCGCGGTGAGATGGTGATGCGGCTGGCCTCGGCCAGCGGCGCCCGGGGCATGTGCGGCGGCCAGATGATCGACCTGCTGGGGGTTCGTGACGACCTGGGCGCGGTGGCCCGGATGCAGCGGATGAAGACCGGCGCCCTGATCGCGTGCGCCTTCGAACTGCCCCTGGTCATGGCCCATTCCGGCGAGGCCGAGCGCCACGCCCTGATGGTCTTCGCCCAGGACTTGGGCCTGGCTTATCAGATCATCGACGACCTGCTGGACGCCGAGGGCGACCCCGATCTGATGGGCAAGCGGGCGGGCAAGGACGCCGCCATGGGCAAGGCCAACTATGTCACCTTGCTGGGCGCCGGAGCGGCTCGGGAACGCCTGAATATCCTGGTGGAACAGACCAAATCGCATCTCGATCCGTTCGGCCCGCAGGCTGATTTCCTGCGGGCGAGCGTCGATTTCGTGCTACAGCGCCGAAACTAGTCTCCCCATCAGTTGTTTGCCTCACTTCATGTCCTCAAAGACACCTCTGTTGGATCAGGTCGCGGCGCCCGCCGACATCCGCGGCTATGGCGTGGCGCAGCTCCAGCAGGTCGCTGACGAGCTCCGCACCGAGACCATCGACGCCGTCTCGCAGACCGGCGGCCACCTGGGCGCAGGCCTCGGCGTCGTCGAGCTGACGGTGGCGCTGCACCATGTCTATGAGACGCCCAAGGACATCCTGATCTGGGACGTCGGCCACCAGGCCTATCCGCACAAGATCCTGACCGGCCGCCGCGACCGTATCCGCACCCTGCGCCAGGGTGGCGGACTTTCGGGCTTCACCAAGCGCGCCGAGAGCGAATACGACCCCTTCGGCGCGGCCCATGCCTCCACCTCGATCTCGGCGGCGCTGGGCTTCTGCGCGGCCCGCGACCAGGCCGGCCGCGACAACCGCGTGGTGGCGGTGATCGGCGACGGCTCCATGAGCGCGGGCATGGCCTATGAGGCCATGAACAATGCGGCCGAGACCACCAAGCAGCTGACCGTCGTGCTCAACGACAACGACATGTCCATCGCCCCGCCGGTGGGCGGGATGAGCGCCTATATGGCCCGCCTGGTGTCGGGCGGCGGCTACCAGTCCCTGCGCAATCTCGGCAAGTCGGTGGCCAAGGCCTTCCCGCGGCCGATCCAGGAAGCCGCCCGCAAGGCTGAGGAATATGCCCGCGGCATGGTCACCGGCGGCACCCTTTTTGAAGAGCTGGGCTTCTACTATGTCGGCCCCATCGATGGCCACGACATGGAAGCGCTGGTCGCCGTCCTCAAGAACGCCCGCGAGATCACCGACCGGCCGGTGCTGGTCCATGTGGTGACCCAAAAGGGCAAGGGCTACGCCCCGGCCGAGAGCGCCGCCGACAAGCACCACGCCGTGGTCAAGTTCGACGTGGTCACCGGCCAGCAGGCCAAGGCCCAGGCCAAGGCGCCCGGCTACACCAAGGTGTTCGCCACCGAGCTGATCAAGCAGGCGGAGCGCGACCCGACCATCTGCGCCATCACCGCGGCCATGCCGTCGGGCACCGGCCTTGATCTGTTCGGCCAGGCCTTCCCGGATCGGACCTATGATGTCGGCATCGCCGAGCAGCATGCGGTGACCTTCGCCGCCGGCCTCGCCGCCGACGGCATGAAGCCGTTCGCCGCCATCTATTCCACCTTCCTGCAGCGCGGCTACGACCAGGTGGTCCACGACGTGGCCATCCAGGGCCTGCCGGTGCGCTTCGCCATCGACCGGGCGGGCCTGGTGGGCGCCGATGGGCCGACCCATGCCGGCTCGTTCGACGTGGGCTTCATGGGCGCTCTGCCCGGCATGGTGCTGATGGCCGCCTCGGATGAGGCGGAACTGGCCCATATGGTCGCCACGTCGGTGGCCATCGACGACCGGCCCAGCGCCTTTCGCTATCCGCGGGGGGAGGGTTCTGGCGTGGCCATTCCCGACTTCGCCGCCCCGCTGGAGATCGGCAAGGGCCGTGTCGTGCGCGAGGGCACGGCTGTGGCCTTGCTCTCGTTCGGCGCCCGCCTGCCCGAATGCCTGAAGGCCGCGGACATGCTGGGCGCTCGAGGGCTTTCGACCACCGTCGCCGACGCCCGGTTCGCCAAGCCCCTGGATATCGACCTGATCCTGCGCCTGGCTCGAGAGCATGAGGCCCTGATCACTGTCGAAGAAGGCGCCATGGGCGGCTTCGGCGCCTTTGTGCTTGAGGCTTTGGCGCGCCACGGCGCCCTGGACGCCGGCCTCAAGGTCCGCACCCTGACCCTGCCCGACATCTTCCAGGATCATGACAAGCCGGAACTGATGTACGCCCAGGCCGGTCTTGACGCCGACGGGATCGTGCGCACGGCCCTTGCGGCGCTAGGGGCCGATGTCGTGGCGGCCGCCGGCCGCCGTGCCTGATCAGCGACAGTAGCGCAGGAAGCTTCGCAGCTCTCGGCGCGGCGCTGCGGGCGGAGCGATGACGCTACCCAGGGCGGCGAGGCGAAGCTCACCTGTCTTGGCGAAATTCTCGGCCACCGGCGCTCTATCGGCGAACTCGACGCGCACCGCCGAGCCCTCGGGCGTGGGCCCCACGGTGGCCTGACCTGGAATGGTCGTGGTCTGGTCGCCGGAACTGAGGGTGACGCTCACCGGCCAGGGCGCGCGCCGACCCACATCATCGAGCCACGCGCCGTTTTCATTCCGCACCGCCAGCGTCCGGGCCGCCGAGAAGTAGGCGACGATCTGTCGGGTGTCCTTGGCGCAGCTCAGGGCCAGAATCACGGCCTGGCCGTCCGGGGTCGCATAGCCCAGCTCAACGGGGTCAGACTCCGCGCGATAGATCCAGCCAGGCTCCTGGGCGGCCGCGGCTGGCGCGAAAGCCAGGGCCAGGAAACCGAGCATGCATGCGGACGGGGAGGGTAGACGGATCATGGAGCCAGCTTAGCCGCACCCCGTCATCGGCTCCAGCCGCTTCGCGATCAGACGGGTTGACCGCACTGGCCGAAGAAGTCGGCCACCATCTCGTGATCGGCGCCGACGGCCGGGGCCGAAACCGTGCGGCCGGCGGTCCTGACATCCAGATCACCCGTGCGGGCGAAGCTATTCAGGGCCGGCGTGTCGGCCGAGGCCATCTCCATCACGACGCCGACCCCCTGGATGGGCGTGGGCGCCACGGGGCTGGTCAGTTCGAAACCTTCCCGCTGAGAGGCCAGACCGACCACGCCGGACCCCGTGTCCGACGTGGTGACGGCGACCTCCACCTGACCCGACTGAGGCTGGCAGCTCAGCATGACCAGCACATTGTCCGACCGCGCCTCGCCATAGACCAGCTTGAGGCCCTCGCTCTGGGTGTGGTTGAGCGCCCAGGCCATGTCGGCGCGGGTTTCGGTGTTCTGATGGGCGCAGGCCGCAGCGATGACGAGGGCTGCGGACAGGCCGAAGATCGAACGGGTGCGCATGGTCTGGCGTCTCCTTCGCAAAAGACAACGCCGACCCTGGCCGGGGGTTCACCCGTTTGGGCTCAGAAGGGCGAGAAGCTCTCCACCAGGGACTGGCCGGCGGGCGTCTTCTGCACGCGGCTGATATCGCCACGGCCGCCATAGCTGATCCGCGCCTCGGCGATCTGCGAGTGGCGGATGGTGTTAGCCGAAGTGATGTCCTCAGGCCGGATGATGCCGGCCACAGACAGCTGGCGGACCTCGTTGTTGGTCCGGACCTCCTGCGTGGCCTGGATCATCATATTGCCGTTGGGCAGCACGGCGGTGACGACGGCGGCCACAGTCAGGCTGATCTTCTCAGAGCGGGAGACTGAGCCCGAGCCGGTATTGTTGGAGGATGAGTTGGTCGAGATGGCGTTGGCCGGATCAAATCCGCCCGGCAGGATGCGGCCCAGGCTCGACTCCAGGCCCAGGAAGTTGGGCACGCCCGCCGACATGCCGCCGCTGCGGCTGCTGTTGGTGGAGTTGGAGGTCTGGGCGCGGTCGTCGATCTCGATCTGGACGGTGACGATGTCGCCAACACGGTTGGCCCGCTGATCGAGGAAGAAGGCCCGGGCGCCGCTGCGCCACAGGGAGTTGGCCGAGGCCGGGGTCGGCATGGGCTGGTTGGCCGAGGCCAGGATCATCTGCTGCTGCGGAACCAGGGCGGCCGGATAGCGCACCGGCGTCAGGTCGGGGCCGGCGACGGCCTCATGGACGGTGGAGCAGGCGCCGAGCGGCAGCAGGGCGAGGACGGCGAGGGTGGCGAGGCGCATGGCGCGATCTCTCTCTTTGCGGGTCAACGCAGGGCGTAGCGGGTGGCCGGGGCGGCCTGAAGCTGGTCGGCGGCCGGGCCGACCGCGGCCTGGCCGGGTCCGGTGGCCACGGCCTGGATGGTGCGTTTGGAGCTGAGGTTCTGGGCCGCGAAGGCCTCGCCCACAGTGGCCCGGCCCATGGCCTTGGCCTTGGCGCTCAGCACCATGCCGGCGGCCTCGTAGGTCAGGGTGATGATGTCGCCCGTGGCGATCACCTGGGGCGCGCTCACGTCCCTGGCCGAAACCGCCGAGCCGGCGCGTAACGGGCGCCGGGCCGAGAGGCCCACCACCTGGTCGGCGTCGTGCGGCGCATCTCCAGGCGCCATGGCGGCCTTGGCCCAGATCAGGTCTTCAGGCTGGACGATCTCGCCGGTGGAGAGGCTACGCGCATAGGTCAGCACCTCGACATTGCCGGTGCGCGCGACCGAGGCCGAGCCCCCGCTGGCGCCGGAGCGGACGATGATGCGGCGGACGCCCTCGGCGTTGGCCCAGTCGAGGCCCGCGCGACGGGCCAGTTGCTGCACCGCGCCGGCGTCGAGCACGACGCTCAGGCCAGGCTTGGCGGCGACCCGGACGCCGGCGGCCGAGCCGGCCCCGTCAAACAGGTCGCCCAAGGTGACGACGCCGTCGGAATCGGCGGTTTCCGCCTTGAGGTTCACCGGCTGGCCGGCCTGGGCAGCGGCGGCGACGCCGAGCCAGAGTCCGGCGGCGAGGCTGAGACGGCGCAGGCTCATCATGACTTCACCGAGTTGGCGGCCTGCAGCATCTCGTCGGCGGCCGAGATGACCTTGGAGTTCATCTCATAGGCGCGCTGGGCGACGATCAGGGCGGTGATCTCGGTCACCGCATCGACGTTGGAGGCCTCGGTATAGCCCTGCAGCAGATTGCCGAAGCCGTCGATGCCCGGCGCTCCGACATTGGCGGGGCCGGAAGCCGCGGTCTCCATCAGCAGGTTGTCGCCGATGGCGCTCAGGCCGGCCTCGTTGACGAAGTTGGCCAGCTCAATCTGGCCGACCACCTCGGCCTCGGTCTGGCCGGCGCGGACCGCCTGGACCTGGCCGCCCTTGGACACGGAGATCGAGGTGGCGTCGTTGGGCACCGCGATGGCCGGCTGGATCTCGTAGCCGTCCTCGGTGACCAACTGGCCGTCGGCGTTCAGCGACAGGTTGCCGGCCCGGGTATAGGCCATCTCGCCCGACGGCAGCAGAACCTGGAAGAAGCCGCGGCCTTCGATGGCGACGTCATAGGGGTTGCCAGTCTGGGTGACCGCGCCCTGTTCGGTGATGCGATAGACCGAGCCGGCCTTCACGCCGCCGCCGATCTGAACGCCGGTGGGCACGATGGTTCCCTGTTCGGAGGACTGGGCGCCGGCCCTTTCCATGGTGTGGTAGAGCAGATCCTGGAACTCGGCGCGCTGCTTCTTGAAGCCCACCGTGTTCATGTTGGCGATGTTGTTCGAGATGACCTCGACGTTCAGCTGCTGGGCGGACATGCCCGTCGCGGCGGTGCGAAGTGCCTGCATGGGTGAAGACCTTCTCTAAGAACTCTAGTTCGCGCGGCCCATGCGCTCGACGGCGCGGCGGGACAGGTCGGCGGAGGATTCCATCATCTTGGTGACGCTCTCATAGGCCCGGGTGACCTCGATCAGCCGGGTGATCTCCAGGATGGGTTTGACGTTGGAGCTTTCCAGCATGCCCTGGTGCATCCGCACGTCGGGGGCCGGGGCGGGGTCGAGATTGGCGGTGTTGCGCAGCAGGTTGTCGCCGGTCTTTTCCAGCACCGAGAGATCGTCGAAGCGCACCACGGCGACCCGGCCGACGATGTTCTCGCCCTGGCTGATCGTGCCGTCCTTGGCGATGGTGACCTTGCCGTCCTCGGGATTGATCACGATCTCGCCGCCGCCGTCCCCGGCGAGGGCTTGCCCGCCCTGGGTGGTGATGCGGCCCAGCTCGTCCAGGCGGAAACGACCGTCCCGGGTGTAGCGGGGCCCATCATCGGTGAGCACTTCGAAGAAACCCTCGCCCTCGATGCCGAGGTCCAGGTCCGAGCCAGTGGTGAACAGGCCGCCCTGACCGAAGTCGCGGGCCACCCCGCCGTCGAGGACGAACTTCACCGGTCGCGGCGCGCCGTCGTTGGAGGCCGGCGCCTTGGGCTCGGTGCGAGCCATCAGCGACTCGACCTTGAAGCCCACCGTATCGGCGTTGGCCACGTTGTTGGCGATGATGTCCAGCTCGCGCCGCAGCACCATCTGGCGCGACAGCCCGACATAAACCGCATTGTCCATCCGCTCGCCTCCCTGGGTGCGACATGATTGTCCCCCTTCGGCCTGCAAGCTTTGGGCCACTTGAAATCGTCAATAAAAACAGTGGCTAAGAAGGTTAATTTTGGCGCTCTGGCGGTTTCTGCCGGGCAGGATCGACCGCCGTTAACAAGTGTAAAAACCTATCCTTAACCACCGCTCTGGCATGGGTGAGGGGTAAGATTCTAAGGAGCCGCGCGCGTGGCCAAAAACAAGGTCAAGGAAGCCCCCGGGGACGGCGCTGAAGGCGCTGAAGACGGCGAGGGTACGCCTACCAAGAAGAAGCTTTCGCTCAAGCTGCTGATCATTGGCGGCGTGGCGGCCCTGGTTGTCCTGGGCGGCGGCGGGACGGCGGCCTTCATCTTCCTCAAACCCAAACCCGCCGCCGAGGGCGAACACGCCGAGAAGGCCGACCACGGCAAGGAAAAGAAGGGGAAGGGCAAGGAGGGCGAGCATGCCGAGGCGCCTGAAAGCCCCGCGGTGATCCGTCCCGGCCCCGAGGGCGTGGTCTTCTACACCCTGCCTGACATCGTCGTGAACATGCAGACCGCCGAGGGCAAGGCGACCTTCCTCAAGCTGAAACTGACCCTTGAACTGCCGGACGGCACGGTGACCGAGGAGCTCGATCCGAACCTGCCGCGCCTGCAGGACATGTTCCAGACCTTCCTGCGCGAACTGCGGCCCGAGGACCTGTCGGGCAGCCAGGGCAGCTACCAGCTGCGGATGGAGATCCTGCGGCGGGTCAATCTGGTGATCGCGCCTGCCAAGGTGAACGCCGTCCTGATCGAGGAGATGCTCATCAACTGATCCGCAAGCTCGCGGACGGTTGAGCTTTCGCCATGGCAGACGACAGCGACATGACTGAGGAAAACGGACCGGACGCCTGGGGCGGCGGCGGCGAGCCCGATCCGTTCGCCGGGGCCGAGCGCATCCTCAACCAGGATGAGATCGACAGCCTACTGGGCTTCGACCTCTCCGACGACGAGTCGTCTGAGCGCACCGGCATCCGCGCCATCATCAACTCGGCCCTGGTCTCCTATGAGCGCCTGCCGATGCTGGAGATCGTCTTCGACCGCCTGGTGCGGCTGATGACGACCAGCTTGCGTAACTTCACTTCGGACAATGTCGAGGTCAGCCTCGACAACATCTCCTCGATCCGGTTCGGCGATTATCTGAACTCCATCCCGCTGCCCGCCATCCTGGCGGTGTTCAAGGCCGAGGAGCTGGAGAACTACGGCCTGCTGACGGTCGATTCGAACCTGATCTATTCCATCGTCGACGTGCTGCTGGGCGGCCGCCGCGGCACGGCGGCCATGCGCATCGAGGGTCGGCCCTACACGACCATCGAGCGGGTGCTGGTCCAGCGGATGGTCGAGGTGGTGCTGGCCGATGCGCGGGCCGCCTTCGAGCCCCTGACGCCGGTCTCCTTCGTGCTCGACCGCCTGGAGACCAATCCACGCTTCGCCGCCATCGCCCGGCCGGCCAACGCCGCCATCCTGGTGAAGCTGCGCATCGACATGGAAGACCGGGGCGGGCGCATCGAGCTCCTGCTGCCCTACGCGACGCTGGAACCCATCCGCAAGATGCTGCTGCAGCAGTTCATGGGCGAGAAGTTCGGCCGCGACAATATCTGGGAAGGCCATCTGGCCACCGAACTCTGGACCACCCAGATGGAGGTCCGCTGCGTCCTGGACGAATTGCAGATCCCCCTGCAGCAGCTCCTGAACCTGCAGGTCGGCGACACCATCACCCTCAACGCCACCCCGGAATCGCCGGTGGAGCTGAGGGCCGGGACCATTCCCCTGACCCGCGGCCATATGGGCCGCCGCAATCACAACATCGCCGTCCGCGTCGAGGCGCCGCTCTCGCCGCAGGCCCGCAAAGCCGTGCAGAGGATCTGATGAGTCTGGTGGCGATCTCCATGAACCTGCTTCTGGCGGTGCTCCTGGCCGCGGCCCTGATCATGGGTTGGCGGCTGAACCGCCGGCTCAAGGCCCTGCGCGACAGCCATGAGGGCTTCGCCCAGGCCGTGGCCGATCTGGACGCCGCCGCCCGCCGGGCCGAACAGGGCCTGGCCGATCTGCGCGCCGCCACCGACGAGGCCGCCGAAACCCTGGGCGACCGGGTTTCCGAAGCCCGCCAGCTCTCCAGCCGCCTGGAGCGCCAGATCAAGGAAGGCCCGGCCCTGCATCAGGCCGAGGAGGCCGAGCGCGCCGCCGAACGCCGCCTGGGGTCCCTGCTGTCGGGCGCCCACGAGCTGCGCCCGCCGCGTCCGCGGGCGGAGCCTGAGCGTCCCTCCCGGCCGCTGTCTCGCCCGATCGGCCAGCCCGTCTCGCGGATGGCGCGGGCCTTGGAAGACGATCTGTTCGACAGTCCCGACGCCGCCGGCGCGGGCGAAATGCGCAGGGCCCGCCGATGAAGTCCGTTCCCCGCATCCTGCCCATCGTCGGCGTCGCCATCGGCGGCGTGCTGCTGGTGAACGCCCTCGCCGGGGCCCAGTCCCTGCCGGAACTGGTTTCCGGCGCCCGCGCCTTCGCCGAAGAGGCCGTGGGCCAGGCGGAGGAAAAGGCTGAAACCGCGGTCGCGCCAACCGGCGAGGGCGCGGACGCGGCTGCGACTTCTTCGATCCCCAAGCCCGTCCAGGCCTGCGCGCCGACGGCGGCTGAACTCGCCCGGGAGGCGGGCCTGTCGCCGGCCGAGTTGCAGGTCCTGCAGAGCCTCGGCGCGCGCCGCGGTCAGCTGGACGCCCGCGAGGAGTCCATGGAGACCCAGCTCGCCCTGATGGCCGCGGCCGAGGCCAAGCTGGACGCCAAGGTCAAGGCGCTGGACGGCCTGAAGAGCGACATCGAGGGCCTGATGGGCCAGGCCGACGCGGCGGAAAACGCCGAGGTCGCCCGGATGGTCAAGGTCTTCGAGACCATGAAACCCAAGGACTCCGCGGCCCGAATGACCGTGCTGGACGACTCCGTCCGCCTGCCGATCGCTACGGCCATGAAGGAGCGCGCGCTCTCGGCCATGCTGGCCGCCATGCCGCCGAACGAGGCCAAGAAGCTGACCGAAAGCCTGGCCAGCCGTTTCGACACCGCCCGCACCCTGGGCCAGGCCCTGGAAAAGACCGAGGCCCAGGCCGCAGCCGCCGCTCCCGCCGCCGCCCCGGCGACCAAGGCCGGCGCCTGATCCCATGAACCTCCGGCGGGCCCTCCATACCGGCGTCGCAGCGGCCTGCATCGCCGCCACGGCCGCCGCCCCGGCGGGGTTGTCGGCCCAGACGGCGAGCCCCAAGGCGGCGTCGGCGGCGAACGCCAATCCCCTTCAGGTGCGCGTCGCCCAGGCGCGGGGCTTCTCGCGCATCGAGTTCCAATGGCGCGGCCAGGCGCGCATGACCAACCGCCAGGCTGGCCAGGTGGTGACCCTGCGCTTCAGCCGCGACGCCGAACCGGACATGACGCGGCTGCGCGTCTCCCCGCCCAAATGGCTCAAGAGCGCCGAGGCCCGCCATGTGGGCGGCGTCCTGGAGTTGGACCTGATCCTGGAAGAGGGCGCAGAGGCCCGGGTGGGCCAGGCGGATGGAGCGGCCTTCGTCAACATCTTCCCGCCCTCGGAGGTGGCCGAGGCGCCGGCCACATCTGCTCCTGGCCTCCCGGCCCCGGCGCAGGCTGCGGCCCTGGAGCCGGACCCCGTCCGGCCCAATCCGGTTCCTGCCGATGGCGTGGTGCGCCTCGACGCCAAGCTGCAGGGCGCCCAGGTGCTGCTCAGATTCCCCTGGGCCGCGCCGACGGGGGCTGCGGTGTTCCGCCGCGGCGACGCTGTCTGGGTGGTGTTCGATGCGGCCGCCCGCCTGGATGTGACCCGCGCGCCTCGGGGTCTTCGGCAGTTTGGCCGGATGGAGGCTTTCCGCGGCCCCGACTATTCGGCCCTCCGCATTTCGAGCCCGGTGAACACGCCGGTGTTCGTGATCAGCGAGGGCGCGACCTGGACCGTCGCCCTGGGTCCAGGCGCCCAGGCTCAACCGACGCCGATCCGCGTGCGTCGCGATGAGACCGGAGGCCCGGCCGCCTTGACCGCCGCGGTCTCCGGCGTCACCCGCATCGTCCGCCTTCCCGATCCAATGGTCGGCGACACGCTCACCGTCGCCACGGCGCTTGGGCCGCCCAAGGGGCTGCTGTCGCGGCGCGAGTTCGTGCAGATGTCCCTGCTGCCCTCGGTCCAGGGCCTGGCGATGGAGAGCTTCGCCGAGGACATCACCCTCACGCGCCAGGGCGATCTGGTGGCCATTGGCCGGCCTGCGGGCCTGGCGCTGTCATCGCCCTCGGCCATCGCCAACCGTCGGGAGGTCCCCAGCGGCGCGCCGCAACCGGCCGGCCGGCCGGCCCTGATCGACTATGACAACTGGCCCAAGACCGGGTCCGGCGGCTTCCTCGCGCGCTACAACGCCCTGGTGACGGCGGCGGCCGAGGAGGGCATCGACGGCGCCGAGAGCAAGGTCGCCGCCCGCATGGCGCTGGCCCGTTTCCTGGTGGGCTCGGACCTATCCTTCGAGGCCATCGGCGTGCTCAACGATATGGCGCGCCAGCATCCGCAACTGATGAACGACGCGGAGTTCCGCGGCCTGCGGGGCATCTCCCGGGTCATGGCGCGGCGTTACAAGGAGGCGGCGGCCGACTTCTCCGCGCCGGTGCTGGCCGACGAACCCTCTGCCGCTCTGTGGCGGGCCTATCTGGCCGGCG
>NZ_JBALUY010000068.1:0-19746 GCF_036963605.1 Phenylobacterium sp. | reverse complement strand
CCGATCGGGCCCATGAAGGGCGCGCCGGAAATCACCAGGGCGGCCGAAGCCGCGACCATCGCGACGATGTCGGGATCGTTCTCAAGGTCGTGGGCCAGGACGGTGCAGACCACCTGGACTTCGTTCTTGAAGCCCTTGACGAACAGGGGGCGGATCGGACGGTCGATCAGGCGGGAGACCAGGGTCTCCTTTTCCGACGGACGGCCTTCGCGCTTGAAGAAGCCGCCGGGGATCTTGCCCGCGGCGTAGGTCTTCTCCTGGTAGTTCACGGTCAGGGGGAAGAAGTCCTGGCCGGGCTTGGCGGACTTGGCGTAGACGGCGGTGGCCAGCACCACGGTCTCGCCATAGGTGGCGAGCACCGCGCCGTCGGCCTGACGGGCCATGCGGCCGGTCTCGAGGGTCAGCGTCTTGCCGCCCCACTCGATGGTCTTGCGTTTGATATCGAACATGATTTTTCTTCTTTCATATCCCGGCAGGCGTATTCCTGGCGGGGGCGGACAGGGCGTCGGACTTCCGAAATCCTCTCCAGGTGAACAGGCTTGATGAGGATTTCGTCGCAACCCTCAGCGTGCGTCTTGGGGGCCTTGGCCCCCGGCCGCCAGATCATCCCCGGCCTGTCGCGGAGGGGAGGCGGTCGTCTGTGGGCGCTGCCTCGTGAGGAGGCGGCGCCAGTGTCTGGGGCCGGTTGAAAAACACTGGCCCCATATGCGACGCCCCCGCTTTCGCGGGGGCGCTGAACATCCTAGCGGCGCAGGCCGAGGACCTCGATGAGGGCCTGATAGCGCGGCTGTTCGGACTTCTTCAGGTGATCGAGGAGCGACCGGCGCTGGGAGACCATCTTGAGCAGGCCCCGGCGCGAATGGTTGTCCTTCTTGTGGGTCTTGAAGTGCTCGGTCAGGTTGATGATCCGTTCGGTCAGGATCGCCACCTGGACTTCGGCGCTTCCGGTGTCTCCCTCGCTGCGGGCGTGGGTCTTGATAATTTCGGCCTTACGGTCCGGGGTAACCGACATCGTGCGTCTCCGCTCTATTCGAGATGAAAGACGCGGGACGGCTCGAGCTTGCCGGCGCGCATCTCGCAGAGGGCCACCATCACGCCACGACACATGGCCGAAACGGTTCGAGCGCCCGGCGCAAGCCCGGCTCTCAAGGTTTCGACCTGTCGGGGAACGAGAACGATCGACCGTCCCTGCTTAAGTCTGAAAGCGTCTTCGTCGGTCACGGCCAACGCCGGGATGTCGTCCAGCGCGGTCTCGACCGGAAGCAATGCCTCCGACTGCCGGGCCTTATGCCCCAATTCCTCAAGTAAATCCAGTCCGATCGCCCGGGCCTCGGTGAAGGCCCCGACCCGGGTGCGCCGCAGCGCGCTGACATGGGCCTCGGCCCCCAGCCGCAGCGCCAGGTCGCGCACCACAGAGCGGACATAGGCGCCCTTGCCGCAGTCCATGATCAGCTCGATGTGGTCGACATCGGGCGCCTCGCCCACAGCCAGGCCGTGGATCATGATCGGCCGGGCCTTCAGCTCCACCTCTTCGCCGGCGCGGGCCAGATCATAGGCCCGCTCGCCGTCCACCTTGATGGCCGAATAGGCCGGCGGGACCTGCATGATCTCGCCCTCGAACTCATGCAGCACGGCCTTGACCTGATCGGGCGTCGGCCGGACGTCGGAGCGGGCGATGATCTCGCCTTCCCGATCGAGCGTGGTGGTCGACGCGCCCCAGGCGATGGTGAAGCGATAGCCCTTATCAGCCTCGACCATATAGGCCACGGTCTTGGTGGCCTCCCCCAGGGCCAGGGGCAGGACGCCGGTGGCCAGGGGGTCCAGGGTGCCGGCATGGCCGGCCTTCTGGGCGTTGAAGATCCTGCGGACCTTGCCCACCGCCTGGGTGGAGGTCAGGTCATAGGGCTTGTCCAGGCAGATCCAGCCGGACACCGCCTCCCCCTTGCGCCGACGGCCCATGGGTCAGTCCTCTTCGGGAGCGTCGAGGTCCTGGCGGACCTTGGGATCCTCGAACAGCCGGCTCATATGCTCGGCGGCGTCGAAGGTCTCGTCGTGCAGGAACTTCAATTCCGGGGTGGCGCGCAGGTCGATCATCCGGCCCAGGCGCCCGCGGAAGAATTTCGAGGCCCGGTTCATGGCCGCCACCACCTCGGTGGCGTTCTCGCCGCCCAGGGGCTGGATGAAGCAGACGGCGTGGCGCAGGTCCGGGCTCACCCGCACCTCGGTGATGGTCACCGGCGCGCCCGACAGGGCTGGATCATCCAGGTCTTCCTCCCGCATGATCTCCACCAGGGCGTGGCGGACCAGTTCGCCGGCGCGCAGCTGGCGCTGGCTGGGGCCGCGAAGGGCGGGGCGGGCGCCCGGCGTACGGGAGGAGGAGGGACGGCGTTTCATGGCGAGGCTCTCGCAAGGTCTGGCCTGGCCGGCGGCTCGAACGCCCGGCGCAGGGAAGGGCGGGCTTCTAGTGGCCGCGCCCCTGGAAGTCTAGGCCCGGGCCACGGGACCCGCCAGGGCGCTTACGCCCCTGTGCGCTGGCGGAAGAAGTCGATCACCCGGGCCTCGGCGGCCTTGGTCGGTCCCTCGGCCGCCAGGTGCAGGGTCAGGGTGGAGTGCGGCGCGATCGGCGAGGGGGCGGCGTCGGCGTCCTCCAGCTCGATGGCCTCGAAGCGCGCGCCGAACTCGGCCCGGTAGCGGTCGAAGCGGGCCTGACCCACCAGCTTGTCACCCTTGAAGCGCAGGCCGATCATCGACAGGTCCTCGGCCTCGAACCGCCCCTTGGCGCAGGCGATCTCGGCCGGGCTCGCCCCGATGGAGGCGGCGCGTTTCTTCGAACCGGCGGTCAGGGGCAAGGAGGGCTGGGCCAGGACTGGCGCCACCACGGCGGGCTCGGTCATCATGGCGAGCGCAAAGCCGCCAGTGATGCACATGCCGACCGCGCCGACGCCCCTGCCGCCGCACTCGGCATGGGCCTTGCGGGCCAGGGCGCGCAGCCAGTCGACGATGGGGCTGGAGCGGTCGGTGGCCCAGACATGGAATTCTCGGCGCACACAGATGGTCTTCAGCGCCTCGCGGTTCATGTAGGCCTTGGAAACCGGGCGGCCCGGCTCGCCAAACAGATGGGGGCACCAGACGGTGAGGCCCGCGGCGACCAGGCGGTCGGCGAAGGCGACCACGCCCGGGTGCAGGCCCGGCAATTCGTGGATGATGATGACCGCCGGCCCCGCGCCGCGGCGGTAGACATCGCGGGTCCAGCGGCCGTCGTTGAACTCGAACCGCTCATAGGCCGACAGATCGCTCATCGCCCGTCCCCGCATCTGAGGGACGGAGCTTAGCTCAGCGGCGCAGCATGTCGATATCGCCCTCGAAGCCGGACAGCCGCCAGATCCCGTCGGTCTCCGTGAACACCAGCAGACAGGGGCCGTCCTTCTCCCGCGTGGCGCAGACCCGGCCGTCCTCCAGCGCCCTCAGGGACCCGGCGATGGCCACCCGGCCGGGTAGGGGCTGGGCGGGGTCATAGCCATAGTATTCGGCTACGCCCCGGAACACCTGCGGCTGGACCAGCTGCTCGCTGGCGGCCTTGGCGATGGCGGGGCCGAGCAGGGCGCCGATGGCCCGCATCTCGTCGCTGCCGCCGGCGCGGCTGGCCTCGGCGGCGATGCGCGCCTCGATCTGGCGGCGCAGGGCCGGGCGGTCCACATGGCGGTCAAAAGTCGCCTGGTCGCCGTCGCGGATGGCGGTCAGCAGGGTGTGGACGTCGCCGGCCGCATCCAGGCGCTGGGCGCCGCCGGCGCAGGCGCTGAGCGTCAGGGCGAGGGCCAGGGGGGCCAGAAGGCGCAGGGACTTCAACATGGACGGTCTCCAGAGGCCGCGACAGCAGGACCGCCTCAAGGTGGCGATCCGAAGGCGCGCGCGATCTCCTCATCGCTCAGATCGGCGATTTCGACCAGCTTCAGCCGCGCGGTGTCGCCCGACACGATCCTCAGGCTGGAGCGCGGCCGCCGCAGGGTCTTGGCCAGAAAGGCCAGCAGGGCGGCGTTGGCCGCGCCGTCCACCGGCGCCGCCGACACCCGCACCTTCAGATAGGGCCGGCCCTCGCCGTCCTGACCCCAGCCCCCGGCGGCGTCGCGGCCGCCCTTCGGCGTCAGGCGGACGGCGAGGCGCATGGGGCCTTGATCGGCCTGGTCAGATGACGACCCCGAGAAGGGCGCCATAGAGGGCGGGCAGCAGGATGTTCTTGATGCCGATCAGCACGAGGATGACGATGATCGGGCTGATATCCACGCCGCCCAGGGGCGGGATGATCCGCTGCACCGGGCGCATCACCGGCGCGGTGATCGCCTCCAAGGCCCGGGCGACATTGTAGACGAACCGGTTGCGCAGGTTGATCACGTCGAAGGCCACCAGCCACGACAGGATGGCGTTGATGATGATCGCCCAGATCAGGAGCTGGAGGATCGCCCCGATGATGAAGAAGATGAATTGAAGAATGGCGGCCATGGGGTCCCGATCTGTCTTAGGCCCCGGTTCTAGCTGGCGGGCCTCGTCCGTGACAAGGCGGCGTGGGTCATAAGCGTACGGCCCGCGTCCTCAGGCCACCCCTTGAGCGGCTTGACAGAAATCCACCGCACGCCTAACTCCGCGCCTTCCTGGGGGCCGTAGCTCAGTTGGTAGAGCGCCTCGTTCGCAATGAGGAGGTCAGCGGTTCGATTCCGCTCGGCTCCACCAGGATTTCCCCAAGCCTCACAGCGTTCGGCCATTCGGGGCGGCCCTGGTCCAAACTGGGCGCGCCGAGTCGGAACCCTAGCGCAGGCATGGCGTTCTTCACCGCAGACGCAATCTGTGGAGAGAAGTCATGAACCAGATCATCTATATTGTCGGTCTCGTTGTCGTCGTTGGCGCTATCCTCGCCTTTGTCTTCTAAAGACATGCAATCCGACCATTGAGGCGTCGCCGGACGGGCTCCAGCCGCCGGCGACGACTTCAAAACCCTGGCGGACCAACGCCAGGGTGTAACGATCTGATCTGATCGCACAGGGCGAATGCTCGCGATGACTGCTTCCGCGGCCTCCGTCCTAAGACTCGCTTAATATCACGACGTTATGAGGAAGCTTCGCAGATTGCGGAGAGTCCGTAATGTCTTCCTGGTTTCCCGCCGCCAGCCTGGGCCTCTTTAGCCTTTGCGCCGCCTTGGTCATGGGCACGGGGCCCCGCCAGGCTGACACCGCCGCAGCCATCTTTCCCCCATGGTGGAGCACGCCTCAGGTCCTCGCCGCCGCAGATCGCGCCGGCCTGGTGACTGGGGTGGGCGCGCAGCCCTTCATCGTCGTCGCCCGCACACGACCCGGCGGTTCTGACGCCCTGGCTTCGGCCCTACGGGCGCAGGGCGCCTGGCTGGTGGTCGATCCCGGGCTGGCGGGGCCTTGCGCCCCGCTGGCCTCGTGAGCGTTGTCTGTTTTTTACCCACGTCCCCCGGATCCCATGACCCAAGCCCGCGCCATCACCCTGTCTGACCAGCGCGCCTTCGGCGTGAAGGTGATCACGGCGCTCGTCTGGCTCTGCGTGCCGCTGGTGGCCGCCGCTGGATTGGTCACGGGCGCGGGCTTCGGACTTTCGGCGGCGGCGGCGGGCCTCGCCCTCGCGGCGAGCCTGATGGCGCGGTTCGATCCGACCGGCGCCGCCGCCCGACCGACCCTAGGCGTGGCCCTGATGGGCGCGGTCTCCCTGCTGGTGGCCGCCTTTGCGGGCCATGGCTGGCAGATCGATATGCACATGATCTATTTCGCCGCCCTGGCGATCCTGATCGTCTTCTGCGACTGGCGCGCCGTCGTGGCCGCGGCCGCCACGGTTGCGGTCCATCACCTGACCCTGAGCTTCCTGCTGCCGGCTGCGGTGTTCCCCGGCGGCGGGGACATCGCCCGGGTGCTGATCCATGCGGTGATCCTGGTGGTCGAGGCCGCCGTGCTGATCTGGGCCGCCACCCAGATCGTGCAGATGTTCGCCACCTCGGCCCAGGCGGTGGCCCGGGCGGAGGAGGCCCGCGCCACGGCGGAGGCCGCCACCGCTGCGGTCGAGCAGTCCCGGGCCGCCGAAGCGCTCGCCAGCCAGGAGCGCACGGACCTGCAACGGGCCGTCGAGGATGAGCGCAAGGCGGTGGTGGACGGCCTGGCTTCCGGCCTCGATCACCTGGCCCGGGGCGTGCTGACCTATCGGATCGACCGGGCCTTCACCCCCCAGTACGAGGCGCTGCGTCGGGATTTCAACGGCGCGGCCGAGCGTCTTCAGGGCGCCTTGAAGGTCATCGCCCAGGCCGCCGAAAACATGAGCGCCGGGGCCGGCGAGATCTCCACGGCGGCCGACAACCTGTCGCGCCGGACCGAACAGCAGGCTGCTGGCCTCGAGGAGACCGCCGCGGCCCTGGACGAGGTTACGGCGACCGGCGTCAAGAGCGCAGAGGGCGCCCGAGCCGCCGCCGCCGTGGTGGCGCGCTCGCGCACCGACGCCGAACATGCCGGCCAGGTGGTCGGCGACGCCGTCACCGCCATGGGCCAGATCGAACAGTCCTCGGCCCAGATCACCCAGATCATCGGCGTGATCGACGAGATCGCCTTCCAGACCAATCTGCTGGCCCTGAACGCCGGGATCGAGGCCGCCCGGGCCGGCGACGCCGGCCGCGGCTTCGCCGTGGTCGCCTCCGAAGTCCGAGCGCTGGCCCAGCGCTCGGCTGATGCGGCCAAGGAGATCAAGGCCCTAATCAGCGCCTCGTCCCAGCAGGTGGCTCAGGGAGTGGGCTTGGTCGGCCAGACCGGCGAGGCGCTTCAACGCATCGTCGTCCAGGTGGCCGAGATCGACAGTCTTGTCTCGGAGATCGCCGCGGGCGCCCAGGAGCAGTCCACGGGGCTGCATGAGGTCAATACCGCGGTGAACGACATGGATCGGGTGACGCAGCAGAACGCCGCCATGGTCGAGGAAACCACCGCCGCCAGCCATACCCTGGCCCATGAGGCCCGGCTGTTGGCCGAGAGCGTGGCGCGCTTCGATATCGGAGACTCGAAGGCCGTGCCGACCTCGGCCCGCCGCCAGGCCGCCTGACCATCGTGGACCTTTCTGTCTGCGAGACAGATACCGGTGCGATCCGCTAAAGGGGCGATATGTCGTCCCTTGCGCCGCTTCCCCTGCGCCTGCGCGCCCTGCTCCGCCTCGCCCTCTCGCGCCTGCGCGCGGCGCTGGACAACCGCGCCGCGCCGCATACCGACGCCGAGCGCCTGCAGATCGAGGCCGAAATCGCCGAGGGCGCGCGGATATCCAGCGGGTATTTCGCCCTTCTGTTCTGTTCCTGCGGCATTGCGGCGCTGGGCCTGTTGCAATCCTCGGCCGCCGTGGTCATCGGGGCGATGCTGATCTCCCCGCTCATGGGACCAATCATGGGCATGGGCATGGGGGTGGCGCGGCTGGACGCGCGGGCCTTCGAGCGCGCGGCGGTGGCGCTGGCCCTGGGCGCCGCGGTTTCGGTGGCGGCCTCGGCCCTGATCGTCTGGGCCTCGCCGCTGAAGGATGTGACGCCGGAAATCCTGGCGCGGACGCGGCCGACCTTGCTCGACCTCGTGGTGGCCATCCTCTCAGGCATCGTCGGCGCCTATGTGTTGATCACCAAGCGGCCGGGCGTGGTGGCCGGCGTGGCCATCGCCACGGCCCTGATGCCGCCCCTGGCGGTGGTGGGCTACGGCCTGGCCACGGGCGCCTGGAACATGGCTGGCGGCGCCTCGCTGCTGTTCCTCACCAACGTGGTGGCCATTCTCGGCGCGGTGTTCACCGTCGCGCGCCGTTACGGGTTCCAGCCCGTCGTCCGCGGCCGCCGCCGCTGGGAGGAGATGGCCCTGGTGGCGACGCTCCTGCTGTTGTCCATGCCGCTGGCGGTCTCCCTGCGCGACATCGTCATCGAGGCCCGTGAGACCGCCAGGGTGCGCGGGGCGATCCTGGGGGTTTTCGAGACCGGCGACCAGCACATCACCGACCTGCAGGTCCGCGCCGGCGGGGCCGGGGTCGAGCAGGTCCGCGCTGTGGTGGTGACCGGCCGCTTCCAGGCCCAGGCCGAGCGGCTCGTGGCTCAGGCCCTGGGCGGACGGCCCGACGTTCAGATCGAACAGATCCTCACCGCCGACGGCTTGCCGCAGGCTGACCCCAGCGGCGGGGCCCTGGCCAATCGCGCCCTGGCCACCTCGCGCCCCCTGCGCACCACGCCCGAACAGAAGCTGCGCGACATGCTGGCCGGCGTCGGCACGATCGGCGCGATCAGCACCCCCTCTGCGGGGCGGCTCAACGCCGCGGTTCAACTCAACCGGCCAGCGACCCTGGACGACTATGCCGCCCTGGAGTCGGCGGCCCAGCGATTCCTGCCCGAGGTGGAACTGGAGCTGACCCCTCCGTTCCTGGACCTGCCGGTGGTGGAATTCGCCGAAGGTCGCAGCGAACTGAGCCCGGCGGGCGAACGCCAGGTGGCCATGATCGCATGGGCCTTTCAAAGGTGGAACGTTCAGGGGGCTGAAGTCGTTGGGTCGGCCAGCCCCGGACCTCGGGGGCCCAGGCCCCGCGACCTTCGCGTGGCGCAAGCCCGTGCGCAAACCGTGGCCGATCGGCTGGAGGCCCTGGGCGTGCGCGACATGGAAATCAGAAGCGAGGCGCCCGACGCGGCGCCGCAAGATCCCTCGACCTTGTGGTTCGCCCGGGTGCGACCCCTGGGGGCGCCGGGGCTGGCCCCCGCGCCGACGGCCGCCCCTGACGCCAGCTCCGACGCCACCGTTGATGCGGAGCCCGGCGCGTGAGCGACGCCCTTCTCGCCGGTCTGGTCCTCATCCTGGCCCTGACCCTGTTCGCCTGGGACAGGGTGCGTCATGACCTGGTGGCGGTCACCGCCCTGGGCGCCTGCCTGATCCTGGGGCTGGTGACGCCCGACCAGGCCCTGCAGGGCTTTTCCGACCCCGCCGTGGTGGTGGTGGCCGCGGTCCTGATCATCGGACGCGCCATCGAGCTGACCGGCGTGGCCGCGGCGGCGACCGAGAAGCTGGCGGCCCTGCGCATGCCCTTTCCCCTGCAGCTCTCCATCCTGCTGCTGACAGCGGCGGCCCTGTCGGCCTTCATGAACAATATCGCCGCCCTGGCCATCACCATGCCGGTGGTGGCCAGCGTCTGCCGCGCCGCCCGCCTGCCAGCCGCCGCCGGGCTGATGCCGCTCGCCTTCGCCACCATCCTGGGGGGTATGACCACCCTGATCGGCACGCCGGCCAACCTGATCCTGTCCTCGATCCGCCGGGAGGAGCTCGGCGAGCCCTTCGGCTTCTTCGCCATGTCCCCGCTGGGGGTCACCGTGGCCGGAGTCGGGCTGCTCTATCTGTGCCTGATCGGCTGGCGCCTCACGCCCCGTCGGCAAGGGGAAGAGACCGCCGGGGGCGGGCGCAACGTCTTCGAACTGATCCCGCCCAAGCCCGAGATCGATGAGGACGGCAAGGCCGCCGAGATCGACTACGAGGCCCTGTTCGCCGAGATCAAGGCCTCCGGCGGGCATGTCCTGGCGATCATCCGCCGTCACCGGCGGATCAAGCTCGACAAGGTCGACCGCCTGGCCCCCACCGACCGCATCCTGGTGGTTTCCCCCCTCGATCCCTGGGAGCTGGCCAACAAGATCGGCGGCAGCCTGGCGGTGGAGCGGTCCACCGCCGCCGACGCCGTCACTTCCCGCGTGGCGGTGGCCCACGGCTCACCGCTGATCCGCCGGCCCTACGACACCATCGCCGCCGAGACGGACCAGGAACTGCGGGTGGTCGCCGCCGGTCCGCGGGCGGCCGGCGCCGAGGGCTCCCTGGGCGCCATGGAGATCCGGGCCGGCGATCAGCTGGTGGTCCATGGCCCGGCCGAGCGGCTGGAGGCCTATCTGCGCTATGGCCGCCTGCTGGAGCTGGACCGCAAGTCGGCCGTGGCGGTGCAGCCGAAGCGCGCGGCCCTTGCGCTGGCCATCTACGCCGCCGCCGTCATCGCCGCGGTGGGCTTTGGCCTGCCCACGGCCTTGACCTTCGCCGCCGCTGCGGCGGGCCTGGCGGCCCTGAAATTCCTGCCCTCGGGCGAGATCTATTCGTCCATCGACTGGCCGGCCATCGTGCTGCTGGCGGCCATGATCCCGGTGGGCCAGAGCTTCCAGACCAGCGGGGCTGCGGCCATCGTCGCCGACTGGCTGGGGATCGGGCTCGGCGGAATGCCGCTGTTCGCCGCCGCTGCGGCGGTGTCGGTGGTGACGATCGTCCTGTCGCTGTTCCTGAACAATGTCGCCACGGCGGTGATCATGGGGCCGGTGGCCATCGGCATGGCGCGACAGCTGGGCTTTCCGCCGGACGCCATGCTCCTGGCGGTGCTGATCGCAGCCTCGTCGGACTTCCTCACGCCCATCGGGCACCAGAACAACCTGCTGGTCATGGCGCCCGGCGGCTACAAGTTCGGCGACTATGCCCGTGTCGGCGCTGCGCTCAGCACGCTGGTCGTTCTGGTGTCATCGGGAATGATTTCGTTCTTCTACAGCTGAGCACCAGGGCAGGGCTTGCTTTGCGCCAGCCCGACCCCACTATATCCGGGGGGGCGGCAGGCATCAGGTAGAAGCGCTTGTTCTCACGGCTTTTCGGCAAGAAAGATCGCGCTAGCCCCCCCTCTACCGAGGGGCGTCGGGTCTATGCCGTGGGCGACATCCACGGCCGCCACGACCTGCTGGAGGCCCTGGTGCGCGAGATCGGCCGCGACGTGGCCGCGACGCCGCCCAGCGCCCAGCCCCTGCTGGTCTTCCTCGGCGACTATGTGGACCGTGGGCCGGGATCGGCCCAGGCCGTTGACATCGTCCTGCGCCTGCAGGGCGAGGGCGAGTTCGAGATCCGCGCGCTTAAGGGCAATCACGAGGAAGCCCTGCTGCGCTTCCTGGACGAGCCCAGTTTCGGGTCTACCTGGGCCGAGCATGGGGGCTCGGCGACGCTGGCCTCCTATGGCGTCCAGCCCCCGACCACGCGCACCGATCCCATCGCCTGGGCTGCGGCCGCCGAGGCCTTCGCCGCGGTTCTGCCGGCCGCCCACCTGACCTTCTATCGCACTCTGGATCTGATGACCGAGGTGGGGGACTACGCCTTCGTCCATGCCGGCGTGCGCCCCGGCGTGGCCCTGGCCCATCAGGAGGAGCGCGACCTGCTGTGGATCCGCGGCGAGTTCCTGCAGGCGACCGGCCCCTTCGGCAAGGTCATCGTCCATGGCCATACGCCGATGGAGGAGCCGCAGGTGACCCGTCACCGCCTGGGCCTGGACACCGGCGCCTACGCCACCGGCGTCCTGACCGCCGTACGCCTGGATGGCGAAACCCAAAGGTTCATCCAGGCCCGCGCCAACCGCGTCGCGGCTTGATTTAGGACGGCCGACAGGCGAGGCGGCCCTTTTCCTGATGCGACCTATACTCTAGTGGAGTAAACTATGTCGCACACGACCACCAATCGCGCCGCCCTTGTCGCTCGTCTCCGCCGGATCCGAGGTCAGGTGGAAGGTTTGGAACGCGCCCTCGAAGGCGGCGCGGCGTGCTCGGCGGTGCTTCAGCAGACGGCGGCGGTCCGGGGCGCCGTCAATGGCCTCATGGCCGAACTCATCGAAGATCATCTCCACAGCCATGTGGCCGACCCCGATCTTTCGGCGGCGGCGCGCGCCGAAGGCGCAGCCGAGCTGGTCGACATCATCCGCCGGTATGGCCGTTGAAGGTATAACCATGTCCGTTGAAGCCGCAGCCGCCCCGCACGACCACGTCTTTCTCGGCGAGCATCACGACCGGAACGCCCGGCGGACTCTGTGGGTGGTTGGTCTGACCGCCGTGATGATGGTGGCCGAGATCGTCGCCGGCTTCGCGTTCAACTCCATGGCCCTGCTCGCCGACGGCTTTCACATGGCCACGCACGCCGGCGCGCTGGCCGTGGCCGCTGCAGCCTATGCCTATGCCCGGCGCCATGCGCAAAACCCCCGCTTCAGCTTTGGGACTGGAAAGGTCGGCGAACTGGCGGGCTTCGCCTCGGCCATGGCCCTGGGGGTGTTCGCCCTGGGCATCGCCTGGGAGTCGGTCAGCCGCCTGTTTGCGACGCAGACCGTGGCCTTCGATCAGGCGATCCTGGTGGCCGTGGCGGGGTTGGCGGTCAACCTCGTCAGCGCCCTGCTGCTGGGTCATGGCCATGACCACCATGGCCACGATCATCACGGACATGGCCACCACGACGATCACGCCCATGGCCACCATCACGACCATGGTCACCACCCCGCCGGCCACGACCATGGGCAGCCCCATGATCACCACGCCGGCCAGGACAACAATCTGAGGTCGGCCTATCTCCACGTCCTGGCCGATGCGCTCACCTCGGTTCTGGCGATCGTCGCCTTGCTGGCCGGCCGCTTCCTGGGCTGGGTGTGGCTGGACGCGGCCATGGGCGTCGTCGGCGCCCTGGTGATCGGCCGGTGGTCGCTGAGCCTGATGCGCGACACCGCCGCAGTGCTGCTGGATCAAACCGACCATGAGGTCGAGGCCGAGGTCCGGCGGCGTGTCTCGGCTCTGGGCGGCCAGATTGTCGATCTGCACGTCTGGCGCGTGGGGCCGTCAGCCTGCGCCGCCATTGTGAGCGTCTCGGGCCTCTCGGCCCAGGCGGCCCGCGGGGGGCTCCAGGACGCGCCGGGCGTGCGGCACCTGACGGTGGAAGAGGCGCCCTAGACCGAAACCACCCGATCAGTCCTCGACCACGTCGCCGGCCGGGATGAGGCGGTAGCGGGCCTCCAGCATGGCGAAGAGACCGAAGGCTATGAGTCCCAGCGCCACCAGCACCAGCAGGGGCGAGCCGAAGGGCGCACGTTCCAGGGCCTGCAAGGCATCGCCCACGCCTGCGGCCTGCTCGGCGCGGGCGTTGAGGCCGGCCCGGGCCAGCATGCCGCCGGCCACCAGGAAGGCCAGGCCCCGGGCCCCGTAGCCGATGCGGCCCACAAGGCCGGCGGCGCGGCTGAGCCGGTCCTCGCAGACCAGCCGCTCGTCCAGGTTTCCGCGCACCGCCTTGACGATGTTGGCGACGCCCGCCGCCAGGATGAAGAGGCCCACCGCCGCGATCAGCCAGGCGCCGCCGGGCATGTTCAGCGCCTGCTGGGCGGCGGCCTGTTCGGCGTCGCGGTCGTCCGGTTCGGCGAGATCCTCCAGAGTGTCGAGGGCGCCGAACACCGAATAGCCCAGGCCGCCATAGACGAAGCCGCTGATCGCCTGGCCAATGCGGGTGAGGACGGCCTTGAGCTTCCGGCCCTGCCGGTCGGCGTCGAACACCGACTGAAGCAGCCGCCAGCCGGCGAAGCCGTAGAGGCCGAGCCCCGTGACCCAGAGCAGCACGAAGCCGAGCGGCCACTGGGCCCAGGCCCGCAGGGCGCCCATGGAGCCTTCGGCCTCGGGGACCAGCTCCACCGCCGCCAGGAAGGCGATCAGGCCGATGCTCAGATAGACGAAGCCGCGGGCGGCGTAGCCGAACCGGCAGGCCAGCTGGGTGAGCGCGCCGCGAGGCGCCTCCCCCAGCCAGCGCAGGGTCTGGCGCAGGGCGGTTTCGGCCTGGTGTTCGGAGGCGGCGGCCATGGGGCTCCTGTCGCGCGCAAGCGGGGGTGGAGCCCGAACGGACGGCTACGGCTCAGGTTCCCCAGCCGCCCTCTCAAGCGCTAGTGGGCGTCGTCCCAGTTGGCCGCGGCGCGGGCCTCCACCACCAGGGGCACCGAGAAGGCGACAGCGGGTTCCGACGCCGTCTCCATCACCTTCTTGATGACGGCGATGGCGGCGTCGGCCTCGGCTTCCGGCGCCTCGAAGACCAGTTCGTCGTGGACCTGCAGCAGCATCTTCGCCTCAAGACCCTCGGCCGCCAGCGCGCCGGGCATGCGGATCATGGCCCGGCGGATCACGTCGGCCGCGGTGCCCTGGATCGGCGCATTGATGGCGGCGCGATCGGCGAAGGCGCGCATGCCGGCGGCCTTGGCGCCGACCTCGGGGATGTTCACCTTGCGGCCGAACAGGGTGGTGACGAAGCCCTGGGACCGCACCTTGGCCTTTTCGGCGTCCATATAGTCGCGGATGCCGGGGAAGCGGTCGAAATAGGTGCGGATATAGGCCCCGGCCTCGTCCTGCGGGATCGACAGCTGGTTGGCCAGGCCAAAGGCCGAGATGCCATAGACGATGCCGAAATTGATCGCCTTGGCCCGCCTGCGAGTCTCGGCCGGCATGCCCTCGATGGGCACGCCGAACATCTCCGAGGCGGTCATGGCGTGGATGTCCAGACCGTCCTGGAAGGCGCGCTTCAACTGCGGAATGTCGCCCATATGGGCCAGGATGCGCAGCTCGATCTGGCTGTAGTCGGCGCTGATCAGCAGCTTGCCCGGCTCGGCCACGAAGGCCTTGCGGATCTTGCGGCCCTCTTCGGTGCGGATCGGGATGTTCTGCAGATTGGGGTCCGACGACGACAGCCGGCCCGTGGTGGTGGCCGCCAGCGCAAACGAGGTGTGCACCCGCTTCGTGTCCGGGGCGATGGCCGCGACCAGGGCGTCCGTATAGGTGCCCTTCAGCTTCGAGAGCTGGCGCCAGTCCAGCAGGACGCGCGGCAGTTCGTGGCCTTGGGCGGCCAGCTCCTCCAGCACCGAGGCGTCGGTGGACGAGGCGCCCGAGGCCGTGGTGCGTTTCGGCGCGAGCCCCATCTCCTGGTACAGGATCTCGCCCACCTGCTTGGGCGAGCCCAGGTTGAAGGGCCGGCCGGCCAGTTCGTGGGCCTTGGCCTCGAACTCGCCCATGCGCATGCCGAAGTCGTTGGAGAGGCGCCTAAGGTGTTCGGGGTCCACCGAAATGCCCGCCACCTCCATGTCGGCCAGCACCGAGGCGAGCGGCCGCTCCAGGGTCTCATAGACGGTCGACAGGCCCGCGGGCGCGAGCTTGGGTTTCAGCACCTCATAGAGGCGCAGGGTCACGTCGGCGTCCTCGGCGGCGTAACAGGTGGCCTCCTTCAGGGCGACCTTCTTGAAGCTCTTCTGCCCCTTGCCGGTCCCGGCCACCTGCTTGAATGGAATCGGCTCGTGGTTCAGCCACAGGCGCGACAGCTCGTCCATGCCGTGCCCATGCAGGCCCGCCTCCAGCACATAGGAGATCAGCATGGTGTCCTCGACCGGGGCCACCCGCACGCCATAGCGCGACAGGACGGCCAGGTCGTACTTGGCGTTCTGGGCGATCTTCAGAACCGCCGGGTCCTCCAGCATCGGCTTGAGCAGCTCGATGGCGATGGGCAGGGGGATCTGGGTCAGGTCCGACGGCGCATCCAGCGCCAGGCCGTCCAGCTCCTCATGGGCCAGCGGAATGTAGCAGGCTTGGCCGGGCGCCACCGCCAGCGACACGCCGCACAAGCCGGCGCTGGCCGACGACAGCGCATCGGTCTCGGTGTCGAAGGCCACGATCCCAGCGGCCCGGGCCTTCTCGATCCAGGCCTCCAGCGTCGCCACATCGCGCACGCACTCATAGCCATTGACGTCGATGGCCGGCGCCTCGGGCGCCGCGCGCGGTTCCGGCGCCGGCTGGGAAGGGGCCGCGTCGCCCGCGCTCACCCGCCTGGCCAGGCTGCGGAACTGCATCTCTTCCAGGAAGGCGGCCAGGACGGCGGGCTCGGGCTCGGCCACGGCCAGGTCGTCGATGGCGGCGGGCAGGGGCGTGTCGCAGTCCAGCTGCACCAGCTGGCGCGACAGGCGGATCTGGTCGGCGAAGTTGATCAGGGTCTCGCGCCGCTTGGGCTGCTTGATCTCGCCCGCGCGAGCCAGCAGCGTATCGAGGTCGCCATATTCGTTGATCAGCTGGGCGGCGGTCTTGATCCCGATGCCCGGCGCGCCCGGCACATTGTCGACGGAGTCGCCGCACAGCGCCTGGACATCCACCACCTTTTCCGGCGGCACCCCGAACTTCTCGATCACCTGCTCGCGGCCGATCTTTAGGTTCTTCATGGTGTCGAGCATGAAGACCCGGTCGCCGACCAGCTGCATCAGGTCCTTGTCCGACGAGATGATGGTCACCTCGCCGCCGGCGTCGCGCACCTTGCAGGCATAGGCCGCGATCAGGTCGTCGGCCTCATAGCCGGGCAGCTCCAGGCTGGGCACGCCGAAGGCCCGGGTCGCCTCCCGCACCAGGGGAAACTGCGGGATCAGGTCCTCCGGCGGCGGCGGCCGGTGGGCCTTGTACTGGTCATAGAGGGCGTTGCGGAACGTCTTCTCCGAATGGTCGAAGATCACCGCCAGGTGGGTGGGGCCATCGACCTGGGCCCGCATCTCCACCAGCAGCTTCCACAGCATGTTGCAGAAGCCCGACACCGCCCCGATGGGCAGGCCGTCGCTCTTGCGGGTCAGCGGCGGCAGGGCGTGATAGGCGCGGAAGATATAGCCCGACCCATCCACCAGAAAGAGCCGCACCGGCGGCCCATCCTGAGTGGGCGTCCGCGGCAGGTCCGGCAGGGGGGCGGTGTCGAGCGTGTCGGTCATGCGCGGGAAGATAGGCGCGGGAGCGGCGGTGGTCACGTGCGGAGGTGGGGATTGGGAAAGATGCGCCCTTCCCCTCTCCTAACCTTCTGGCGGCCATAAACAGAGTATATTAATGTATGTCTTGAAGTTGCAGAATAGAATATCCCTGCGAACGCAGGAGAAAATCATCCGAACGCGCTATTTATCCGCTGTTGCCGATTACCAAATTCAGTCGCGTGCGAAACATTTCTAGTGATCTGGCCCTGATCGGCTTTCCCGGCTCAGCAGCCTTCGTCTCCTCGATATTACGCGCAATCGCAATGCTGTCACTTTCACGGTAATCTGGGCACCGAGTGGGCCCCGATGGCCGTAAGGCAGCGATAAGCGCTTCCTTCGCGTTAGCGATAGAGCCCACATTGCGATTGCCGAGGTCCAGCTTTCGCCAGCACGGCCTAACGCTACCTACTTGATCAGGGAAGAGCATCCACCAGGCCTCTAAACACCAAGCTGGTGTCGCTGCTACTGGGTGCTCCACGCCAGCATCCGCCAAGTCTCTCTCAAGTTCCGCAGAGCATGCCTCGTGCGCAGGCTCTACATCGTCGCAATCGCGATGAGCTACAACGACAACCTTCGGCCGCCGACTCCTTTCAACCTCTTCGGCCGCAGCTAATAGCTGTGCCATGGTAGCGCGTTTCCTTGGCGCTGCGTTCCTACTAAGTATCGTTGGCGCCCTCAATTTCCGTATATCGATAGGTAATTTTTGAGGTTCCAGCAGCGCCTTAATTAACGACTCAAGTGCGTGGGTGTCATTTTGGCTCTCGCCAGCGACCAATACCAGGGTGCGCGCCATTCAGAGGGCACCTCCCAAGGCGCCGCTAAACCAAAGCTCGCCAAGATCGTAACCAGTACGCTGCCTAAGCGTAGTGACAGTATCTAGGTCCGGCCGGAATATTCGAGTGCCACCTGTATGCTCTTCACGCTCAACAATCACTAATTCAGACGGGTCCAAACGATTGACTAGCGCGGGTGAATGCGTCGCCAATATGATCTGGGTGCGCTCTGATGCTTCGCGCATGCGGTCCACAAGTCGATCGAGGGCGTGCGGGTGAAGGCCGTGATCGACTTCTTCAAGACATGTGAGTCGCGGCGGATTGGGATCATGCAGCATCGCGAATAATGCGATTGCCCTGATTGTGCCGAAAGATGCTTGCGCTAGGGGGGTGGCGCCGGAGAGATGACTCTCCTTAATATCTACTCTAACTGCCTCGTCCGCTCCACCCACTGTAACAAAATCGAAACCTTCGAAGCCGGGAAGAACGAAGCGCACATCCTCGCATACCAATGCAAAAGCGGCCGGTTCAGCCTCTTTCAACCAAAGAAGGAACCATCCGAGGTTTGACCCATCTGGCGCGAGCCGATCCGATAGAGCTGGCGGAGAAGGTCGTCGAGCTTTCTCGACGTCTATCTCGAATAGCCGCAACTGCTCGACTAACTCGGCAAAGCTGTTCCACTGAGGCGAGCCGAACGCCTGGCTTAAGCGCCGAAGAGTGCCAAGACCAGTCGCCTCTCCCTCAATCTGCAACGTCTCTCCCGCCTTCGATTTGCTTGCATTGGCAACAGTTACTTTGCCACCAGATAGCGTGATGCGCCGTCCGCGACCACCCGTGCGCTTGAACTTGAGCTCTTCGTAGCGCTGCAGCATGGAGCGGACGGTCAACCTCTTAGCGCGGCTATCACCGGAAACTATACGCCGCTCCCAAAATGAGAGCCTATACTCGTCTAGTGCTTTTGCGCTAGCGTGTTGCGTGACAACTCCAGTTATCTCTATTGTTATACGTTTGCTTCGCGGCGATTCTTTCTTGCCGCCGGGGTGCTGGCCGCGAAAAAGAAGCTGTCCAAAACCGCCAAACTCGCTAACTGCCGGTGCTAGTTCTGCGCGAGAAACATCTCCTAGAAAGTGGAACACCTTGAGTAGGTTAGTCTTGCCAGCCCCATTGGGCCCTACCAGGACGTTTAGAGGGTCCAGCCTGACATCTACTTGTCGAAGACTAAGAAAGTTCTCGACCTTGATTCGGGTGATAGGCTGCATCGATCCTCAAGGAGGTTTTGGTATGAGGCGCGCGCGTCCTGCGACGCACGCCCAGGCGTACCCTGTCCGGGTGAGGCGGACAAGCGGTCCAACTCCGGGTGACGTGGAGATGCGAGGGCCGCAGCGAGCGCGTCTCCACCTTCCGATCTACTGTGAGATTGCCACTCAAATCTTTAATAACTTGTCGAAATCCGGCAGCTCCCCCCGCCCGGCGAACGATCTGAACGTCCCCGTCTCCAGATAGCCCGGCAACGCCTCCACCAGCGCCCCATAGGCGGCGCGGAAGGGGGCGGTGGCTGAGGAGAGGCGCCGCACGCCCAGGGCGGCGAGGCGCTGCGCCGCCGGCGTGGTCGAGCGCAGCATGATGTTGAGGGGGGCCTTGATCCCATCGGCCAGGGCGCCGATCACCGCCTCATCGGCTGGGCCGGGCGTAAAGATCCCGCTGGCGCCGGCTTCGAGATAGAGGGCCGCGCGGCGCAGGGTTTCAGGTAACGCGGCCTCGCCCTGGGCCAGGTCGCGCAGATAGATGTCGGTGCGCGCATTGATGTAGAGGGCCACGCCCTCGGCGTCTGAGGCCGCGCGGGCCGCGGCGATCTTGCGGGCGTGCAGGTCGGGATCGCGCAGGCCGTCCTCCAGATTGATCCCCACGGCGCCGGCGCCGACCACCTGGCGGATGGTCTCGGCAAGGGTCGCGAGGTCGTCGGTGTAGCCGCCCTCGATATCGGCGGTGACGGGGAGGTTGGTGACGCGGACCACGTCGCGGGTCGCCGCGATCAGGCGGCTGACCGGCAGGGCGTCCCCGTCCGGGTACCCTTGAGCCCAGGCCACGGCGGCCGAGGAGGTGGCTACGGCCTTGGCCCCGGCGGCCGCCATCAGGGCCGCGCTGGCCGCGTCCCAGGCATTGGGCAGGATCAGGACCTCCGGGCCGGCGTGCAGGGCGTGGAAGGCGGCGGCGTGGTCGGTCATGGGGCGGGCTCCGTGCGGCGTTGCGGGCATCTGAGCATGGGACGGGTGCTGCGTCCGGCGGACTTCGGATGTGGACAGCTCCCCCTTCACCGTCATGGTCGGACTTGATCCGACCATCCATGATCACGGGGCCGGGGGCG
>NZ_JBALUY010000067.1:0-19943 GCF_036963605.1 Phenylobacterium sp. | reverse complement strand
CGGGGACGGGCTGGCCGGCGCCGAGCGGGTCACGGGCACGCGGACGGTGCTGGTGATCGGACCGGTGTCGCGGAAACCGGCCGGCAGCAGCAGGCGCTGGCCGGGCCGGATCACATCGGCGATCTGCATGGAATTGGCGTCGGCGATGGCCTGGGCCTGAACATTGAAGCGCCGGGCGATGGCGTAGAGCGTGTCGCCGCTGGTCACCACATAGGCCTTGGTGGTGCTCGACGGGCCTTTCAGGGTCTGGCCCGGCTGGATCACATAGTTGGGGGCCGACAGATTGTTGTCCTGGGCCAGCTGGGTGACGCTGGTCTCCAGCTTGCGGGCGATCCCATAGAGGCTGTCGCCGGCCACCACCGTGTAGGTCTGGGGCGGACCGTCAGCGTCCACCACCTGACCGGTGGCCGAGGTGCGGGTGACGGTCTCATATTCCTGGGCCGGGGGCGGCGGAGGCGGCGGATAGCTGTCGCCCGGGCGCGGCTGGGCCTGGGGCAGCGGATCCAGGGGCCGCGACTCCACAGGGCTGGTGGGCTGGGCCGAGGGCGGCGGGGTCGTGTCGCCGGGCATGGGCGCCGTCTGCGCCGGCGGCGTCTGGGCGTCCGGCCCCTGGCGGACCGGGAAGTTCGGCCGAACCGGCTCGACGTCCTGGTTCTGGTAGGTCGAACAGGCGGCCAGCACGCTGCCGGCGAGCAGGACCAGAGCCGTACGGGTGAGAATGTGCGTCATGGCCGCTCCATGGGTCAGGTACGGACTTGAGTCAGCGCCGCAGGGTTAATGCTTGGTTAAGCCAGCCGACGATGCCGGCCCGAATACGAACTTCAGCGCCGCTCACAATTCGCGGGCGACGCCGTCGAGAAGGGGCACAAAGCGGACTTCGCCCAGATCCTCCACGGTGAAACCGCCCTTCCCGTCTCCGCAATAGCGGCGAAGGATCTGGACGGGACCGCGGCCGATCGGGGCGACGAGCATCCCGGCCGGCTTGAGCTGGTCCAGCAGGGCGCGGGGCTCATCTGGGGCCGCAGCTGTGACCATAATACGGTCGAAGGGCGCCTGTTCTGGCCATCCCTGGCCGCCATCGCCGAAGCGGGTGATCACATTGGTGAGTTGCAGCGCCTTGAACCGCGCCTCGGCCTCGGCGAGCAGGGTGCGATAGCGCTCCACCGTGTAGACCAGCCGCGCCATGCGCGAGAGGATGGCCGTCTGGTAGCCCGAGCCGGTGCCGATCTCCAGCACCCGGGCGCGGGGCTCGATCTTCAGGGCCTGGGTCATCAGGCCGACGATGAAGGGCTGGCTGATCGTCTGGCCGCAGGCGATGGGCAGGGCCGAATCCTCGAAGGCCCGCTCCTGGAACAGGTCCGGCGTGAACATCTGCCGCGGGGTGGCCTCCAGCGCCTTCAGCACCTTGGCGTCGCTCACCCCCTGCGAGCGCAGGGACAGGACCAGGCGGGCCAGGCGGGTCTCGGGCTTGTCCTCGTCCTTGGACATTGTCAGGCCTTTGGCGGGGCGCCGCCCAGGACGCCGCGCATCTTGAAGACGGTTTCGGCGTGGGTCAGGTCGATGTGCAGGGGCGTGACCGAGATCTTGCCTTGGTAGATGGCCCGAAGGTCGGTCCCCTCCTCCGGCTGGGAGCGTTCCTGGCGGAAACCCATCCAGTAATAGTCGCGGCCGCGCAGGTCGCTGCGCCGCTCGGCATGGCGGACCTGGACGTCGCGGAACCCCTGGCGGGTGACCTCGACCTCGGTGACCTCGGCGGCCGGCCGGTTGGGGAAGTTGAGGTTCATGACCACGTCCTTGGGCCAGCCGATTTCCAGCAGCCGCTTGACGATACCGGGTCCGTAGGCCTCGGCCACCTCGAAGAAGGGATCGGCGGGCTTGGGGCCGCCGGTCTGGGACAGGGCGATGGCCGGGACGCCCATGGCCATGCCCTCGATGGCGCCGGCCACGGTGCCGGACATGGTCACGTCCTCGGCGATATTGGCCCCGCGGTTGACCCCAGACAGCACCAGGTCCGGCTTGGCGCCCTTGATCAGCTCGCTCATGCCCAGCATCACGCAGTCGGTGGGCGTGCCGGTAACGGCGAAGCGGCGCTCGTCGAGCTTACGCACCCGCACCGGCTCCGACAGGGTCAGGGCCCGCGACGCGCCAGACTGCTCGTATTCCGGCGCGACGATCCAGATGTCGTCGGAAAGCTGGCGGGCGATCCGCTCCAGGGCTTCCAGCCCCTCGGCATGGATGCCGTCGTCATTGGTCAGCAGAAGTCTCATGCGTCGCCGCCGATCCGGGTCAGCCCGCCCATATAGGGGTGCAGGGCCTGGGGCACGGCGATGGCGCCGTTCTCGTCCTGATAGTTTTCCAGAATGGCCACCAGGGTGCGGCCGACCGCCAGGCCCGAGCCGTTCAGGGTGTGGACGAAGCGGGTCGCCTTGTCGCCGGCGGCCTTGGTCCGGGCGTTCATCCGCCGCCCCTGAAAATCGCCGCAGTTGGAGCAGGAGCTGATCTCGCGATAGCGCCCTTCCGACGGGATCCAGACCTCAAGGTCATAGGTCTTGCGGGCCGAGAAGCCCATGTCGCCCGAACACAGCAACATTGTGCGGAACGGCAGCTCCAGGGCCTTCAGCACGGCCTCGGCGCAGCCCACCATCCGCTCGTGCTCGGCGTCCGACTGGTCGGGCGTGGTGATGGAGACCAGCTCCACCTTCTGAAACTGGTGCTGTCGGATCATGCCGCGGGTGTCGCGCCCCGAGGCGCCGGCTTCGGAGCGGAAACAGTGGGTGAGCGCCGTCAGCCGCAGCGGCAGCTCTTCGGTGGGCGTGATCTGGTCGCGCACGAGATTGGTCAGCGAGACCTCGGCCGTCGGGATCAGCCAGCGGCCGTCCTCGGTGTGGAACAGATCCTCCGCGAACTTCGGCAGCTGGCCGGTGCCGAACACCGCCTCGTCGCGCACCAGCAGCGGCGGCGAAACCTCCAGATAGCCGTGCTCGCGGGTCTGCAGGTCGAGCATGAATTGGCCGAGCGCCCGCTCCAGCCGGGCGAGCTGGCCCTTCAGCACCACGAAGCGCGAGCCGCTCATACGGGCGGCGGCCTCGAAGTCCATCAGACCCAGGGTCTCGCCCAGGTCCACGTGATCCTTGGGCGAGGCGATGGCGAACGGCTCGCCCCAGCGGCGGACCTCCTGGTTGTCGTTCTCGTCGGCGCCGGCGGGCACGTCGGGGGCCGGCAGGTTGGGCAGGCCGGCCAGCAGGTCGCGCAGGGCCTCGCCGGTTTCGCGTTCGACCTGGCCTTGGGTCTCCAGATCGCCCTTGAGGGTTTCGACCTCGGCCATCAGACGGGCGGCCTCGGCCTCGTCCTTGCGGCCCTTGGCCTGGCCGATCTGTTTGGAGAGATCGTTGCGGCGGCTCTGGGCCTCCTGCAGCGCAGTCTGGGCGGCGCGCAGGGTGGCGTCCAGGCTGAGGGCCTCGGCGATGACGCCGGACCGGCCCTTCGCACTCCAGGCCTGCTCATAGAGGTCGGGATTGTCGCGAATGGCCTTGATGTCGTGCATGGCGCCGGCGGTCTTCTTGAGGTGAGCGGCCTTCTCTAGAGCGCGTCGGCCATGGGGCCAAGCCCGCGGGGGCCGCGAGAGCGCGTTCCGTAAAAGTGGGCTCCGGTTTTACGGGTGAAACGCGCGCAAACTCTAAGTGGGGATCACATCCGTGCCCGCCTCATCCTCGCGCCGGCGACGGCGTTCCATGAGGCGCACGCACCAGATGGAGACCTCGTACAGAAGGATGATCGGGATGGCGAGGGAGAGCTGGCTGATCGGGTCCGGCGGCGTGACGACGGCTGCGACGATGAAGACGCCGAGAATGGCGTAGCGCCGGCCGCCGCGGAGCATCTGGGCGTTCACCAGCCCCGTCAGGGCCAGCAGGGTCAGCACGACGGGCAACTGGAAACAGAGGCCGAAGGCCAGCAGCAGGGTCGTCACCAGGGTCAGGTAGTCGGAGACCTTGGGCAGCAGCTCCACGGTCACCGCAGCGTCGCCGATGATCTGTTGTGACAGGGAGAACCACAGGACGAAGGGCAGGATCATGTAATAGACCAGCCCCGCCCCCAGCAGGAACAGGCCCGGCGCGGCGGCCAGGAACGGCAGGAAGGCGCGACGCTCGCGCTTGTAGAGGCCCGGCGCCACGAAGGCGTAGACCTGCCAGGCCAGCACCGGGAAGGTCAGGATCACCGCCCCGAAGGCGGCCAGCTTCAGCTTGGTGAAGAAGAATTCCAGCGGCGCGGTGAAGACCAGCCGCAGCCCCTCCCCGCCCTCCGGCACGTCGGTGAAGCCGCTGAGCGCCGACATCAGCGCGAACGGGCCATGGCCGCCGCCACTGGCCGTTTCGGCCGCCATCAGCCGGGCGGCCACCTCGAACGGGTGCAACAGGAAGATGTAGATCGGCTCGGCGAAGGCGAAGCAGAGGCCAAAGCCGGCGCCAAAGGCGACGATGCAGATGATCAGTCGCTTGCGCAGCTCCACCAGGTGGTCGAGCAGGGGCGCGCGGGAGGCTTCGATCTCGCGATCATCATCGTCTTCGACTGTGCTCACGCCTTGTCTCCGGCGGGCTTGGCCCGGCTGGCCCGGGGCTTGGCCGGCGCCTTGGGGGCCGGCGCCTTGTCATCCGAGGACGAGGCCATCTTGCGAGGCGCCTTGGGCGCAGCCGCGCCAGAGGCGGGCGCCTTCGCCCTGGCAGGCTTGGCCGCTGGGGTCTCCGCCGCGCCCAACTCAGGCTTAGGCGCAGGTTTCGCCGCGGGCTCCGTCACCGGCGCAGCCGGCTCAGGTTCGCTCAGGGACTGGCTGCCGGCATAGGGATGGCCCATGGGCGGATGGACCTGCATCTCGCCGTTAGAAAGGCCGGTCTCGATCTCCCGCATCACCGACTGGGCGTCGCTGCGGCCGAGCTCGTCGTCCAAGGTCTTGCCACTGCGCAGAGCCTCGACCTCGCGGCGCAGTTCGTCCAGTTCGGACTGGCGGCCCATCTCGTCGAAGCTGGCGCGGAATTCCGCCGCCATGCCCCGCAGGCGCGCCGTGAACTGTCCCAGCCGACGCATGAGCATCGGCAGGTCCTTGGGCCCCACCACCACGAGGGCGACGATGCCGATGAGCAGGAGTTCCCCTGCGCCGATGTCGGGAAGCATGGCCGTTGTCGCCTAGGGCCTTGTCAGACCAGGAGTAAGGAATGCGGTCCAAGGCCTACGCCCCAAACCGATGGAGTCGATGATCGACCGCGCAGCAGCGTGGCCGGGCGGACGATCAGCTGCGAACCTCGTCCTTTTCCCGCTCGGGGATGGTCTTGACGGTTTCCGGCTTGGTTTCCTCGGCCTCTTCGCCCTTCAGGCCATCGCGGAAGGCGCGGATGCCCTTGGCGGCGTCCCCCATGACGGACGAGATCTTGCCCCGTCCCCCGAACAGGAGGGCGAAGACGACGAGAACGATCAGCCAATGCCAGATCGAGAACGAGCCCATAAGGCGAAACTCCTATGCTGAGCGGTCGTCGGCGACCGCGTCGCCACCCCTCAATTCCATATCAATATAGCGACTCCCGCCCCCAAGCGCCAAGGTGAGGCGCAGAGGGAATTGCGCGCCCCGGCTCACAAGCTGGTCAGGAGGGCTGGCTGTCTTCGTCCCCGCCCAGGAAATCGGTGTGAAATTCCGGCGCATCGCTGTCCAGGGCGATGAGGTCCTCGTCGGCCGCCGCCGCCGACGGATCGGGCACGGAAAAGTCCGACGGCAGGTCCAGACCCAGAAGGCCGGCGGCCTTCATCTCGGCCATGCCGGGCAGATCGACCAGACTGGCCAGGCCGTAGTGTTCCAAGAACGCGTCGGTGGTGCCGTAGGTGACTGGGCGACCCGGCGTGCGGCGGCGGCCGCGCATACGCACCAGGCCAAGCTCCAGCAGCACGTCCAGCGTGCCCTTGCTGGCCTGGACGCCCCTCACCGATTCGATCTCGGCCCGGGTCACCGGCTGGTGATAGGCGATGATGGCCAGGGTCTCCTGCGCGGCCTTGGACAGTCGCCGCGGCTCCTCGCGGGCCTCGGTCATCAGATGGGCCAGGTCGGCGGCGGTCTGGAAGCGCCAGCGATCGGCGACACAGACCAGCTCCACCCCGCGGCCCTCATAGCGCGCCTTCAACGCCATCAACGCCCCGCCCACATCGGCGTCCGGCCCCAGGCGCTCGACAAGCTCGGCGGCGCTCAGCGGCCCTGCGGCGGCGAACAGCAAGGCCTCCAGGGCGCGCTCGTCGGCGGCGCTCATGCGGCGGCCCCTTCACGGCGGGCGCGCAGATAGAGGTCGGCGAAGGCTTCCAGCTGGCGGGCTTCGAGCGCGCCTTCCTTCACCAGCTCCAGGCTCGCCGACAGGGTCGAGGCGAGATAGGAGGCCCGCGAAGGCCCCTCGCCCGCCCCGGCCCGGATCGGCGCGACGCCGGCCAGGGGGGTCCAGCGGTCCAGCTCTGGCAGCAGGCCCCGCAGGCGGTCGCGGGCCGCCTCCAGCGGATAGGCCTTGGGCGCCCGCGGCGCGTAGTGGCGGCCTTCCTCGCGACGGCGCTGGTCGAGATAGGCGTCCATCAGGCTGTAGAGATCGCCCTCGATCCGCATCGACGGAATGATCTGGATCGCTTCGGGATCGCCCCGTCCGAACACGTCGCGACCGAGTTGCGGCCGGGCCTTGAGGGCCTCGGCGGCCTGGCGTATGGCGTCGAGCTTGGCCAGGCGGAAGGCGAGCTGGGCGGCCATCTCCTCGGCCGGCGGCTCCTCGGCCTGGGGCCGGTCGGGCTTGGGCAACAGCAGGCGGGACTTCAGATAGGTCAGCCAGGCGGCCATGACGAGATAGTCCGCCGCCAGGGAAAAGCGCAAGCGTCGCGCCTGGTGGACGAAGGCCAGGTACTGTTCGGCGAGCTTCAGCACCGACAGCTTGAGCAGGTCGACCTTCTGGGTGCGGGCCAGCGCCAGCAGCACGTGAAGCGGGCCCTCATAGCCCTCGACGTCGATGATCAGCGCCTCGCCGTCCTCGGCCGCCGTGGCCGCGGCCTCGAAGTCGAGATGGGGCTGGAAGCCTTGCCCGCTCATCAGCCGCCGTCGAAGGCCGCCTCGAACCGGGCGCGGGCCTCGGCGAGGTCGATGGGTTCAGGTCGCCTGGCCAGGCGACCGAGGGCGGCCTCGGCCCGGCGCCGCGCCTTGCCCGAGAGCTTGCCGCAGGCCTCGGCGATGGGCGCCATCTCGGCCATGTCGCCATTGCAGTGAAGGACCACGTCGCAGCCCGCCGCCAGCGAGGCGCGGGTCCGGTCCTTGAAGTCCCCCGACAGGGCCTTCATCGACAGGTCGTCGCTCATCAGCAGGCCCTGGAAGCCGATGGACTCGCGAATGACGTGCTTGATCGCCTTGCGCGAGGTGGTGGCTGGCCGCTTGGCGTCGATGGCCGAATAGACCACGTGGGCGGTCATCGCCATGGGCATGTCCGACAGGATGCGGAAGGGCTCGAAGTCCACAGCCTCAAGCTCCGCAAGGGGCGAATCCACCACCGGCAGGTCCAGGTGGCTGTCAGCCGTGGCGCGGCCGTGGCCGGGGATGTGCTTGATGATCGGCAGGACGCCGCCGGCGATCAGCCCCTCGGCCGCGGCCCGACCCAGCAGGGCGACCTCTTCGACGGTCGCTCCATAGGCGCGGTCGCCGATGACGTCATGGGCGCCGGCCTGGGGCACGTCCAGCACCGGCACACAGTCGGCGTTGATGCCCAGTTCGGCCAGGTCGTGGGCCATCAGCCGGGCGCCCAGGCGGGTGATTTCCCGACGCAGCAGCGGATCGTTGCCGGCCAGGTCGCCATAGGCGCGGCCTGGCGGATAGACCGGCCAGTGCGGCGGGCCCAGGCGCTGCACCCGGCCGCCCTCCTGATCGATCAGGACCGGCGCGTCGTCGCGGCTGACGGTCTCGCGCAGCGCGTCCACCAGCCGCCGGACCTGGGCGGGACTGTCCACATTGCGCTTGAACAGGATGAAGCCCCACGGCTTCACATCGGCGAAGAAAGCCGCCTCGTCGGCGGTCAGCTCCAGGCCCGCGCAGCCGAAGATGCAGGCGCGGATGCTCACCGGACGAAACAGCTGCGGCCTGCCGCCTTCAGGCGGTCGCAGAAGGCCGTGGCCTCAGCGCGGGAGGAAAAGCCGGTGACATAGCCACGATAGAGGGTCTTGCCGTTGCTCTCCACCGGCTCGACCCGCTTGCCCTTGCCGGCGGCGGAGTCCGGCAGGGCTCGCATGGCGTCGCTCCAGCCGGCGTCGGCCAGGGCTTCGGACGAGAAGGCTCCGACCTGGACCATGGCGCCGCCCGAGGCCACGGCCGCAGGCGTCGGGGCGGGCTTGGGCGCGGGGGTTGCAGGTTCCGGAGCCTTGGCGGCCGGCTTCGGCGCAGGCTGGGGCGCCGGTTGGGCCGGGGCGGCAGGCTGGCTGGAAATGGGCGCCGAGGGACGCAGGTCGGGCGCAGGGCGAGCCTGGGGCTCCTCCGGCGGCGGCACGAAGTTCGGTTCGGCGGGCGCTGGCGCGCCATCCTCCGACCGATAAATCTGCAGCCCCGTGGCGGGATCGACCGGCTGATCCTCCGGCGAAGGCGCGGTCTTCATCTCGCCCACGGGCGTCCCCACGGTCTGCGGCGGCTCGCCGGCCTCGCGGGCGCCGGAGCGATAGATCAGCACGACGGCGATCACCAGCACCACCAGGACTACGGCGCTGATCATCAGCATCATCGGCGCCGGGCGCGCGCCGCGCACGGGCTGGCGGGCGTCGAACGACAGCGGCGCGTCGGTCGGGGGCGTATAGGCGCCGCGATCATGGTCGGACATCGCGAAGGCTCCGCGGAAAAACAGGTCTCTGGCGCCGGCCGAGCGAATCGGTCGGCGCCTTTGGGGAAGTCTATCGAAGGCGCGCGGCCGATGGGCCAGTTCTGCGCGCTAATTCCAGACGTCGAGGTGGAAAAGCCGGCGGTGCTCCTCGATCGCATAGCGGTCGGTCATGCCGGCGATATAGTCGCACACTACCCGCGCCCGGCCAGCCTCGTCGCGGTCCTTGGACCGGGCGAACCATTCGGTAGGCAGCACGTCCGGCTCCTGCATGAAGAGGCCGAACATCTCGGCCAGAATGCGGCGCGCCTGGCTGCGGGTGCGGTTGACCCTCCAGTGGCGATACATCCGCTCCATCAGGAAGGCCCGCAGCTGCGACAGGTCCTCCACCATGTCCGGCGAAAAGGCCACCAGGGCGCCGCCCATCATCCGCACGTCCTCCGGAGAGGCCAGGCCATGGCGCTCGGCCCGGCGGCGGGTCTCGGCCAGCACGTCATCGACCATGGCTCCGATCATCCGCCGGACGGCCTCCAGGCGGGTGATGCCCGGGTCCAGGTCGGGATAGTCGAGGAAGACCTGGTGCAGGATCGGCCCGATCAGGGGCACGTCCAGCAGTTCCTTCAGGTGAAACAGCCCCGCCTGCACCCCGTCATCCACATCGTGATTGTTGTAGGCGATGTCGTCGGCGAGCGCCGCCACCTGGGCCTCGGCCGACGCCCAGGTCGAGAGGCGCAGGTCGTACTGGCTGTCGAACTCGCCGATGGCGCTCCAGGACGGGCGGTCGAGCTTGGAGGCCACTGGGCCGTTATGCTTGATCACCCCTTCCAGGGTCTCCCAGGTGAGGTTCAGCCCCTCGAACAGCGGATAGCGCCGCTCCAGCTTGGTCACGACCCGGAAGGTCTGGACGTTGTGGTCGAAGCCGCCATAGGCCTCGGTCAGCTCCTGAAGCTCGTCCTCGCCGGCGTGGCCGAAGGGCGGATGCCCCAGGTCGTGGGCCAGGGCGATGGTCTCTGCCAGGTCCACATCCAGCCCAAGTGCGGCAGCCAGGGACCGGGCGATCTGGGCGACTTCCAGCGAGTGGGTCAGGCGGGTGCGGAAGTGGTCGCCCTCGTGGGCCACGAAGACCTGGGTCTTCTCCTTCAGCCGCCGGAAGGCCGTGCAGTGAATGATGCGGTCGCGGTCGCGGGCGAAGGGCGTGCGGGTGGCGCTTTCGGCCTCCTCGAACTTGCGCCCACGGGAGGCGGCAGGGTCTTCGGCATAGGCGACACGGTACGGTAAGGAAGCGGCCATCAATGCCTTCTTTGATCGGGCCTCTTGGTCGAAGCCGCTAGAGCCCTCATATAGTTCAAGTCACGTGTTGAATAACAGGTCATGAGCACAGTCGATCTTACCCTCTCCGCCGCGGCCGCAAACCGGCTCAAGGCGATCAGCCAGACCGAAGGCAGGCCGATCATGCTGCGCGTCGCGGTCGAAGGCGGCGGCTGCTCGGGATTCCAGTATCAGCTCGACCTGGTGGACGCCGCTGAGCCTGACGATCTGCGCATCGAACGTGATGGCGCCGCCGCCCTGGTCGACGAGATGTCCCTGATCATGCTCAAGGGCTCGGAGATCGACTTCGTCGATGAGCTGGTGGGCGCGGAGTTCAAGATCCGCAATCCGAACGCCAAGTCCAGCTGCGGCTGCGGCGTCAGCTTCTCGATCTGAAGCGACGCCCAAGGCCATTGAGCCTGGGCCACGACGCCTCTAGCTTCGCGCCTCGCCTGCCCTCTGGAGACCGCGATGCGCCTGGCCACCTGGAACGTGAACTCCGTCAATGCGCGGATCGAGACGGTGGTCCGCTGGTTCGAAGAGGCCCAGCCCGACGTCGCCTGCCTGCAGGAAATCAAGTGCGTCGACGAGAAGTTTCCGGCCGAAGCCTTTGAACGCCTTGGCTATAATGTCGAGGTCCACGGACAGAAGACCTATAACGGCGTCGCCCTCCTCTCCAAGACCCCGCTGGAGGATGTGCGGCGCGGCCTGCCCGGCGACGAGAGCGACGAGCAGGCGCGCTATATCGAGGCGGTGGTCTCTGGCCCCCGGCCCGTGCGGGTGGCCTCGATCTACCTGCCCAATGGCAATCCGGCGACCACCGAGAAGTACGACTACAAGCTCGGCTGGATGGGCCGGCTTCACCGGCATGCCCAGGATCTGCTGACCCTGGAGGAGCCCCTGGCCCTGATGGGCGACTACAATGTCATCCCCGAGCCCCGCGACGCCGAGCACCCCGAGCGCTGGACTGACGACGCCCTGTTCCTGCCCCGCACCCGGGAAGCCTTCCGGGCGATGAAGTGGCTGGGGTTCGCCGACGCCTATCTGCAGGCCGACGGGGCGCCGGGCGCCTACACGTTTTGGGACTATCAGGCCGGCGCCTGGCAGCGGAACCACGGCATCCGCATCGACCACGCCCTGCTCTCGCCCCAGGCCGCTGACGTGCTTCGGGCCTGCGAAATCCATCGTGATGTGCGGGGTTGGGAAAAGCCCTCAGACCATGTTCCGGTGGTGATCGAGCTCGACCTCTAAGCGGCTTCTCGGCTGCGGCGAACAGGGTTAGATTTTTTCCATGGACGAAACGGCGCGCCTCCTTCTGTGGCTGGCCCTGGCGGGCACGGCGGTGACCTTCGCCGGTAGCGCCGCCATATGGTTCATGGACGAGGAGCGGCGCATTCGCCGGGCCTTTCGCCACGTCCTCAAGCTGCCCGCCGACGCCGTAATTGTCGCCAATGGCCGAGGGGTCGGGTTCAACTTCGCCCGCAACCTGGCCGCCGTGGCCTGGGACCAGGGCGCCTGGTGCCTGGTCTACCGGATCGATGAACTGGTCGGCGCCGAGCTGATCGTCGACGGCGAGGTTCGCGCCCGGGCCTATCGCGGCGAGCCGCGCCGCGCCCTGGAACGGACGACGCCGGGCGCCGGCCAGATCACACTGCGGCTGGTCTTCGACGACGCCCGTTATCCCGATTTCGAGATCGCCATGTGGTCGCCGGGCGACGAGGCCCGCAGGCGCGCGCCCTCACCGGCCGAGGCCATCCAGGAGGCCAACCGCTGGATCGCCCGGGTGGAGGCCATCCTGCGTCGCGCCGCCCCGCCCCGGCCGGCCGCCCCGCCGCCGCCACCGCCACCGCCACCGCAAGCTCAGGCCCCGCCGCCACGGGTCGCGCCGCCCACCCCTGACGCGCCGCCCTGGGACGACGAGTTCGAGCCGCCCCCACGCCCGGCCGCAGCGGCGCGGCGCGAGCCGCCCCGGGAGCCCCGGACCCGCGACCTGTTCGAGGGCGACGAGGACGAAGCCTTTACTTGACGCTGTAAATCTATCGGCGGATGCTGAGCACCGAATTTCGAGAGCGCCAGATGATCCAACTGACCGCCGCTGCCGCCTTCTTCGTCATGATCCATCTGCTGATCTCGGGGACCAGCGTCCGTGACGGTGTGGTCCGCAGGATCGGCGAAGGCCCCTATATGGCCCTGTTCTCGCTGCTGTCCGTCGCCGGGCTGACCTGGATGATCATGGCCTATGGCCAGGCCCGGGGCGAAGTCTGGAACACCGTCTACTGGGGCGTCGGCCCGGCCACCCGCCACACCCAGATCCTGCTGCAGCTCATCGCCGTCTTTTTCATCGTTATCGGCCTGACCACGCCCAATCCCACCAGCGTCAAGCAGGAGGGCGTGCTGGAGCGGGAAGACGCGGTGAAAGGCATGCTGCGGATCACCCGGCATCCCTTCCTCTGGGGCGTCGCCCTGTGGGCGAGCGGCCATCTGATCGTCAACGGCGACCGCGCCAGCATGACCCTGTTTGGCACCCTGCTGGTCCTGGCCCTGGCCGGAACCACCAGCATCGACGCCAAGCGTCGGCGGGCGCTGGGCGATCGGTGGGAGGCGTTCGCCCAACAGACCTCGAACATCCCCTTCGCCGCCATCCTGGCGCAGCGCCAATCCCTGAAACTGGGCGAGATCGGCCTGTGGCGCGCCTTGGCCGCGTTGGCGGTCTATGTCGGCCTGCTGCTAGGCCATCCCTATATGTTTGGGGTCGCGGCCCTGCCCTGAGGCGGTTGAACCCCGCGCCGCCGCCATCCAGAATGTTCGCCTGATTTGGGTGGGAGGCGTAAATGCGGAACCTGGTCCTGGCGAGCTTCGCCGCAGTGATGATCGCCGGCGGCGCCCAGGCTCAGGGCCTGCGCCTCCACAACCCCGCCGACACCGACCGGGATGGCGTCGTCACCGACGCCGAACGCGCCGCCCATGCGGCGGAAAAGGGCGACGCAGCCCCCTGGGACCAGCCCAGCGCCTTCTCAGTGACCGCCCCGCCGAGCGCCGGCGGTCCCTCCATAACGCTCGGCGAGCCGCCGGCCGGCGCGCCGTCTCCCGCCAGGCTTGAGGACCGCGCGGTTCAGGCCAGCGGCTTCGAGGAATACATCAACGCCGAAGCCGACCGGAAACGGCGCGACTGATCAGGCCGGTCGGGCCAGGGCGAAGTCCAGGGCCGCGGTCACGTGGGCCAGGGCCGAATCGACCACCGGCAAACCCACGCCATCGGCCTCCAGCAGCAGGCCAAGCTCCGTGCAGCCGAAGATGACGCTGTCGGCGCCCTCGGCGCGGCCGCGCTCGATGATCGCCATGACCGCTGTGCGCGAACCGACATCGATCACGCCCTGGCACAGCTCATCATAGATGATGGCGTGCAGCCGCTCCCGCGCGCCCTCGCCTGGGATCATGGGGTCGAGGCCAAAGCTCTCCAGACGATCGCGATAGAAGGCCTCCTCCATGGTGAAGCGCGTGGCCAGCAGCAGGGGACGTTTCAGGCCCTGATCCACCAGCGCCTGCGCCGTGGCGTCGCCGATATGGATCAGCGGCACGGAGATGGCCGCAGCCACATCGTCGGCCACCAGATGCATGGTGTTGGCGCAGATCAGCACCGCCTCGGCGCCGGCCCGCTCCAGCACATGGGCCGCCTGGGCCAGCCGCGCGCCGGCGGTCGCCCAGTCGCCGGCCGCCTGCATCTGGGCGATCGGCGCGAAGTCCACTGACCAGAGCAGCAGCTCGGCCGAGTGAAGCCCGCCCAGCCGGGCGCGGACACCCTGGTTGAGGAGCTGATAATAGGTGGTCGTGCTTTCGGCGCTCATGCCGCCGATCAGGCCAAGACGCCGCATACTCTCGAAAGCCCCTCAAGCCCCAGTGGCGAAGGCGCCCTCCCTAGACCCTCGCGAGGGGAGTCGCCAAGGGCGGCCGCCTCCATCTCAGGCCCGGCTGAGGACCTGCAGCGCCTGCGCAAGCCGATCGACCTCGGCCGGACGGGTGAACAGGCTGACCGTGGCCCGCACGCACGAGCCGCTGGCCAAGCCGTGCCGGGCGACCGTGAAAATCCCGAAGCGCTCCAACAGGATTCTGGCCAGCTCGGCGTTCTCCGCCGGCGTCGTCCGCCCCGCCAGGCGGAAGGCGCCCAGGGCCGAGCCGAGCTGGTCATCCTCCGGCGTCAGGAGCTGCACGCCCTGAACGCTGCGCAGGGGTTCGGTCCAGCGACGCCGCAGATAGGTCAGCCGCGCGGCCTTGGCCTGTGTTCCGAGGGCCTCGTGAAAATCGAGCGCGTCGGCCATGGCCAGATAGGCGGCCATGTTGGAGGTGCCGGTATGGACCCGCAGACGCACGTCCCCCGGGCGGTGGTCGTCTATGCCCATGAAGGGATCGATGTCGGGGATACGAGCCTTGGCGATATAGAGCACGCCCACGCCGATCGGCGCGCCGATCCACTTGTGTCCGTTCAGGCCGACGAAATCGGCGCCGAGCGCTGGCAGCTTCGTCTCCACCTGACCCCAGGCATGGGCGGAATCCAGGATCACGTCGACCCCGCGCGCCCGCGCCAGGGCGGTGATCTCGGCGACCGGCAGGTGAAGGCCGTTCCGGTGGCTGACCTGGGTCAGCAGCATCAGCCGCACCTTGGGATTGGCGTCCAGGGCCGCAGCATAGGCGTCGATCAGGCCCTGGCGGGTGGCGGGCTCTGGCAGCTCGATCCGCACCAGCTCGGCGCCCCGTCGATCCTTGAGCCAGGCCATGGCGCTCTGCATGGAGTCGTAGTCGAGGTCGGCGATCAGCACCTGGTCGCCGGGCTTCAGCCTGTTGTAGCCGCTGATCAGGGCCTGCAGGGCCTCGGTGGCGCCACGGGTGAAGGCGATCTCCTCGGGTGCGACCCCCAGATTGGCGGCCACCCGCGCCCGAATTCGGACCAGGTCTGCGCCATATTCCCGGCGCGAATAGTAGGAGTTGCGGCGATTGACCATCGCCTGGTGGCGCTCATAGGCCGCCAGCACCGGCCGGGACATCACGCCCCAGTTGCCGTTCTCCAGCTGGATCACTTCCGAGGTGAGATCGTACTGGGCGGCGATCCCCGCCCAGTACGTCTCATTGGCGGCCTGAGTCCCCACCGCCGCGGGCTGAGCCGCTACGCTCCCTGAGCCTGCGCCCAGGGCCAGTCCGGCGGCGACGACGCCGCGACGGGTGAGGTTCGTCATGGCCGGCGTCCCTAGAAGGTGGTGTCGAGGCGCAGATAGTACATCGCCCCATTGGTGTCGTAGGGCGAGTTCCGCGAGTAGACGAGCCCGCGGCTGGCCTGGAACACCGCCTCGTCGGGATAGGAGTCGAGCACGTTCTCGGCCCCGATCCGGATGGAGACGTGCTCCGACGGGGCGTAGCTCAACGCCAGGTCGAAGAAGGTCATCGCCCCGAAGTCCTGGAAGATGTCGCCGGTGGCGTTGCCGGTGGAGTCCGTCCAGGAGCCGTAGTAGCGCATCCGGCCCAGGACCTCGAAGGGCCCGACGCCATAGGTGGCCGAGGCGGTCGCATTGTGCTGCGGCCGGGACTCCTCGAACAGGCGCTGCTGGGTCGGATTGGCGGCGATGGAGCCCGCCGTGACCTCGGTTTCATTGTAGTTGTAGGCGCCGGTCAGATTGAGCCGGCCCGGCCCGAGGTCGCGGTCATAGGCGCCGACCACATCGACGCCGCGGGTGCGGGTGTCGAAGTCGTTGGCGAACCAGCTGATGCGGGTGAAGGCCGAGGCGCCGGGCACGCCGGCGGCCACCAGCTGTGCGCGGATGGCCGGCGTGACGGTGATCCCCGCCGAGGACGAGAAGCGGTCGCTGACATCGATCTGGTAGGCGTCGATGGAGCCGGAGAAACCGATGTCCGTGCGCCAGGTCAGGCCCGCGGTGATGGTCTCGGAGGTTTCCGGCTCCAGAGGCTCGGCGCCCAGGAACGCCGCCACCGGATTGGTCGGCGACAGCCGGCCAGAGGTGAAGAGCTGCAGGGTCACCGTGTCCAACCCTTGCGAGGTGCTGGTGGAGTTCAGCTGGCCAGGCGTGGGGGCGCGGAAGCCGCTGGACCAGGCGCCGCGCAGGGCCAGATTGTCCGTCAGGGCGTAGCGGCTGGCGATCTTGCCGTTCACCGTATCGCCGAACTCCGAGAAGTCCTCATAACGAAGCGCGCCGCCCAGGCTCCAGGCGTCCGTCAGTTGGGCCTCGATATCCACATAGGCGGCGTAGCTCTCCTGCTCCCATTCGCCGGCCTGGATGTCGCTGAAGCCCGGGAAGCCGTTGGAGGCCGGGGCCAGACCAAAGGCGGCGCCGGGGCCAACCGCGTAGGACTCAGGGTCGCCGGGGCGGATCGCATAGGTCTCCACGCGACGCTCGGCGCCGAAGGCGAGGTTCAGCGGCGCAGCCAGGGCGCCGATGTCCAGGCGGTAGACCGCATCGGCGTTCAGGTTGAATTCCGACTGCACCAGCCGGCCCAGATCGAAATCGGTGGGGCTGTTGGGGCCGAGGGAGGCGTTGATGGTGTTGTTGAGGAAGAAGGCCGTGTCGTTGCGCCCATAGGATGCGCTCAGGTCCCAGGTGAAGTCTCCTGTCACGTCCCGGAAGCCGGCCAGGGTCTGATAGTCCTCGGACTCGACCCCCTCGATGGGGGTGAAGCCGGCGGGATAGATGCTGCGCAGGTCGAAGCCCGGGAAGGCCGCGGTGACGCGATAGATGCCAGGATTGGTCGCCGGGTTGCGCCAGTTGATGTCGTTGACGCCCTCAGTCTCGGTATAGGTGACAAAGCCATAGAACTCGCCGGCCACGCCGGTGTCGACCACCGTATTGAGCCCGAGCGCACGGGTCTCCAGGTCAGGATTGCCCCAACGCTGGACGGGATCGGGGACCTCCAAGGTCGGGTTGGCCGCCTGGAAGTCGATGGCGTCCTGCCGCTGACGGGTGCGCGAGGTGGCTTCGGCGTCCGACCATTCGGCGGTCAGGTTGAAGTTGGCCGAACCGATCTCGACGCCGGCCTGCACGCCAGCGCGATAGGTCACGCCGTCGCCTTCGGAGAACTGCCCGGCCTGGGCGAAGCCGCGCACGCCCGGCTGGTCATTGAGGATGATGTTGATGACGCCGGCGATGGCGTCGGAGCCGTATTGGGCCGATGCGCCGTCCCGCAGCACCTCGATCCGCTTCACCGCATAGGAGGGGATCTGGGCCAGGTCAGCGCCCTGGGCGCCCCGTGATCCCAGAAAGGCCGAGCGGTGGAAACGCTTGCCGTTCACCAGGACCAGGGTCTGGTCGGGCGACAGGCTGCGCAGGGTGGCGGGCCGCACGAACTGCAGGCCATCGGAGGTCGGCAGGCGCTGCACGATGAAGGAGGGAATCTGCTGCGCCAGGTTCTCGCCGAGCTGGGCGGTGGCCGAGGCCTGGATCATCTCTTCCGACAGGACATCGACCGGGGCGAGGGTCTCGAACTGGGTTCGACCCAGCTCCCGCGTCCCGGTGACGATGACCTCGTCGACGGTGGCGGCGTCGTCGGCCCAGGCCTGGCCGCCAAGGGCGCCGATAGCCATGGTGATCGCGACAGTCGCGTACAGTCTGCGTTTTAGACCCAGATGTTGCATTGTTTATCCCCGATTCCAGGTCGAGCTTTCTCGACGGCGCCGCTCTGGACCCGGGGGATGACAGCCCCGCGACGGGGCGATGAAGTTTTCTGGAGTCGAGGTAACGGGGACAGGCGAACCTGTCCCCGACGTGTCTAGAGGGCGGCTTCGACAGCGCCGACAACCTCAGGATCCATGGGCTCGGTGCGAGGCCCAAAGGCGCGGATCAGACGGCCATCCTTGCCCACCAGAATCTTGTGGAAGTTCCAGGCCGGGTCGGCGGACTCGCCCAGCTCGGCCTTGGCCCATTGATAGAACGGATGGGCGGTTTCACCCTTCACGTCAGTCTTGGCCGTCAGGGGGAAATCGACGCCGAAGGTGGTGGCGCAGAACTCGGCGATCTCGGACTCGGTCCCAGGCTCCTGGCCGGCGAACTGGTTGGACGGCACGCCCAGCACCACCAGACCCTTGTCGCGATAGTCGCCATAGAGCTTCTCCAGCCCCTCATATTGCGGCGTCAGGCCACACTTGGAGGCGGTGTTGACCACCAGGACGACCTTGTCCCTGAACGTGGTCAGGGGCAGCTCGTCCCCATCAATGGCGTGGAACGAGAAATCGTAGGCGTCGGCCATTTGGCTCTCCTGCAAATCCAGGCCGCCAGTCTAGCGCATCAGGACGCCCCGTTCGGCTATTTCCCGCCGGTGTCCGCCAGCCCCTGCTCGACGGCCAGGGCCAGATCGAGGGCGGCGATCGCCTCGCCAGCGGTCACCACGGGACGCGGCGCCTCGCCCCGGACGGCGGCTAGGAAGGCCTCGATGCTGGCGCCCAGGGTGTCCTTGGCCGCCGGGGTCTCGGCGAAGTCGGGGTTCAGCGGGAAGCCGGTGGTGTTGCGGAATTCCCGGGTCAGGAAGTCGATCTCCAGTTCGCCGGAGGGATAGACCAGCTTCATGCTCCGCTTGCGGGCCTCGGCGACCCGGGAGACGTCGAAGAGCGCCGTGAAGCCATCGTCGAAGGTGACCTCGCTGCGGGCGACGTCCCAGGATTCGCTGTGCAGGATGGCGCCCTCGCCCTCGGCGGTCACCGGCGCGGCCTTGGACAGCGCCAGCGCCAGGTCCAGGTCGTGGATCATCAGGTCCAGCACCACAGACACATCCAGGCTCCGCTCCGAGGGCGTGCCGTGGCGCACCGCTTCCAGTCTCAGCGGCTGGGCAGGGATGTCGAACAGGCCCATCACCTGGAACAGCACCCGCTCCTGATGGCCGCAGGCGACCACCAGATTGCGGCGGGCGGCCTCGGCGGCCATGGCCTCGGCCTTGGCGACATCGATGCCGATGGGCTTTTCCACATAGACGGACTTGCCGGCCTTGATCGCCGCCAGGGCCTGCTCGGTGTGCCAGGGGGCGGGCGAGGCCACCGTCACCACGTCGACGGCGTCGAGGAAGGCGTCGAGCTCGGTAAAGGCGCGGCCGCCCAGGGGCATGGCCAGGGCCGCGCCTCGCTCCGGATGGGGGTCAAGCACGGCGGCCAGGGCGACGCCGGGCAGGCGGGCATATTGCCGGGCGTGATAGGTCCCGAAGACGCCGGCGCCGATGACGCCGCCTCGCAGGGTCTCGCTCATATCAACTCCCGGCATTGCATAGCCGGCCGCCTACCATGATCCGCGAGGCGGACGCCACAGTCAGGCGGCGCGCCGGGGAGTCTACGCCTAGCGCGCCGAGAGTTCCGTCAGCACCGGCATGGGCTCGGCGGCCTGATACTTGAACGCCACCCGTGAGCCGGGCTCCAGGGGCGCTTCGGCCAGGACGGTGGCGTAGGCGCGGAATTCGGTGCGGCCCGCGGCAAGACCGCCCTCGACCGCCTCATGATCGATGGCCGCCGTCCGGCCTTCGAGGGAGGACAGCACGCCGACGCCGCTCAGTTCCGGACCGGTGGGAACCGCTTCGACCTCAGCGCCTGGGGCGGCTGCGGTGTTGGCGGTGTCGGACGACTGGCCGCAGGCGGCGAGCGCCAGGGTGGCGGCCAGGGCGGCGAACAGGACTGCTCTCATCGGGGATTCTCCGGAACCGAACGAAGGCGCACCATAGCCATCTTGTGTGTCTTGTGAACGACCACGCCATTGGCCGGTCCCGGCGGAGGGTCTACAAGCGACGAAGTTCCCTCCCCCACCC
>NZ_JBALUY010000066.1:0-20382 GCF_036963605.1 Phenylobacterium sp. | reverse complement strand
CCACGCACCGCGCCGCCTGGGGCTTCTTCCGCGATCGTCGTACTGACCTCTATGGCGCCCTGGCTGGTCCTCGCCCGGTTTGACGCTTGGCGACAGCCAAGTTGCGGGCCTAGGTTTGCTCATGATCGAGACGGAGCGGCTCATTCTGCGCAGGTGGCGCGAAGACGACCGGCCGGCCTTCCACGCCATCTGCGCCGATCCGCAGGTGATGGACTGGCTGGGCGGCGTGCTGACCCCTGAGGAGGCCGACCAGCGGCTGGCGCGGGTCGAGGAGACCTTCGATCGCCTGGGCTATGGCCGGTTCTGCGTCGAACGTCGCTCTGACGGGCGGGTGCTGGGTTGGTGCGGGGTCATGCCCGCCCATGAGAGCCAGCCCATCGCCGGCACGCCGGAGATCGGCTGGCGGCTGATTCCCGAAGCCTGGGGCCAGGGCTACGCCACCGAGGCCGCCGCCGCCGTCCTGGTTGACGCCTTCGAGCGCGTGGGGCTGAGCGAGGTCTGGGCCTATACCAGTCCGCACAATCTGAAATCCCAGGCGGTCATGATGCGGCTGGGCCTGACCCGGCGAGAGGATCTCGACTTCGAGAACCCCAACGCGCCGGCCGAGGACCCCTTCCGCCCAGCCTGGGTCTGGGTAGCGACCCCTTAGCCGCCGCAGCCGGAGGGGGGCGCGCTCAGCCGCGTCATCTCGCGGCGGGCCTTGTCCATGTCGGCGCGGAATTCGGGATTAGCGCGCATCCGGGCGACCATGGCGGCGGCCAGGTCGCGACCAGCCTCCACATCGCTCTCATAATGGACGCCGCAGACGACGCGGGAGGCGCCCATCTCCTTGCCCGCGGCCATCAGCTGATTGGCCCGCTCGGGCGCCAGCTCCACCAGGATCAACGCCCAGGCCCAGCCGGTCATGGAATGGCCCGAGGGATAGGAGGCGTTGGTCTCCATCCACGGCGCGCGGGGCACACAGACGGGCTTGTCGTTGCCGATCAGCGGGCGGGGGCGTCCATAGTGATCCTTGGCCGGGGTGCCGATGGTGCGGACGTCCTGTTCGGCCCGCTCCAGGATGTGGGCGGTGACCGGGGTCGTCTGCGGGCTGATGTCCAGGCCCGCAGCGCAGGCATAGCCCTTCAGCGCCTTGCCGCCCCAGAGGTCGGCGTCGGCGGCGGCCTTGGCCCAGCGGGCCGTGCCCTCCAGGGACCGTGTCTCTTCGAAGCGCTGGGCGTCGGCCCGGCCGCGCGGGCTATCGGGCGCCGGCGGCGGCCCGATCAGGGCTGCGCCGTCCAGGTCGGCGGCGGCCAGATAGCCGTCGATCTCCGGCGGCACGAAGCTCGGACTGTCAGGTTCGGCCAGGGTCGTCGGCGCTTGGGCCGGGGCGGCGGCGCAGGCCGAAAGGCCGGCGGCGAAGGCGAGGGCCGCGAGGGCGGGATGCATACGGATCATCCGCCTTCTCTAGAACGGCTCCCCGCGAGGGGGAACCGTTCCGAGGAGAGTTTGGCCTAGCGCAGGACGGCCAGCCCGTTTTTGATTACCGTGGCGTTGCGGGACTTCACGCGCGCCTCGAAGCTGATCTCCTTGCCGTCCTTCCAGATGTCCACCGTGATGGTGTCGCCGGGGAAGACAGGCGCCGAGAAGCGGGCCTGATGGCTCTTGATCTGGTCGGGATCGAAATCGGTCACCGCCTGCAGGATGGCGCGGCAGGTGATGCCGTAGGTGCAAAGCCCGTGCAGGATCGGCCGCGGGAAGCCCGAGCGCTTGGCCGAGTCGGGATCCGAATGCAGCGGGTTGCGGTCGCCGTTCAGGCGATAGAGCAGGGCCTGGTCCTCACGGGTGGTGAAATCCACCGACATGTCGGGCGCGCGCTCGGGCACCTTGTGCGGTTCAGGCGCGCCCTCGGTGGGACCGCCGAAGCCGCCGTCGCCGCGGGCGAAGGTCGATGAGGTCAGGGTGGCGACCTTTTCGCCGTTCTCGTCGGTCCAGACCGATTCGTTGATGACGACCGCGCCCTTGTCCTTGCCCTTGTCATAGGCGCCGACCGTGCGGCCCTCGACGGTGAAGGTGCCCTTGGTGGGCAGGGGCTTGTGCAACTCCACCTTCTGCTCGCCATGGACGACCATCAGGAAGTTGATCTGGCTGGGGCGGTGGCCCTCGGGCATCTGCGGCGCGGGGCCGGCGTTTGCCGCAGCCCGGGCGCCGGCGGCCAGGACGGTCGCCGCGGTCGGGATGACCTTCAGGTTCTTCTCATAGACGAAGGGCAGCTCCGTCTCGTTCATGGGGTCCTGGCCCATGCCGACGCCCAGGGCGTAGAGCATCACGTCCTTGTCGCCATAGGTGAAGGTGCGCGGGGCCGTGCGCTGGTCGAGAATGTCGGGATAAAAGATAGGCATGTTGAAATCGTTCCTCCGGAGCCCGCTCATGGATGGGGCTGCTCTTCTATGGGTCTGATTGAACCGGCACAGAGGCTGCGACGCAAGCGTCCCTCCTGGCATTTGCCGGCCTTGCCCTGATCGGCTAGAAGCGCCCGACCGCTCCGCGCGCGGGTCCGAAGGGACCCGTCGGACACCCGAATTCCTCGAAGGTTTCTTATGACCGAGACTACCGCTTCGGCCACGGGCCAGATCTCCGGCAACGTCCTCTTCTATTCCAATCCCGAGCCGCTCAACCCGACCACCCACAAGGGCATGGGCGTGAAGCGGATCGACGGTCCCTTCAGCTTTGCGGCCAAGCACAACCTGGTCCCGCTGACGGTGTCGGAATTCCAGCTGGCGGTGCTGAACGGCCCGATCATCTTCGTGGGCGAGGAAAAGACCCCCCTGCAGGTGATGGGTCTGAACCACGACGAGAACATCTTCGTCCTGCCCACCGGCGTGTTCGACGCCGGCGTCTATGTGCCGGCATATGTGCGCCGCTATCCCTTCGTCTTCGCCAATGATTCCAAGGCCGGCCAGTCGATCCTCTGCGTCGATCGCAACGCGGCCTTCTTCGCCGAGAAGGACGCCGAGCTGCCCTTCTTCGACGAAAAGGGCGAGCCGACCGAATACACCCAGAACTGTCTGACCTTCTGCAACAACTACGAGATGGAGCGGCAGAAGACCCAGAACTTCGTCCAGCTGCTGAAGGCGCTGGACCTGTTCGAGGCCAAGGAGTCCTTCTACACCCCGGTGAACGAGGACGGCACGCCGGGCGAGCCCCAGAAGCTGGCCGACTATTTCGGCGTCTCCGAAGAGCGCCTGCGCGAGCTGCCGGCCGAGAAGTTCATGGACCTGCGCCAGTCGGGCGCCCTGAACCAGATCTACGCCCACCTGATCTCGCTGGCCCAGTGGGACCGTCTGGTCGCCCTGTCGATGAATCGCCAGATGCAGGCCCAGAATCTGCAGGCCGCCAACAGCTGAGGCTGAAACCTCTTCCCCGGTAGGCGCGCAGCGCTCGCGCCTACCGGGCGAAGATGCTGCGGGTCAGGCAGGAAAAGACCAGCCGCCCGGCCTCGTCCAGCAGGTCATGCTGGGCGATGACGATGCCCTTGCCTTCCCCCACCGGGTCCTTGCCCATCACCGTCATCCGGCCCCGCAGAAGCTCGCCGGCCGGCGGGTTGCGCACCCATCGCAGGGCGTCCACCCCCAGGCGCTTGGTCTGGGGCCAGCCGGCCGCCGCCTGGCTGTCCAGCCGCGCCCAGATGGCGAAGACCATGGTGTCGGGCGCGCCACGCTCCAAAGTCCAACCCGGTGTGAAGGCCGCGATGAAGGCCGCCAGGGCCTTGGCGTCCACCGCCGCGGCGCCCAGGTTCACCACCTGGCCGATCTCGATGTCATCGAAAGGTGCGGGCATTCTGGCCTCTCGTTACAGGTGGGCGCTGAAACCCCGGGCGGCGCGGGGCCGTAGAACAGGCTGGAGCAGGTTCCGGAATCGTGGATTTGCGAGCAAGGCCTATCTGACCCCATATAGCGGCAAGCCCCAAACAGGTTTGAGTCCAAGCATGATGCGTCGCCTCGCCGGTCTTCTGCTCGCCGCCCTGGTCCTGCCGCTCGGCCTGGCCGCCGTCGCCCAGGCCGAGCCGGTGGAAACCGGTCACCTCAAAGCCGAGCTGATCGCCCAGACACAGGCCATAGCACCCGGCCAGACCATCCAGGTCGCCCTGCGCCAGGAGATCGACAAGGGCTGGCACACCTATTGGCGCAATCCCGGTGATTCCGGCGAAGCGACCAAGATCGGCTGGACGCTTCCGGCTGGGTGGCAGGCCGGCGAATTTGTCTGGCAGCCGCCGGAACCGCAGCCCGCCGGCCCGTTGGTGAACTACGGCTATTCCGGCGAGGTCATCCTGCCGATGACCCTGACGGCGCCGGCCGACGCCACGCCCGGCCAGTCGGTCACCCTTCGCGCGGCGGCGGCCTTCCTGGTCTGCGAAGAGATCTGCATCCCCGAGGATGCGCTGCTCGAACTGACCCTGGCGGTTCAGGGCGAGCCCGCCCAACCAGCCGGCCGGTGGGCGCAACCGATCGCCCGCGCCCTGGCGGCGGCGCCCAAGACGGCCGATCTCGCAGCGGCCTTCCAGAATGGCGATGATGGCCTGACGCTCGCCGTGACCGGCGACGTCCTGGCCGACGCTGACATGGCCGGCAGCTATTTCTTCCCCTTCGACGGCGCGGTCATCGACCACGCCGCGCCGCAGGCGATCGAGCGAGGGCCTCAGGGCCTCACCCTGTCCCTGACCCCCAGCTACGCCTTCCAGGGGCCGGAGCCGCCCCAGGTGATGGCCGGCGTCCTGAAGGTGGGCGAGACCTATTACGAGATCGAAGCCCGGGCCGGCCCGCTTCCGGCCGAAGCCGCAGGCCTTGGTCCGCCGATGGCGCGTGCGAGCGGCGGCGGGGCAGGGCTGGGCCTTCCCCTTGCGGTGGTCTTCGCCGTCCTCGGCGGTCTGATTCTCAACCTGATGCCCTGCGTCTTCCCGATCCTGGCCATGAAGGCCGCCAGCCTGGCCGGCCACGCCCATGAGCAGAGCGCCGCACGGCGCCAGGGCCTGGCCTTCCTGGTGGGCGTGCTGGCCACCTTCCTGGCGCTGGCCCTCGTGTTGATCGTCGCCCAGGCGGCCGGGGCCGCCGTCGGCTGGGGCTTCCAGCTGCAGTCACCGCCTGTGGTCGCCGCGCTCTGTCTGCTGATGCTGGCCGTGGCGCTCAACCTGTCGGGCGTGTTCGAGATCGGGACCTCCCTGCAGGGGGTCGGCTCTGGCCTCGCCACCCGGAGCGGCCTGGCCGGAGCCTTCTTCACTGGCGTGCTGGCCGTGGTGGTCGCCGCCCCCTGCACCGCGCCCTTCATGGCCCCCGCGCTCGGCTGGGCCCTGACCCAAAGCGCGCCGGCCGCCCTGCTGGTGTTCGCCGCTCTCGGCCTCGGTTTCGCAGCGCCCTTCGTGGCCGTGGCCTTTGCGCCGGGCCTGCTGTCGCGCCTGCCGCGCCCGGGTCCCTGGATGGATCACCTGCGCAAGGTGCTGGCCTTCCCCATGTACGGGGCGGCGGCCTGGCTGCTCTGGGTGCTGACCCTGCAGGTCGGACCCATGGGCCTGGCCCGGCTCCTGGCCGCAGCGGTCGTGCTGGCCCTGGCCGCCTGGCTCTACGGCCTTTCGCAAGCGCGCTCCGGCGGCGTTGCGCTTAAGGGCGGCGCCGCCATCCTGGCTGCCGCAGCCCTGGCGGCGGTGCTCATCCCGGCCTACCAGACCCCGGCGCCGGCGGGCGAGGCCAGCGGCGCGGTGGCCGAGCTGCCCTATGAGCCCTACAGCGCCGAGCGCTTGGCCGAGCTGCGCGCCCAGGGCGCACCGGTATTCGTGAACTTCACCGCCGCCTGGTGCGTCACCTGTCAGGTGAACGAGCAGGTGGCCCTGGCCCGGCAGGGGGTGGCCGACGCCCTGACTGAGACCGGAACTGTCTATCTCAAGGGCGACTGGACCCGGAAGGACGAGGTCATCGCCGCCGAACTGGCCCGCCACGGCCGGGCTGGGGTACCCTTGTACCTGGTCTATGACGGCGCCGGCGCCGAGCCGGTGATCCTGCCGCAGATCCTCACCGAGGGCGTGGTCGTCCGCGCCCTGGAGGCCGCCGCATCCGCCGGCTGATCGACGCGTAAAAGAAAGAGTGTTCGCCGGCCTACACCCCAAGAAGGAGACGCCCATGACGACCTCGAAGCTCCCCCGCCGCCCGGTCCTGCTCGGCCTGACCGCAGCCGCCGCCATGATCGCCGCCCCGGCCCTGGCCGCGCCCACCATCGGCAAGCCGGCCCCAGCCTTCACCGCCGTCGATTCCACGGGCAAGTCGCGCAGCCTGGCGGAGTTCAAGGGCAAGACCGTGGTCCTCGAATGGACCAATGAGGGCTGTCCCTATGTCCAGAAGCACTACAACGCCGGCGCCATGCAGGGCCTGCAGAAGCGCGCGACCGGCGATGGGGTGGTGTGGCTGACCCTGATCTCGTCGGCGCCGGGCAAGCAGGGCTACAAGACCGCCGCCGAGGCCAATGACTGGAAGGCCGAGAGCGGGGCGGCTTCCACCGCCATCCTGCTCGATCCCAAGGGCCAGGTGGGCCGCGCCTACGCCGCCAAGACCACACCGCACATGTACGTGGTCAATCCGGCCGGGACGCTCGTCTATATGGGCGGCATCGACGACAAGAACAGCGCCGACGCTGCGACCCTCAAGGGGGCCAGGAACTATGTCGTGGCCGCCCTCGGCGACATGAAGGCCGGCCGCGCCGTGGCCCAGCCGGTGTCGGCGCCCTACGGCTGCAGCGTGAAGTACTAGAGCGCGTTCCGATAAGTGGAGACCGGTTATCGGACGAAACGCGCTCAAGACATTGAGCCTAGAGCCTGATTCAAAGATCAGGCTCTAAGGCCTTAGACGCTCCCGTCGGGCGCCAGGCCAGAGGCCGGCCCCGGCGGGGCGAGCAGCACCTCGATATTGTCGTTCAGCAGATAGATCAGCTCGCGCAGAGCGGTGTCCCGGGCGGGCTTGTCGGCCGCCATCTGCAGGGCCGCCAGCTTGACCGGCAGATCCTCGGAAATCCCCCGCAGGATGCAGGCCAGGTCGCCATCGACGCCCCGGTCGCGCACGATCTGCTGACCCTGGCTGTCCAGGGCGGCCAGGTCGGCGACGCCGGTCTTGAACGCCTCGCTCGCCGGCGCCTCGGTCTCCCGCATGGCTTCGGCCTGGGCCTTCAGGTCCTGGGCGCGGCCGACGATGTCGGCGAACAGGGGCTCAAGCGCAGTGGCCGGCGCAGGCGTCGGGGCGTTCGGCTGAGCGGGCGCCGGGGCCGCAGCCATCCAGAGCAGGGTTGTCGCGGCGAGGGCGGCGCAGGACATGGATCTGACCTCAGGACACAGATTGAGCGCGTTCCGGGGCCAGATGACCTTGGGAACGAAGACGGGGCGATCTGCTTTTGCTAACCGGTTTCGGCCCGGTTCGTACAGGCAGGTTGGGGACGCCATCCTGCGCGGGGCCGCTTGAACGGGGGATGAATCATGTCCGACCTGGACGCCGCCTGGCGCCGTCTGCGCGCGGCAGGGGCCGCCGCCGCCGCGCGCTCGATCGCCGGCCTGTTCGACGCCGAACCTGACCGTCTGGACCGCCTGAGCCTGACCGCCGCCGGGCTCTATCTCGATCTCTCCAAGCAGCCCTGGTCGGCCAAGGACCTGGCCCTGGCGCTCGACCTGGCGCAGGCCGCCGGGGTGGAGGCGGCGCGTGATCGGCTGTTCGCCGGCGAGGCCGCCAATCCGTCCGAGGGCCGCGCGGCCTTGCACATGGCGCTCCGAGCGCCGGAGGGCGCGTCCTTCTCCGCCCAGGGCGAGCCGGTCTCCCGCGAGGTGGAGACGACCCGCGAGGCCGTCAGCGCCTTCGCCGACGCCATCGGAAGCGGCGAACGGCGCGGCGCCACCGGCGAGCCGTTCAGGTCCATCGTCCATATCGGCATCGGCGGCTCGGATTTCGGTCCCCGGCTGGTCTGGGAGGCGCTCCGGGCGCCCGACCCGGCCATCGACCTGCGGTTCATCGCCAATGTGGACCCGGCCGACAGCGCCCAGGCCCTGGCGGGCCTTGACCCGGCCCAGACCCTCGTCGTGATCGTCTCCAAGACCTTCACCACCCAGGAGACCATGGCCAACGCCATGATCGCCCGGGACTGGCTACGGAGCGCCCTGGGGGAGGCCGGCGACGCCCATCTGGCAGCGGTCTCGGCCGCGCCGGACGTGGCCAAGGGCTTCGGCGTGCGGGACGATCAGATTTTCGGCTTCCGCGACTGGGTCGGCGGGCGCTATTCGGTCTGGTCTTCGGTGGGCCTGTCCTGCGCCATCGCCTTGGGCCCCGACGTCTTTGAGGCGCTGCTGGCGGGCGGCGCGGCCATGGACGACCACTTCCGCCAGGCGCCGTTGGAGGCCAATGCGCCGGTGCTGCTGGCCCTGGCCCACATTTTCAACCGCAACGCCATGGATCGTCCTGTCCGGGCGGTGGTGCCCTATGCCCAGCGCCTGCGGTTGCTCCCCAACTTTCTCCAGCAGCTGGAGATGGAATCCAACGGCAAGCGGGTGCGCACCGATGGCCAGCCGGTGAAGCAGGCCACCGCCGCGGCGGTGTTCGGCGACGCAGGCACCAATGTGCAGCACGCCTTCTTCCAGCTGATGCACCAGGGCAGCGACGTGATCCCGGCCGACATCCTGGCGGTCGCCCACAGCGCCGACGGCCAACCCGCCTCCCAGACCAAGCTGCTGGCCAATGCGCTGGCCCAGGCCGAGGCCCTGATGGTCGGCCGCAGCGAGGCCGAGGTCCGTCGGTCCCTGGAAGCCGATGGTCTGTCCGCCAGCGAGATCGACATCCTGGCGCCGCAGAAGACCTTCCCTGGCGACCGGCCGACCAGCTTCCTGCTGATGGAGGCCCTGACCCCGGAGGCCCTGGGGGCGCTGATCGCCCTCTATGAGCACAAGACCTTCGTCGAGGGCGTGCTCTGGGGGATCAACAGCTTCGACCAGTGGGGGGTGGAGCTGGGCAAGACCTTGGCCGGCCACATCCTGCACGACCTGGAAGGCGAAGCGCCCGGCGCCCACGATCCCTCGACCTCGGCCCTGATCGCGCGGCTGCGGGGGGAGCCCTGAAGGCTGGCCTTGCGCCCGCGCCTCGGCTATAGGGCCGCCCATGACCTTCGTCGCGCCCCACCACGGCCATCACCACCATCCGATCTCCTGCGGGATCGGGCGGGGTTGTGCGGCCTAGGGACTAGGACGACGACCACGGCTCGAGCCCCCGCAGCGGACGGGGCTCGCCGCTTGCATATCCCCGTCCGTCGCGCCCAGAACTTTCGGAGCGACGTATGAACCCAAACGCCTTCCCAACTTCGCCAGAGCCCGCCGCGTGCTTGTCGCGTCCGGCTCCTTCATTTAAGCGCGCGCCATGACCGACGAGACCGCCCCCATCCGCCCGGAGGCGCGCAGCCCGCGCGGCTTCATGGACCGCCGCGCCCGCGACCTGGTGGCCGAGCGCCAGATCCTCACCGCCGTCTCGGCGGTCTATGAGCGCTACGGGTTCGAGGCGCTCGATACCGGCGCCTTCGAATATGCCGACGCGCTCGGCAAGTTCCTGCCCGACGCCGACCGTCCCAATGAGGGTGTCTTCGCCCTACAGGACGACGACGAACAGTGGATGGCGCTGCGCTACGACCTGACCGCGCCGCTTGCGAGGTTCGCCGCCCAGAACTGGGAGACCCTGCCCAAGCCGTTCCGACGATATGCGTTTGGTCCTGTCTGGCGCAACGAAAAGCCCGGCCCCGGCCGCTTCCGCGAATTCACCCAGTGCGACGCCGACACGGTGGGCTCGGCCCGCCCCGAAGCCGACGCCGAGATCATCGCCATGGCCGCCGAAGGCCTGGCGGCCGCCGGTCTGCCGGCCGGCTCCGCGGTGATCCGCATCAACAATCGCAAGCTGCTCAACGGCCTTCTGGCCACGGCCGGCGTCAGCGACGAGCGCCAGAAGCTGGGTGTGCTGCGGGCGGTGGACAAGCTCGACCGCCTGGGTCCCGACGGCGTGCGCCTGCTGCTGGGCGAAGGCCGCAAGGATGAGTCCGGCGCCTTCACCAAGGGGGCCGGGCTGAACGCGGCCGCGGCCGAAGCCGTGCTCGCCTTCACCGCGGCGGGCGCCGAGGGCGGGGACAGGTCTAGCGTGCTCGCCCGTCTGGCCGACATCATCGGCGGCTCGGCCGAAGGGGACGCCGGGCTTGCCGAACTGGCCGCTATTGACGGGGCGCTGAAGAACTTGGGGGTTTCCGAGGCCCAGGCCGTCTTCGAGCCGGCCATCGTCCGGGGCCTGGAATACTATACCGGCGCGGTGTTCGAGGCCGAGCTGCTGCTGGAGACCACCGACGAGAAGGGCCATCCGGTCCGGTTCGGCTCCATCGGCGGCGGCGGGCGCTATGACGACCTGGTGGCGCGGTTCACCGGCCAGGCCGTGCCGGCCACAGGCTTCTCCTTCGGTGTCTCCCGCCTGGCCTCGGCCCTGCGCGCAGCGGGGCGGGACATGGCCGCCGACGTCCGCGGGCCGGTGGTGGTCATCGCCTTCAACAATGACGACATGGCGCACTATTTCGCCGCGGCCGGAGAGCTGCGGGCCGCCGGGATCGCCGCCGAGGTCTATCTGGGATCCTCGGGCATGAAGGCGCAGATGAAATATGCCGACCGACGCCTGGCGCCGGCCGCCGTCATCCTGGGCGGCGACGAGATCGCGGCCGGGACCGTGACCATCAAGGACCTCGACCTGGGGCGCGAACTGGCCGCCGGGATCACGGACAACAGCCAGTGGCGCGGCGAGCGTCCGGGCCAGATCAGCTGCCCCCGCGGCGAGCTGGTGGCGAGCGTGGCCAAGATCGTGAGGGGCGCCTGATGCGGGTTGAGCCGACCCTGCCGCCGGCCGTGCTGGCGGCCATACGGGCGCCGTTCGAGACGGTGGGTGCGAGCCTGGCCGACGTGCCGCTGGTCCAGCCCCTGAATCTGATCCTCGACCTGGCGGGCGAGGGCCTGCGGGCGCGGTTGTTCGTGGTCCAGGCCGAGGGCGGGGCCGAAGCCTGCCTGCGTCCGGATTTCACGGCGCCTGTGGCCCGCAGCCATGTGGAGAGCGGGGCCGTCGAGGGGCGCTACTTCTACCAGGGCAAGGCCTTCCGGGCCGCGCCTGAACACACCGGCCGGTCCGAAGAGTTCCTGCAACTGGGTCTGGAGCGCTTCGACGCCCAGGCCTCCGACGCCGTGACGGCGGACGCCGAGGTGGCGGCCCTGGCCTGGCGCGGAGCGATCGCCGGGGGACGCGGCGACCTGGAGTTCTGGCTGGGGGACGCGGCCCTGTTCGCCGCCTTCATCGACAGCCTTGATCTCGCCCCGGCCCTGGCGACCCGCCTGGTCCGCATCGCCAAGCGGCCGCGGTTGCTGCAGGCCGAGCTGGCCCGGGCCGGACAGGCGGCGGCGGAAGCCGGGACCGACGGCGGTCTGGCCGATCTGCTGGCGGACCTGCCCGGCGAGGGGGCTGGCGACCTGCTTCGCGAGGTGTGGGCCCTGGCCGGCATTGCGCCGGTGGGCGGCCGCGGACCGGCGGAGATCGCCGAGCGGCTGGTGGCCAAGGCCCAGGCGCGTCGGGCCCCGGCCCTGACCACCGACCAGGCCGCCGCTGTCGCAGGTTTCCTGGCCATTTCCGACCGGCCCGAGGCCGCCCTGGATCAGGCGCGCCGCCTGGCTGGCGGTCAGGCGTCCGCCCTGGAGGCGGCGATCACGGCCTGGTCGAGCCGTCTCGCCAAGCTCGCCGCCGAGGGGGTTCCGCAGGATGTGCTGAGGTTCACGCCCGGCCTCGGCCACGCCTTCGACTATTATGACGGCCTGACCTTCGAGGTGCGCAGCGCCGCCCTGGGCGCCGACCGGCCGGTGGCGGCCGGCGGGCGTTACGACGGCCTGTTGGCTCGGCTCGGCGGGGCCGATGGCGGCCGCGCCGTGGGCTGCATGGTTCGGCCCTGGCGGGCCTTCGCCCAGGGAGAAGCCTGATGGACGCCCCGCTGATCATCGCCGTGCCGTCCAAGGGCCGGCTGAAGGAGCAGGTCGAAGCCTGGCTCGCCGACTGCGCCCTCAAGCTCGAGGCCGAAGGCGGCGCCCGCGGCTATATGGCCAGCCTCAAGGGGCTGGAGGGCGCCCAGGTCCGCCTGCTGTCGGCCGGCGACATCGCCGAGGCCATTGACGCCGGTGAGGCCCATCTGGGGGTGACCGGCGAGGACCTGATGCGCGAGCGGCCGGGCGATCTCGCCGCCCGCGCCCTGTTGCTGCGTCCCCTGGGCTTTGGCCGCGCCGACCTGGTGGTGGCCACGCCCAAGAGCTGGCTCGACGTCGAGACCATGGGCGATCTGGAAGAGGTGGCGCACGACATCCTGGCCCGCACCGGCCGGCGGATGCGGGTGGCGACCAAGTACATCCTGCAGACCCGCGCCTTCTTCGCCCGCCACGGTCTGGTCGATTATCGGATCGTGGAGTCTGGGGGCGCCACCGAGGGCGCGCCCGCGGCCGGGGCGGCCGAGCTGGTGGTGGATATCACCACGACCGGCGCCACCCTGGAGGCCAATGGGCTGAAGGTTCTTGATGACGGCGTGATCCTCAGGAGCCAGGCGCATCTGGCCGCCAGCCTACGGGCGGACTGGACAGACGCCCACCTGCAGGTGACCGAGACGCTGCTGCGTCGGGTGGAAGCGCGCGCCAACGCCCGGGCCAGCGCCACCTTGACCTGGCCCGAGGTCGAAATCGGACCAGCCGTCCAGGGCGTGATCGATGGCCTGATGTCCAGCGGCGCGTCGCGGCGGCCCAACGGCCTGCTGGCGCCGGCCGGCGTTGTGGCTGAAGCCGGTCAGGCGCTCTCGGCGGCGGGTCTTGGTCCGATTACCGCGGCGCAACCTGACTTCGTGTTTGAAACGGCCTCCCCTGGGATGGACCTGTTGAGATCGATCCTGGCTAAAAATTGACATAAGAGTCAGAAATATCGGGATTGTGAGCGCGATTGGGCGAAATCCCGGAAATCTGAGGGGAAATTCCGCCTATCCGCCGATTTGGTTCATTGACTCGGACCTGAAATTGCCGTTTTCTCACCTGGCGAGAGACAAGACGGCGACTTAAGTCCTGAAGTCTCCGGCGTTTCGGGGAGGAAACGCCCTTCTAAAATGAGCGGCAGCTCACAATAAGAACAGGCCCGTTGCGATTATCCCCCGCAACGGGCCATTTCTTTTTGGTCGAAACCAAAAAACTGACTCTAGCGATAAAAATGGGGCGAGCCGCTGTGGCCCGCCCCGGCGCGCCGATTCACCAGATGCGGACGCGGTCCTGCGGCGCCACATGCATGGCGTCCTCGGGCGCCACGTCAAAGGCGTCGTACCAGGCGTCGATATTGGCCACCGGCACATTGACCCGATAATGCGGCGGCGCGTGGGGGTCGGAGACCAGCTGACGCTTCAGGGCGTCCTCACGGTACTTGCCCCGCCACACCTGCGCCCAGCCGAGGAAGACCCGCTGGTCGCCGGTAAAGCCGTCGATCACTGGCGCCGGCTTGCCCTCCAGGGACAGGTGGTAGGCGTCGAGGCCGAGCAGCAGCCCGCCGAGGTCGGCGATGTTCTCGCCCATGGTCAGGTCGCCGTTGATCGGCGAGCCCGGCAGCGGCTCGATGGCCGAGTACTGGGCGCCCAGCTTCTTGGCCTGGGCGTCGAACTTGGCGGCGTCCTCGGCCGTCCACCAGTCGGTCAGCTTGCCGTCGCCATCGGACTTGCGGCCCTGGTCGTCGAAGCCGTGGGTGATCTCATGGCCGATCACCCCGCCAATGCCGCCATAGTTGATGGCCGGATCGGCGTCGGGATCGAAGAAGGGCGGCTGGAGAATGGCGGCCGGGAAGACGATCTGGTTCTTGGTCGGGCTGTAATAGGCGTTCACGGTGGGCGGGGTCATGCCCCATTCCTTGTCATTCACCGGCTCGTCCAGGCGATCCACCCGATAGGCCCATTCGAAGGCCGCAGCCCGCTCCACATTCCCATAGAGGTCGTCGGCCTGGATGGTCAGGTCCGAATAGTCCCGCCATTCTTCGGGATAGCCGATCTTCACCGTGAACTTGGACAGCTTCTCCAGGGCCTTGGCCTTGGTGTCGTCGCCCATCCAGGTCAGGCCCTTGATGCGGGCCTCCATGGCCGTCTTGATGTCGCCCACCAGGGCTTCCATCTTGGCCTTGCTCTCGGGCGGGAAATACTCGGCGACATAGAGCTTGCCCAGGGCTTCGCCGGCATAGGTGTCGACCGTGCTCACCCCACGCTTCCAGCGGGGTTTCTGCTCGGGCTGGCCTGAGAGGGTCTTTTCGCGGAAGCCGTGATAGGCCGCGACGAAGGGCTCGGCCAGATAGGGCGCGGCCTGATCGGTCAGGGTGTAGGCCGCCCAGGCCTTCTGAACCTCGACCGGGGTTTCGGCGAAAATCCTGGCGATCTTCGGGAAGGCGGTGTTTTCGGAGGCGACGACCCGCTCGGCCTCTGTCAGATCGGCGCCTTCGATGAAGGCGTCCCACGGGAAGTCGGGGGCGTAGGCTTTCAGTTCGGGCAGGGTGTAGGGATTATAGGTCTTGTCGTCGTCCCGGCGCTCGGCCCGGGTCCAGGAAACCTCGGCGATCTTGGTCTCCATCTCGACGATGGCCCTGGCGTTGGCCTCGGGCTCCGGCCAGCCGGCCAGGGTCAGGAGCTCCGCCACATAGGCCTCGTACTGCGCCTTCTGCGGGGCGAAGTTCTCGGTCAGGTAATAGTCGCGGTCGGGCATGCCGATGCCGGCCTGGCCGAGATAGACCGTGTAGCGCTCGGGATTCTTGGCGTCGTCATAGACATAGGCGCTGAAGACCGAGCCCCCGAAGCCCTTCATGGTCTCGCCCATCAGGCGGGCCAGGTCTTCCTTCGAGGCGGCGGCGCGGATCTCGGCCAGGTCGCTCGTGAGCGGCGCCGCCCCCTTGGCGTCCACCGAGGCCTTGTCCATGAAGCTCTTGTAGAAGGTCCCGATCAGGGCCTCATCGCCGCTGGCGGAGCCGCCGGCGGCAGAGGCGTCCAGCACGGCGCGCATGCGGTTGACCGACAGTTCGTTCAGGGCGTCGAAGGTGCCGTAGCGCGAACGGTCCGAGGGGATGACCAGGGCGTCCACATAGGCGCCGTTGGCGTGGTTGAAGAAATCCTCGCCCGGGCGAACGGCGGCGTTCATGCCCGTGCGGTCAAAGCCCCAGGGACCCATGCGCTGGGCCTCGGAGACGTCGACGGCCCCGCCAGCCTCGGCGGCGGGCGCAGCGCTGAAGATGTGGAGGGGACGGAGGTCGGACGCGGACGCCGGCGCCGCAGCGCCGAGGAGGGCGGCCGCCGCAGCGGCGCCGAACCAGAGGGTCTTCATGTGGAGATATCAGCCTCTTTGGGGTCTGGGATGGGCGAACCATGCCCCGCCCAGACCCCAGGAGGCTCATTACATTTTCGTTAGGCCTTGGCGCCGAGCGCCTCCTGAGCCTGATTACGCACCAGCTTGTAGTCGAGCTTGCCGTTGGGCGCGCGGACCACAGGGGCGAAGACCAGGTCGCGAGGAACCTTGTAATCGGCCAGGTTGGCCTTCACGTGGGCCTGCAGGTCGGCGAGGGAGGGCTCGTCGCCGCCGGCCACATCGACCACCGCGCAGATCCGCTCGCCGAACCGCGGATCGGGCAGGCCGACCACGGCGGCGTCGCGCACGCCGGGGAAGCGCTTGAGGGACTCTTCCACCTCTTCGGGGAAGACCTTCTCGCCGCCAGTATTGATCACCTGGCTGCCGCGGCCCAGCAGGGTGATGGCCCCGTCAGCCTCCACCGTGGCCCAGTCGCCGGGCACCGACCAGCGCTGACCTTCGAAGATGCGGAAGGTCTTGGCCGACTTTTCCTCATCCTTGTAGTAGCCGAGCGGCGTGTGGCCGCCGACCGCCACCAGGCCGCGCTCGCCCGAACCCGGCGCCACCCGGCGGCCGTCCTCGGTGAAGACCGCCGCATTGGGGCCGGTGGCGAACTTCGCCGTCGCCGCCGACACGCCGCCGCCCGAGGCCGAGGAGGCCAGGCCAAGGGCTTCGGACGAGCCGAGGCTGTCCATCAGCATGATGTTGGGCAGGTGCTTCAGCAGGCCCTGCTTGTTCTCCGCCGACCACATGGTGCCCGAGGAGACGATGCGCTTGAGGCTGGGCATGGTCCAGCGGCCGGGATGGGCCTCCAGGCATTCCAGCATCGGGGCGGCGAAGGCGAGACCCACGATGATCAGGCCGCTGACCCCCAGGCGCTCGACCTCGTCGAACAGGACGGCCGGATCGAACTTGCGCGAGGGCAGGGTGGCGATGGCGCCGCCGCTGATCAGCTGGCCAAAGGAGATGAACTGGCCGGTGGCGTGCATCAGGGGGGCGACCGGAATGGTGATCGCCTGGGGCTCGGGGGAGTCGGCGTTGGCCTTGGCGCGGACGCCGGCCTCTTCGACGGTCTCCAGCGGGGGCAGGCCCAGCAGCAGATTGGCCCCGCCGCCCAGACCCTTGAACAGGTCTTCCTGGCGCCACATCACGCCCTTGGGCATGCCGGTGGTGCCGCCCGTATACATAAAGAGCAGGTCGTCGGCCGAGCGACCCCAGGGCGCCTCGAAGCGCGCGCCGTCGCCGGCGACGATGGCGTCATAGTCCTCGGCCCAGTCGGGAACCGCGAACCCCTCTTCCGGCACGGCGATCCAGACCTTGACCTTGGGCAGGCGAGACCGGACCGAGGCGGCGGTCTCGGCGAAGGAGGCGTGGAACACCACGGCCTCGGCGTCGGCGTTGTCAAACAGATAGACCAGCTCGTCGCCGCTGTAGCGATAGTTGGTGTTGAACGGGACCAGGCCGGCCTTGAAGGCGGCGTAATAGGTCTCGATGTATTCCGGGCCGTTATAGAGATAGGCGGCGACCTTGGACTGGTGGGTCAGCCCCTTTTCGACCATGCGCCGGGCCAGGGCGTTGGCGCGGGCGTCGAAGTCCTTCCAGGCGAAAACCTTGTCACCGTGGATCAGGGCCGGGCGGTCCGGCGTGGCGCGCGCGACCGATTCCCACAGGTTGGCGTAATTCCAAACCTCCATAGGGCGTCCTCCATCATCAAAATATGTGGCGCATAAAGAGGACGGGCCTGCGCGAAGTCAACGCCGCCCACCCCGTTGTCAGGAAAGGATCCTCGGCGGGAAAGGATCGTGGCTGGGGCGGCGAACAGTTCGCCTGCGCCGCGGGGCCTGCCATACTCGACGTGAACGGGGGCGAGGGACAGCATGGACGGTCACGGCGCGACGGACGGCTATAAGGACATCGTCTTGTTCCTGGCCACGGCGGGCGTCGTGGTGCCGCTGTTCCGGCGCTGGAAGATCAGTCCGATCCTCGGCTTCATCCTGGCCGGCGTGGCGCTGGGTCCCTTTGGCCTCGCCCGGCTGGGGGATCTGGCGCCGTGGGTGTCCTATTTCACCGTCGACAACCCCGAAGACATCGCCCAGCTCGCCGAGCTGGGGGTGGTCTTCCTCCTGTTCATGATCGGGCTGGAGCTGTCGTGGGAGCGGCTCCGGCTCATGCGCAAGCTGGTCTTTGGACTGGGAGCCGCTCAGGTGGGCGTTACGCTTGGGGTGCTGACGGGGCTGGCCATGCTGTTGGGCATGGATGTCGCGCCGGCTGCGGCCATCGGCGCGGCGCTGGCCCTGTCCTCTACGGCGATTGTCATGCCGGTGCTGATCGAGCAGCGGCGACACCACTCGACCACGGGGCGCGCGACCTTTGCGATCCTGCTGTTCCAGGACCTGGCGGTGGCGCCGATCCTGATCACCCTGGCCGTCCTCGGCGCCCGGGGCGGCGAGGAGCTATCGCCGCGCCTGCTTCTGACCTTCGCCCCGGCCATGCTCGGCATGATCGGCCTGGTGGCGTTTGGCCGGCTTCTGCTGCGGCCGCTGCTGCGATCGGTGGCCCGGGCCAAGAGCGAAGAACTGTTCATGGCCGCCTGTCTGCTGGTGGTCATCGGGGCGGGGCTGGTCAGCGCGCTGACCGGCCTGTCCATGGCCCTGGGGGCCTTCGTAGCGGGCCTGCTGCTGGCGGAAACCGAGTTCCGCCACGAGGTCGAGGTGACCATCGAGCCGTTCAAGGGCCTGCTGCTCGGTCTCTTCTTTCTGTCCGTGGGGATCGGGCTCAACCTCTCGCTTCTGGCGGCGCGGCCGCTGGAGGTCCTGGGGTTGGCGACGGGGCTGCTGCTGGCCAAGGGGGCGGTGATCTTCGCCCTAGCGCGACTGACCCGCCTGCCGCCTTTGGCGGCGGCTGAGGTCGCCCTGCCCCTGGCGGCGGGCGGGGAGTTCGCCTTCGTCATTATCAACCAGGCCACCGGTCTTGGGGTAGTGTCTCTCCAGACCGGCCAGCTCGTCATGGTGGCGGCCACCTTGACCATGGCCCTGGTGCCGGTGCTCGCCTGGCTGGGGCAGCGCCTGGCCCGCCGCGAGCCGCCGCCGGCCCTTGATGAGGCCCCCGGCGGCGGAGACGGCGCGCCCTCGGTGCTCATCGTCGGCTATGGGCGGGTAGGGCAACTGGTGGGAGACATGCTCAGCCGACATGGTACGGCCTGGGTTTCGGCCGAGCGGGATTCGCGCCTGGTGGAGCAGGCGAGGCGAACGGGTCGTCCCTGTTTCTTCGGCGACGCCTCGCGGCCGGAGTTCCTCAACCGCTGCGGCCTGGGGGAGGCCAGCGCGCTTGTGGTCACCATGGATGATCCGGAAGGGGCCGAAACCGTGGTGTCGGTGGCCAGGCGGCTGCGTCCCGACCTGGTGATTGTCGCCCGCGCCCGGGACGCCCGCCATGCCAAGCGCCTCTACGAGATGGGCGCCACCGACGCTGTGCCCGAGACCGTGGAGGCCAGCCTTCAGCTCTCCGAAACCGTCCTGGTGGAGATCGGCGTGCCCATGGGCCTTGTGATCGCCTCGATCCATGAGCGCCGGGACGAATACCGTCAGGACCTCAATCGTCCCGACGCCCTGGGCGGACGTCGACGCAGTCGCGCAAACGACAAGGTGTGAGCCCGAAAGACTCCACTTCCAAGGGAAGCCGATTGCGTATTTCCCCGATGGGCTGCAACATCAAGCATCGCTGCGGTGGTGGCGCCAGAAAATCTCACGGCGGAGGATTTTTTCGGAACCTCTTCCGTAAGCTGGCGTTCAGTGCCCGGCGCCATACAGCGTGGCGGTAGGCTTCGGCCTTGCCAGCCCCGCCCGCGCGGCGCCCGAGTCGGTCCAGGGGGAGAGTCCTCATGGATGTCGGTGTGCTGGTTAGGATTGGCCGAGGGCCGGGAGGGGTTGCGAGAGCCCCTTTAAGCATCACCGCGAACAGCGGAGGATGCGCCGGGTTGGGGCCAAGGGAGGGGGACGACCTAGAGATTCTCGCGAATTTCGACCAAACGGCCGGGTGATTGCGCAAGAGTGTTGCTCTGGCGACACTTTCGCAGTGGATCGGGCTTGCTATAACGCTGCTGGGTCATATGGCCGCAGCAGAGGGCATGAAGAGGGCTCAAAATATGAAATTCAAACTCCTGGCAGGGGCCGCAATGGCTGCGGTTTTCGCCGCGTCCGGCGCGTCTGCCCAAGACGCCGGCTGGTACGGCGCCATGGACCTCGGCTATCACTGGCCCGAAGGCCTTGAGACCGGTTCGTCCAACAATGGCCCCGGCGGCGCCGGCTATAACTGGGAATTCAGCCAGGACGACGACTGGGCCGGCTTCGCCCGTCTCGGCTATCAGCTGAACCCCAACTGGCGCGTTGAGCTTGAGGGCGGCTATCGCCCCGGCGACATCTCCAGCGTCCGCGGCGCTCCGGGCTCGGCGATCGCCGGCCTCTGCACCCCCGGCGTGGTTCGTACCGCGGCGGCTCCGAACTGCGGCTCGCCCAACGGCGACGTCGAAGCTTGGACCATCATGGGCAATGTCATCTATGACATCGCTCCGGGCGCGGTGATCAATCCGTTCATCGGCGCCGGCGTCGGCGTCAATCACGTCAAGATGGACGTGACCGGCCAGTTCGCCACCACCCCTGGCCCGTTCACGGCCGCTAACCCGGCCATCCAGAACCTGTCGATCGACGATGATGATACGGCCCTGGCCTATCAACTCCTCGCCGGCCTGGCCTGGCAGGCGACCGACCGCCTCGACGTCGACCTGACCTACCGCTATCTCGGCGGTTCGGACCTCGACTTCGCCTCGACCGGCAGCGCCTCGCTGCAGCCGGGCGTGTTCTCTGGCGACTACCGCGACCAGTCGGTGACCGTCGGCCTGCGTTATTCCTTCGCTTCGCCGGCCGCTCCGCCCCCGCCGC
>NZ_JBALUY010000065.1:0-20660 GCF_036963605.1 Phenylobacterium sp. | reverse complement strand
CATGTCATAGGCCAGGATCACCGTCTCGTTGACTTCGGGCTTCTCGCCCTGGAACGGCTTGGCGGTGAACTGGGCCGATTCGGGGTGGGCCTCGGTGACGTAGTGCAGAGCGCCGTCCCACTGCTGTCCGCCGGCCAATCGCGTGGCCCGCACCAGGACATGGCTATATTGCCGCCCCTGAAGGGCGAGGCCGCTGGGGGTCCGGATCGCGGAGTCGAAGATGCGGGCGGCGACACGCAGGCCGCCATCCTCCGCGGGCTCCACCTCCCCCCCGCCCATGACGAAACCGTCCGTCGAACCGTCGAAGGTCCAGGTCCGGGCCGCGCGCAGGGGCTGACCATTCCACACGAAGGCCTTGGACTCGGGATTCCAGGCGAAAGGCCCCGGCCGCTCGACCGCATCCTCCGCCGAGAAGGCCGTGGGCGGCAGGGTAAGGCGATCGGGGGCCACCGGCCGGGGATTGAGCTTCGGCTCGCGCGAGCGGGGCTCGTCGCAAGCCGCTACGGCGGCGCTGGTGAAGATCAGGGCGAGGACGGCGAAGGCTCTCAAGGGGCGCTCCCGGACTGGGCCGCTCAGCGAAAACGCCGCCGCAACCGGCCATAGGGTGGGTCGAGGGCCAGATATAGGAGCCCTGCGGCCGCTGCGAGGTCCACGAAGTAGAGATATCTGTAGTCGCAGGCGATGGAGATGAGGGTGAAGCTGCCAGCGAAGGCCAGGGCCGACAGCAAAAGGGCTGCAATCACCACGTCCGCCGCTTCGCGCCGCCACAGCAGAACCCCGGCGCAGACCAGCGCGATCAGGCCAAAGGTGATGTGCGAAAACAGCGGCGTGTCGAGGAACCAGCTGCCATAGTTGTAGAGCGCCCGGTCCGACGGCTCAGTGATGGGTGGGATCTGCAGGGCGGTGGTCAGGTTTTCAGGTCCGCTGACCCCGACGAAGATCGGCAGGCAGGAGTCGATTTTCGGGGTGGCGGCCACCCATCGGAACACCTCCCAACGATGCTTGAGATAGGCGCCCGGCTGGTGTCGGACGATGCTGCGCCACTGGCTGAAGACCACCTCGTCGGGCAGGCCCCACAGCACAAGGCCGATGTCTGGGTCCTGGGCCACATAGTCGATCCGCTCGGGCGTATAGAGGGCCACGGCCCGGTGGCGAATCTCCTGCTCGGCATGAGGGCTGAAGGCGCGGATTTCTTCGAGAGGTAGGGTCGGCTTGGCGGCGGCCGCGCCGATGATGTCGTAGTGGGCGATGATGCGGAGCCCGCGGGCGTTGGCGGCGTCCGGTCCCGCCTGGGCCGGCTGGGCCAGAACGCCCATGAGGCTTGAGGCCAGCAGCGTCAGGACCAGCCCCCCCAGCCCCCAGGCCAGGCTCGAGCGCCAGCCGCGGCCGTAGGCCACCCAGGCAAGCGCCAGGGCGCCGAACACGGGCGCCACGAGGCCGTTCTGCCGGACCTGAGCGGCGACGGCGAAGGCCAGGAGCGCGCCGACCAGCGCCCACCATGGCCGGCGGGGCTCATCCCAGGCCCGCGCCGCCTGGGCGAGGCAGGCGAACCCGGCCAGGGCGAGGTTGGCGAACAGGACATCCTTCCACACCACGCCCTGATAGATCAGGAAGGTGGGCGTCAGGAGCAGCAGCGCGGCCAGGATCACCGAAGCCCACGAAACCTGGCGACGGAGCCGCCGGAAGGACAGCAGGCTGCCGGTGACCAGAAACCCGCTGGCGGCCACATAGAGTCCCGTGCCCGGCGAGATGTCGTCGAAGAAGCCAAGGATCCAGGCATAGAGCGCCGGCCCCCAGGTCTCGCGCACATCCATGCGCCCCTCGTGAAGCTGGGCCAGCGAGTCATAGGACATGTGCCCTGGCAGGTTGAGCGCCAGCATCAGCACATAGCCGGCCATCAGCACGGCCCCGAGCGCCTGGCTCGCCGTGAATGTCGGCCTTGGCAGGGTCATCATTCTGTCAGCCCACCCCTCGTTCTCCCCCTCGTACGATCGGTCGGCGGCGGCGGGAAGGGGCAAATGAGCGCTTCCTTGGCGGAGCCGCGCAATCATGGTCATTTGGCCGCAATGGACACCGACGCTCTCGACATTCGCCCCACCGGCGTGGCCCCAGCAGCGCTGGACGCCTATTCGGCCCTGCTGTCTGGGGTTTTCGGGCCTGGGCCGAAGTTCGCCCCGCCGGCCATTGCGTGGCGTTACCGGGACAATCCGGCCGGCCAGGTGGTGGGCGCTGACGCCTGGGCGGATTCAGTCTTGGCCGCCCACTATGTCACCTGCCCCATGCGGGCCGTCGTCGAGGGTCGCCCCCTGAAGGGGCTCCTGTCCTTGAACACCGCCACCCATCCGGACTTCCAGGGCCGCGGGCTCTTCACGCGGCTGGCTCGGGCCACCTACGAGCAGGGCGCCGATCAGGGCTATGATTTCGTGATCGGGGTGGCCAACGCCCAGAGTACGCCAGGCTTCCTGGGACGCCTGGGCTTCCAGCATGTGGGCCGGCTGGAGGCGGGCCTGCTAGCCGCCGCGCCGCGGCGGTTCGCAGACGCGCCGCTGCAGTTCTGCGGCGACTGGGACGTGGCGATGCTGGGCTGGCGCCTGGCCAATCCGGCGGCCCGCTACCGCACAGCCCGCCTGGGCGACCTCACGGCCGTCTATGCCGACACCCACCTGAGCGGCGTCCGCTGCGCAGCCTTCGTGGACGGGGAAGCGCTGGGCGCGACAGGCGCGGCGCCCCTGGGCTTCACGCTTTTCCTGGGTCTCGATCCCCGCTTCAGCCTGGATGGCCCGAGGTTCCTGCGCCTGCCCGACCGCTTCCGGCCTTCTCCCCTGAACCTGATCTACCGCCCCCTCAACGAGGCGGCGCCCCGCAGCCTCGATCCGAAAGCCACGGCGATCAGCTTCCTGGACTTCGATCCGTACTGAGATGACGGTTGTCTACATCCTGGCCCATTGCGACGACGAGTACGCCGCCCTGCCGCTGATCCTGGAGGCCCAGGCCGCCGGCCAGGATCAGGTCTTCCTCTATGTGGCCGAGAACCGCGGCGAGGTGGCTGACCGACGTCTGGGCGAGACCCGCGCCTTTCTCGCCGATCTGGGGCTTGCGCCGGAAAGCGCAGCCTATGCCGTGTCGGGCACGGAGGCCTATGACGGTCAGGTTCACCGGCATCTGGACGCCTGCCTGAAACAGCTTCGGGAACGGCTTGCGGCGATCCCCCACGTGGAGCGTTTCATCATCGCCGCCTGGGAGGGCGGGCACGCCGATCACGACGCCTGCGCGGCGATGGCCGCCGTGCTCGCGGCCGAGCGGGGCGCATCGATCGAACAGTTCAGTCTCTATAATCGCCGGGGCCTGAGCGTTCTGCCCTTCCAGGCCTGCGCGCCGATCCCTGAGAACGGCCCCGTCCGGCGCGTGCGGCTCCGTCCGCGCCAATGGCTGAACTGGGCGCTGCTGGTGCGGCGCTACCCGTCCCAGGCCACCAGTTGGCTGGGCCTCTGGCCGTCGATGTTCGCAGGTTTCGCCTTGGGCGGCGGCTATGGCGTTCAGCGCCTGGACCCCGCCCGCCTGGCCGAGCGGCCGCACGACGGGGACCTGCTCTATGAACGTCGGTTCGGGGTCGCCTATGCCGAGGTGGCCGAAGCGGTCAAAGCCCTGCTGGCCCGCGAGCTCAGGCCTGGCTCTGAGCCTGCATGACCACGGCGAAGCCGGCGAACATGATCAGATAGCCCAGGGCGAAGCGCCAGGAGACCGGCTCCTTGAACAGGACCCAGGCCAGCAGGGGCACCAGGGCAGAGCCCAGGATCGAGAAGACATAGGCCTGGGACAGCGGCACCCGGGTCAGGATGTAGAACCACAGCAGCGCGGTCAGTCCGTACCAGGAGAAGGCGCCGATCAGGGGCAGGTTCTTGATCAGGCGCAGGACAAGCGGTCCGTCGAGCCGGGCGTTGTAGAGCGCCGCCCATTTGAACATCACCTGGCCCACCGGCAGGGCCGCGGCGAAGACCACGCACAGCGCCATGTCGCGGAGAGACATCATGAGCGGGCTTCTCCGGCGGCGAGGGCGTCTTCGGACTGAGCGGCGGCTTCCATGCGGGCCAGGGTGCGCAGATAGGGATGGATCGGCCGCACCGGCACATTGACCACATCGAAGTTCATGGCCTGGAGCAGCAGCTGGACGCCGATGATCACCGGCAGGGCGGCGGTCATGACCACGCCGGCCGAGGCCGCCTGGCCCGGCTCGCGCACCGCCATCCAGTTCAGGGTGTAAAGACCACCAAATAGCAGGAACAGGCTGCCGAAAATCAGCTCCAGGGTGGCGACGTTGAAATCGCGGACGAAATACTGGCCGAGCGCCCGGCGCACGAAGTTGCGCAGGTGGCGCCAGGCGAAGGGGCCGAGCACCTCGGTGATCTTCAGGTTGCTGACCTCGTCCCCGTAGCGCGCCGGCATGGGCACGTCGCGGACCACCGCGCGCAGGGTGCCCAGGTGATAGAGCAGGTCGGTCTCGAAGAAGAAGCGCTTGGCCACGCGCTTTTCGGCCACCAGGCGCGCCACGCTGGCCTCGATGGCGGTAAAGCCGTTGGTGGGGTCGAACACGTTCCAGTAGCCGGTGGAGAGCTTGGCCAGGAAGCTCAGGCCCGCATTGCCCAGGATGCGCACACCGGGCATGCCCTGCAGGTGGCTGACCGAGGAGAACCGGTTGCCCTTGGCGTAGTCGGCCTCCCCCAGCAGAATCGGGGTCACCAGCTGGGGAAGATAGGACAGGTCCATCTGGTCGTCGCCATCGACCTTGACCAGGATCACGCCCCCCAGGCGGGCGGCCTCGCCATAGCCGGCCAGGGTCGCGCCGCCGACGCCCTGGTTCTCCGACAGGCGCAGCACGTGAACCCGGCGGTCGGCGCATTCGGCCTCGATCAGGTCTCCGGATCGGTCGGGACAGGCGTCATCGACGCAGACGACGCCTTCGACCCAGGCCGGAATCCTGGCGAGAACGTTCAGGATATGGTCGCGGACCTTGTAGCAGGGGATGACGATCCAGACCCCGGCGCCCTCAAGGGCTGGCTCCATCAGGCGCGTGTCGTGGTGCGCCTGGACCGGCGACCGATGGAACTGATCGATGGACGACATGCTGGCGGCGCTCTCCCTGGCATTGCGCTATCACGCGGGCGTCTGAGTGCAAAGCTAGGGCCCCAGCGCCATGCTTGCGCCTTAAAAATGCACCTGATACCAGCGGCGCTCGCTTTGGGAGACCCTATGGAATCCGCTCAACACATGCTGCGGACCGGCCGGCGTGGCACGCTGTTCGAATTCAGCATGGCTCTGCGGGACCTCGTCACGTCCTGGAACCGCCGCGGCCTCGCCTGGTCGCTCGCCTGGCATGATGTGGTGTCGCGCTACCGCGGCTCCATCCTCGGCCCGTTCTGGATCACCATATCCATGGGCCTGATGGTGTTGGGCATCGGTCTGCTCTATGCGCGGCTGTTCGGCATTTCGGTGGCGGAGTTCATGCCCTACGTGGCCATGGGCATCGTTTTCTTCGGCCTGATGTCCGGGACGATCAACGAGGGCTGCGACACCTTCGTCCACGCGGCGAACATGCTGAGCCAGACGGCCCTACCCATGTTCACCTTCGTCTGGCGCACCGTGCTGCGGAACCTGATCAACCTCGCCCATCACGCGGTGATCATCGTGGGCGTGATCTTGATCTTCGGCCTGTGGCGCGTGATGGACCCCTTGCTGGCCCTGGGCGGCCTGCTGCTGACGGTGCTGAACCTGTCGTGGATCAGCTTGCTGGTGGCCATCGCCTCGGCCCGGTTCCGCGACATTCCTCAGTTCGTCATGTCGGTGATGCAGTTCGCCATATTCATGACGCCGGTCTTCTGGAAACCTGACGCCTTCCCCGACCGTCACGCCTTCCTGACGCTGAACCCGTTCTACCACATGCTCACCACCATCCGCGCTCCGCTGCTGGGCGAGCAGGCCGACGGGCTCTCCTATATCGTGCTAGCTATTGCGGCGGTTCTGGGATGGGCGCTCACCTTCTCGGTCTTCGCCGTCACCCGCCGCCGGATCGTGCACTACCTATGAAGCCTCCCGAAGTCTCGATCGCGGTCACCGACCTCAGCCTGCGTTTCCCCGTCTATGGGGTGGACGCCAAATCGCTGAAAAAGAACCTGGCCCGTGTCACGGTCGGCGGGCGGCTCGGCTCGTCGAACACAGGGGCGACCGAAGTCACCGCCCTGTCGAACATCAGCTTCAACCTGCGGCCGGGCGACCGCCTGGGCCTGATCGGCCACAACGGCTCGGGCAAGACGACCCTGCTGCGCGCGCTGTCGGGCGCCTATGAGCCGGACGACGGCCAGATCGAGGTCCGCGGCCGCATCGCCGCCCTGCTGGACCTCTCCCTGGGCATCGACCCTTCGGCCACGGGCGTGGACAATATCCGGCTGCGCGGCCGGATCGCGGGCATAAGCTCCAAAGAGATCGAGGAGAAGATGGACGAGATCGCCGCTTTCAGCGGTCTTGGCCCCTTCCTCGCCATGCCCATGAAGACCTATTCGGCCGGCATGCAGGCGCGCTTGGCCTTCGCCGTGGCCACCGCGGTGGAGGCTGACGTCCTCTTGATGGACGAGTGGATTTCGGTCGGCGATTCCGAATTCAAGCAGCTGGCCCACCGCCGGCTGCTGAACCTGGTGGAGCGGGCCGGCATCCTCGTGCTGGCCTCGCACGACACTGAACTTTTGCGGCTCTACTGCAACAAGGTGATGCGGATGGAGGGCGGAATCGCCTCCGAGGTGAAGGACATCCGCCGCATCGACGAACTACTCGCCGCCGCCTGATTCTGGCCGGCCCGCGGGGCCGCCAATCGGGCGCCAGCTGTCGGGAGCGGGCCCTTGGACGTCGTCTTCACCATCGTCTCGCGGAACTACGCCGCCCAGGCCGCGGTCCTGATGCGCAGCCTGGCGCAAGTCGAGCCCGACGCCACGCGGGTGGTGATCGCCGCCGACGGCCCGATCCCGGCGCTCGAACCCTTCGCCCGGGTGATGGAAGCGGCCGAGACCGGCGCCCCCGTGGGACCCATGAGCGTCTATTACGACGCCTTGGAGCTGAATACCGCCATCAAGCCCCACGCCTTCCGACGCCTCATGGCTGAGCCGGGGGTGACCTCGGTGACCTATCTGGACCCTGACATCTTCGTCTACGGTTCCCTGGACCGGGTCCGCGCCGGCCTTGAGGCGGCCCCCCTGGTGCTGATCCCGCACCTGACCCGGCCCCTGGCCGGCGAGGTCAATCCCAACGACCACACCATCCTCACCTCGGGGGCCTTCAATCTGGGCTTCATGGCCGCGCGACGGGCCGACGAAATCTTCGCCCTGCTGGACTGGTGGGCCGAAAAGTGCCGGTTCGACTGCCGGGTGGACTTTGCGAACGGCCTGTTCACCGACCAGAAATGGATGGACCTGGCGCCGGGCCTGGTCAGCGACGTGGCGATCCTGCGCGATCCGGGCCTCGACCTCGCCTATTGGAACCTGGAGGGACGCACCCTTTCGGACGGCGAGGGCGCCTGGAGCGTCAATGGCCAGCCCCTGGGCTTCTTCCATTTTTCCGGCTTCGACCCCCGCAGCCCCTCGGTCCTGAGCAAGCATCAGGACCGGCAGGTGGTCCCGCCGGGCTCGCCCCTGTCGCGCCTGCTGGACAACTACGCCAAGGCTCTGCTGGAGAACGGCCACGACCAGGCCCGGCGCCGGGCCTATGCCTACGACGCCTTTCCTTCCGGCCGGGCGATCTCAGGCCCCATGCGCCGCCGCGCCCTGCGGGCCGCTCGTGAGGGCCAGAGATTCGACGACGGGCTGACGGCGCAGGTCGAGGCCTGGCTCGACAGTCCCGACCCCCTGGCCTCTGTGGATGGCCTGCCCGACGTCACCCGCGAGATGGATCAGGTCTGGCGGGAGGACGCCTTCGCCGCCGCCCGCTTCGGCCGTGGGGACCTGGAAAGCCGCCTCGGCTTCCATGCCTGGTTCGCCGCCCAGCCGCAGAGCGCCACCGCCTCCATCGCCGCGGGCCAGGCCCTGCTGGACGCCTGGCGGGCGGGCGCGCGGATCGCCGCCCCCTGGCCCCAGGCCGACGCCCCCTGGACAGGGGAGTCCTGCCAGATCGCCGAATGGCTGACGGCCCCGGGCGAGCGGCCGCTGCCCCGCGCCGCCGCCGCCCTGCTGGCGGCCCGGGCCGACCTGCGCCGGCGGTTCGAAGGCGGGCCGCCGGAGGACCTGCTGGCCTGGCTGCTGGGACCCGAAGCTCAGGGCGGGCGCTTTGCGCCGGCCCTGCTGGACGGTCCGACCCAGCTCGATCTCAGCCAGGAGCTCCAGCCCCTGCTGTGTGCGGCCCGCTACGCCCGCGCCGCCCAGGGCGACCTGGCGGCCTTCCGGCTGCAGGCCTGCGCCGGCTATGGCCTGGCCGTGCGCGGCCGGTGGCCCTTCGTCCTGGCCCAGGCTGTCCGCGGCGACGGCGACCGCCTGGTCGGAAGCCTGTCGACCCCCTTCCCCTTCCCCCGCATCCTGATGCTCGTCTGGGAGAGCCGGCCGGACCTGCAGCGGCTGTTTCCCCTGCACCGCCCGCTGGGCCGAGTCCGCTACCTGCGCTGGCTGATCGGCGGCGGGTTCGCCGAGTACGACATCGATCCGGCCGGCCTGCCGGACGTCCTGACCCACAGCCTGGTCTACCGCCTGGCCCGGCTGAGCGTGCGCAACGGCGCGCCGCTGCTGGTGCGCAACCGCCCCACGCGGGTCGCCGCCGTGGTCGTGGCGCCAGCCCGGACACCCGACATGGCCGACTGGCCCAATGACGTGATCATTCTGGAGGCGGCCACCGGGCGGCTGCGGCGGGCCGACGGCGGGCCGGTGGGTCCGGTGGAGGCTGATCTGGTGGTCTACGCCACCGGGCCTGGGTTCGTCGCCGCCGATGCGGTGGCCCTCATGGCCCAGGGCGTGACCTGGCACCAGGCGGCGGCGGCCTGGACCACCGCGGCCCTGGCCGAACTGGCCGACGACCATCCGGTCTGGGGATTTGTCGATGAGGTCTGGAGCGACCGTCCGGCCGTCGATGACCGGCCACGGCCCGTCCGGACCCTGTCGGCCCAGACCCCGCTGCAAGCCCAGATCGCCGGGCTGATCGGCCTGTGAGCCTGCTCGGCCAGGTCCGCAACGCCTGGCGCGGCCTGGCGCCGGAGCAGGTCCGCCGCATGGCCCAGCCGGTGCTGGCCCCGCTGCTGGAGGCCCATGTCCGCGCCCAGGCCCGCAAGCCTCATGGGGCCGAGGCGCAGAACGGCGGACCGATCCGCATCGTCGGCTATCTTTCCGGCTCCCACGGCATCGCCGCCTCGGCCCGGCTGGCCGCCCGAGCGTTCGAGTCCCTGGGCGTCCCGGTGGAGCGCATCGACGCCGCCGGCGCGGCCCTGACCTGGAGCCCGCAAGGCCCTGACCCGACGCCAGCGGCGGCCTGGATTTTCCACCTCAATCCGCCGGAACTGCTGGCCGCCCTGGGCCAGATGGGGCCGCGGCGGGTGATCGGTCCCCGATACGGCTACTGGGCCTGGGAGCTGCCGAGCGCCCCGCCCCAGTGGCTGAAGGACGCCGCCATGGTCGATGAGGTCTGGGCGCCCAGCCGGTTCGTGGCCGCCAGCCTGGCCGGCGCCCGGGCCCCGGTGCGCGTCGTGCCCCATCCGTTGTTCCTGGAGGATTACGACGACGTGCGTCCGGCGCCGCGGCGGGCCGCCTTCCAGGCGGTGGCCCTGTTCGACTTCAACTCTTCCCAGGCCCGCAAGAACCCGCAAGGCGCCATGGCCGCCTTCGCCCAGGCCTTTGGAGGTGATCCCGACGCGCGCCTGGTGATCAAGACCCAGAACGGCGGCCAGCATCCTGACGCGATGGCCAGGCTGCGTGCCGGGGCGCCGGCCAATGTGGAGATCCTCGACGCGGTCTGGCCCTATGCCGAGGTGCTGTCCGTGATCGCCGGCGCCGACGTTCTGATCTCCCTGCACCGCGCCGAGGGCTTCGGCCTCACCCCGGCCGAAGCCCTGGCCCTGGGGACGCCGGTGCTGGCCACCGACTGGTCGGGCGTGACAGACTTTCTGGATGACGAGGTCGCCCTGATGGTGCCGGCGGGCCGCGCCCCGGTGGAAGACCCCCAGGGGCTCTATGCCGGCCAGAGCTGGGCCGAGCCCGACATTGGCTACGCCGCCCAGGCCCTGGCCGGCCTGCGGGCCGATCCCGGACGGCGGGCGGTGCTGGCGGCGGCGGGACGGCGCCGGGTGGCTGAACGCCTCTCGCCCCAGGCCTGGTTCACCACCCTGCCCGACAAGGTCAAGGCGGCGGCCATGCGCGCGGCCCAGGGGCGCTAAAGCCGCCGGCGCAGATCTCAGATGTCGAATCGGACGCCCTGGGCGAGCGGCAGGGTCGCGCCGTAGTTCACCGTATTGGTCGCCCGGCGCATATAAGCCTTCCAGGCGTCGGAGCCGGCCTCGCGGCCGCCGCCGGTCTCCTTCTCGCCGCCGAAGGCCCCGCCGATCTCGGCGCCCGAGGGGCCGATGTTCACATTGGCGATGCCGCAGTCTGAGCCCTCAGCCGAAAGGAACCGCTCGGCCTCCCGCAGGTCCAGGGTGAAGATCGCCGAGGACAGACCCTGGGGCGCAGCGTTCTGGGCGGCGATCGCCTCGTCGAGCTCGCCATAGCGGACCACATAGAGGATCGGCGCAAAGGTTTCCCGCAGCATCACTTCGCCTTGATCAGGCATTTCCACCAGGGCGGGGCGGACATAGACGCCGGCGCCCTCCAGCCGCTGCCCCCCATGAACCACGCCGCCGCCGGCCTTCGCCTCGTCCAAAGCCCGCGCCATGGCCTGGGCCGCCGCCTCGTCGATCAACGGCCCCACCAGGACGCCCTCAGCGCGGGGATCACCGACGGCGACGGAGGCGTAGGCCGCCTTCAACCGGGGGAGGAAAGCGTCATAGACATCCTCATGAATGAACAGGCGGCGCAGGCTCGTGCACCTCTGGCCCGCCGTACCCATGGCGGCGAAGGCCACGCCCCGCAAGGTCAGGTCCAGATCGGCCGAGGGGGCGACAATAGCCGCGTTGTTGCCCCCAAGCTCCAGCAGGGCGCGGGCGAAGCGCTTCGCCAGGCGTGGCCCGATGGCCCGGCCCATGGCGGTGGAGCCCGTAGCCGAGATCAGCGGCAGGCGTGGATCGTCGGCCAGCGCCTCGCCGACCTCTCGCCCGCCGATCAGCACGCAGGACAGACCGGCCGACGCCTCGCCGAATCGGGCGGCGGCGCGCTCAAAGGCCGCCTGGACAGCCAGGGCGGTGAGCGGCGTCTTCTCAGACGGCTTCCAGACCACCGGATCGCCACAGACCAGCGCCAGGGCCGCATTCCATGACCAGACGGCGACGGGAAAGTTGAAGGCGGTGATCACCCCGATCGGACCCAGCGGGTGCCAGGTCTCCATCATCCGATGGTCAGGCCGTTCGGTGGCGATGGTCAGGCCGAAAAGCTGACGCGAGAGCCCCACGGCGTAGTCGCAGATGTCGATCATCTCCTGGACTTCGCCTAGCCCCTCGGACGTGACCTTGCCGGCCTCCAGGGTCACGAGGCGGGCCAGGTCGGTCTTAGCGTCCCGAAGTTCCTCCCCCAGCAACCGCACCAGTTCGCCCCGCCTGGGCCCCGGAACCTTGCGCCAGGACAGCCAGGCCTCGTGCGCGCGGGCGACGGCGCCGTCGACGGCCTCCGGGTCGGCGTCGCGGACCTGGGCCACCACCTCGCCGGTCACCGGCGAGACCACGTCGCGATCACCGCCGGTCCACCGGGCAGGCGCCACGCCCAGGCGTTCGAGGGTGGCGGCGACATCGGCGGCTGCGCCCAGGGCCGGAGCGGGTTGGAGAGACAGGGTCATGGGTATCCTTCAGGCCGTGCGAAGGGCTTGGTCGTCGCCGGCGTACCAGCGGCCAAAGCGGTTGGCGAGGAAGCGGTCGAGGGGGATGTCTTCCTGCCGGACAAAGCCGCTCTGGGGCAGGTCGCCATTGGCGAGCATGTCGGCCACTGCGCAGACCGAGGCCGCCGTGGTGATCTGGATGGCGCTCATCGGCCGCCCATCGATGGGCTGGGCGTAGACGCGGTTCACATAGGTCTCCTGCATCAGCACCCCGGCCTTCAACCCGCTGAGCGTGACGAACACGATCACCACATCCTGCAGGGTCGCCGGCACCGCATGCTCCAGGATGTCCTTCAGCAGGTCGCGGCGATCCCGCAGGGCGAGGTCGTTCAGCAGCGTGCGCATAATGGCCCCGTGACCGGGATAGCGGATGGTTCGATAGCTCAGGTTGCGCACCCGTCCCGCCAGGGTGTCGCAAAGACTGCCCAGGCCGCCGGAGGTGTTGAACGCCTCATAGGCGACGCCGTCGAGGGCGAAGGTCTCCAGCCCCTCGAGAGCAGCGACCTCGCGCCGCTCGCCCTGGACGATGGCTTCGCAGGGTTCGCAATATTCGTTGATGACCCCCTCGGTGCTCCAGGTCAGATTGTAGTTCAGGCCGCCGGTGGGATAGCGTGGCAGGGCGCCGACCCGCAGGCGCGCCGCGTGGACCTCGTCGAACCGCTGCGCCAAGTCCATGGCCACGATGCTGATGAAGCCCGGCGCCAGGCCGCACTGGGGGATGAAGGCGCTTCCTGCGCCCTGCGCAAGGGCGCGCACCTGGCGGGTGGCCGCCACGTCCTCGGTCAGGTCGAGATAGTGGGCGCCGGCCGCCTTGACCGCCTGGGCGATGGGTACGGTGAGCTGATAGGGCGCGGCGCTGATCACCGCAAAGACGCCGTCCAGCCGCGCGGCCAGGGCGACCGGATCGCGGACATCGACGCAGATCCGCTCCACGCCCTCGCCCACCTTCAGGGCCGCCAGACGCGCCTCGTCCTGGTCGATCACGGCCACCTGATAGGCGCCCGAGGTTCGCAGCATGTCGACAATGGCCGAGCCGATCTTGCCCGCGCCGACGACGGCGATCTTTCGCATGGTGTCTGATCCTGTGGCCCGAGACATGATGGGCGAGGTTCGCCGGCGGGGACGGCGGCATCAATTGCAGTTTCGGCGAAATCGCCCCATATTTTCGGCGATCTGCCACCCTATAGCGGCGTAATGACCATGGATGATCTGGATCAGCACCTGTTGGCGCGCCTGCAGGAGAACGCCCGAGCCTCTGTGGCCGAACTGGCCCGCAGCCTGGGCCTGTCGCGCACCACCGTGCAGAGCCGGATCGCCCGGCTGGAGCGCCGTGGCGTGATCGCGGGTTACGCCGTGCGCACTTCCCGGGCCCATGAGCAGAGCCAGATCCACGCCTTCGTCATGCTGACCGTCCAGCCCAAGGCCGCCGGCCTGGTGGCGACGGCCATGCGCAAGATGCCGGGCGTGCGGCGCCTGCAGTCGGTCAGCGGGGTCTTCGACCTGATCGCCATGGTGTCGGCGGCCGACGTGGCGGCCATGGACGGACTGATCGACGAGATCGGCGCCCTGGCCGGAGTGGAGCGGACCAATTCCTCCATCGTGCTGTCCACCAAGTTCGACCGCTAGAGCAGGCCTCAAGCGTCCGTCTGGAACCCTGAGGCGCTCCGACGGATTGGGGTCGGTCAGAAAGGGATGCGCCATGACCGACCACAAGCCAGACACCTTCCGGAAAGACGCCGAGCGCGTGGCCCGCGACGAGCGGGACATCCAGGCCGGTATCGACCGCAAGGACGCCGCCTCGAACTCAGATGAAACGCCCAAGGCCATGCAGGCCGGGGCCCGGGAATATCCCGCGCCGCCCCTGCCCCAGCAGCACCTGAAAAAGCCGGGGGTGGAGGCCGATCTGAAGCTTGAGCCCATGTATGATGCGCCCTTCTATAAGGGTTCGGGCAAGCTGGAGGGCTGCGCGGCCCTGATCACCGGCGCCGACTCCGGCATCGGCCGGGCCGTGGCGGTGCTCTACGCCCGGGAGGGCTGCGACGTGGCCATCGGCTATCTCAACGAGGACGAGGACGCAGCCGCCACCAAGGCGGCGGTGGAGAAGGAAGGCCGCCGGGCCATCCTGCTGCCCGGGGACGTCGCCGACCCCGACTATGCGCGCCATGCCGTGGCCAAGACCCTGGAGGCCTTCGGCCGCCTCGACGTCCTGGTGAACAACGCCGCCTTCCAGGAGCACGCGGGAGACCTGGAACAGATCACCGACGCCCACTTCGACCGGACGATAAAGACCAACCTCTACGGCTATTTCTACATGGCCCGGGCCGCCGTGCCGCATATGAAGCCGGGCGCCGCCATCTTGATGACCGGCTCGGTGGTCGGCCTGCAGGGGGCCGGCGAGCTGCTCGACTATGGCATGACCAAGGGTGGCATTCACGCCTTCGCCCGCTCCCTGTCGGCCCAGCTGATGTCCAAGGGGATCCGGGTCAATGTGGTGGCGCCAGGTCCGGTCTGGACGCCGCTGAACCCTGCCGATCGGCCTGACATCAGCAAGTTCGGCTCCGGCGTTCCCATGGGCCGTCCGGCCCAGCCCGAGGAGTTGGCGCCGTCCTACGTCTTCCTGGCGTCCCCCCAGATGTCGAGCTACATCACAGGCGAGATCCTGCCGGTCATCGGCGGCTATTGACCCCTTGAGCTTGAACGGGAAGACGCGCCTTGGCCGAATCTGATCCGCACGCCCCGGCCAAGACGCCCAAGGCCACCTCGCTTTCCCCGATCTTCGTGCGCCGGGTGCTGTTCCTGGTCGGCGTCGGGATCGTCCTGCTGGTGGCCTGGCAACTGATCGATGTGATGCTGCTGATCTTCGGCGCGATACTCGTGGCCGTGCTGCTCCGCGCCCTGGGCGCCCCGATCCACAAGCTGACGCCCCTGAACGAGGGGCTGTCCCTGCTGGCGGCCGGCCTGCTGATCATCGCCCTGTTGACCGGCGCCGGCTGGCTATTCGGCGCTACGGTGGCCGAGCAGGTGCAGGAACTGGTGGAAAGCCTGCCGCAATCGGCCGAGGAATTGCAGGCCCGCCTGGCTGACTTGCCGCTGCCGGCCGACTTCATGGCCCAGGTGCAGACCTTTGACCTGGATTCCGCCCGCCAGGCGGCGGGTCCGATCCAGAGCATCCTCGGCCGGGTGGGCGGCTACGCCATGACCGTGGCCGGCGCCGTGACGAACCTGGTGGTGGTGATCTTCGCCGGCATCTACCTGGCCATCAGCCCGCGGTCGTCTCGCGACGGCCTGCTCAGCCTCATTCCCGCAGGCCCGCGGGAGCCGATGCGTCACGCCATGAACGTCACCGGCGTCGCCCTGCGCCGCTGGCTGCTGGGCCAGTTCGTCTCCATGACCATCGTGGGCGTGCTAACCTGGATCGGCGTCTCGATCATCGGCCTGCCCTCCCCGGTGGCGCTGGGCCTGTTCGCCGCCATCGCCGCCTTCGTACCCATTGTCGGGCCGGTGGTTTCGGTGATTCCCGCCGTCATGCTGGCCCTGCAGGAAGGGCCGATGATGGTGGTCTGGGCGATCCTCGTCTACGTCATCGTCCAGCAGGTGGAGAGCAATCTCACCTACCCCCTGATCCAGAAGCGGGCCGTCGCCCTGCCCCCGGCGCTCACCCTGTTCGCCGTCCTGGGCTTCGGGGTGCTGTTCGGTCCCCTCGGGGTGATCTTCGCCGCCCCCCTGCTGGTGGTGCTCTTCGTGATGGTGAAGATCCTCTACATCCGCAACACCCTGGGCGACGAGACCGAGGTCCCCGGCGAGAAGGCGGCGGTGGCGTAACGCAAGCCGCCTTCTGGCCGCGGGAAGCGGCAGAGTTTCCAGAGGAGAGTCCCGAAGTTGCTTAACGCCGCTCAGAATGGAAAAGGGGCGGCGTCGAGGAAAATACTTGGAGCGGGGATGGACAGATTTCCGCCGAATTCGCCGCCGATCCCGAGTTGCTTATTCTCGTAGGCTTCCGATCCGTAGAGGTAGGAGGACATTGCCTTCAGGGCGAGCACCAAAGCCTGCATACTGGACGCGCCATAAATTGTCCGCTCGATAGCTAGGGGTTCGCTAATCTCAAATGAGCAGGACCACTCTTCGTCAGAGGCCGCACGCAAGGGCGCATAGACCCTCGCCCAGACCTTTGTGTCTGAATAGGAGAGATCCAGCGCGATCTCTGCAATCGGCATCATCCCACGCCCCTCCAAGCTAGGTTCCGAGCGGCGAGTATCCAACCTCCCCCGCCCTATCCCGTCGAGTCTCTCGTGGGATGGCCCAATGATTAGCGGCTATCCGACCCCAAGGAGCATCCCTCAGCACCAGGGTCCATCACGCGCACGACCACCACAAAAGAGGGCGCCGCGGAATCGCACTTCGGCTTCCAGCGAGAGCTAAAGGATTGCCTTGTAGGAAGAAGTGGCGCGCCCGGAACGATTCGAACGTCCGACCCTCAGATTCGTAGTCTGATGCTCTATCCAGCTGAGCTACGGGCGCGCAGTGCCTTGCGGCAAGGGCGCGGAACCTAGTCGGCCTTTTGGGAAAGTTCAAGCCAGGGAATTGGGGCAAAGACGATTCTTCTTTGGCCCCCTCAGGGAAGGTCGCGCCAGCAGGGGACGGGGGCGTCGGGCCAGGGCGCAGCGGCGTGGACGCCGCGGGCCACGGCGCGGGCCAGGACGTCGGCGGCCAGGGCGCCCAGACGGGCGATCTGGAAGTCCGGCCGCTCACCCAGGGGCCGCTGGGCGGTGGAGAGGGCGAAGACCACATCACCGTCGAAGGGGGCGTGGATCGGGCGGATGGCGCGAGCCAGGCCGTCCTGGGCCATCACCGCCACGCGGCGGGCCTGGGCAGGCGTCAGGACGGCGTCGGTGGCCACGCAGGCGATGGTGGTGTTGGTGCGGGCCTGGGGATCGGCCTTGGCCAGGCCCCAGTCGTCGCCGGCGCCCGCCAGGCCGGCCGCGCCGAGGCCGCCGAATTCGCCGTTCATCTCGTAGGGGGCGGCCCAGAAGGTGCGTCCGCCCGGCGCTGTCACCGAGCCGAAGCTGTTGACCGCCACCACGGCGCCCACGGCGAAGCCGTCGGCGGTGATCGCCGAGGCTGAACCGACGCCGCCCTTGAGTCGACCGGCCATGGCGCCATAGCCGGCCCCGGCCGTGCCCAGGTCGAAGGCCTCGCCTGCCGCCAGCGCCGCCTGGCGCCCCAGGGCGCGGTAGGGCGGCTCCTCGCCCCAGACCTTGTCGCCGCCATTGGCCAGGTCGAACAGGATGGCGGCCGGCACCACAGGCGAGGGCGGGACGGCGGCATTGGCCACAAGTCCGTAGCCTCGCCCCTGGGCGCCCAGCCAGGCGGTCACCCCGTCCGGGGCCGCCAGGCCATAGACGGAGCCTCCGGACAGGACGACGGCGTCGATGGCGTCCACCAGATTGTGCGGGTCGAGCGCGTCGGTCTCCCGGGTGCCAGGGCCGCCGCCGCGGACGTCGCAGGCGGCCACGGCGCGGGCGTCGGGCAGGATGACGGTGACGCCGGTGCGGGCGCGGGAATCATGGGCCTGGCCCACCTTGATCCCCGGCACGTCGGTGATCAGATTGCGCAGGCCCGGGCGGGCGATCAATGACGTCATGGCGGCCGGTCTCCCTTCTGGCTGGGTGACACAGCCAGATGGTTGTTGTCCACGCCAGCGCAGCTAAGGTGCGGCCATGATCCAGTCCAGTCCCCGGAGCGCCGTGTCCTCCTCCCTCCCGTGTCCCATCGCCCGCCTCGCCCATCCTCCCCTCCTTCGCCCCCTGGTTCCGGCCCTGCTTCTGCTGGCCGCCGCCTGCGCGCCGATGTCCCAGACCGCAGAAGGGCCGGGCGCCCCTGCGCCCGCCTCGGCCGCCCAGGGTCAGGTGATGGTGGCCGCGGCCAATCCGCTGGCGGTGGAGGCCGGCCTGGAGATCCTGAGGGCCGGCGGCTCGGCGGTGGACGCCGCGGTCGCGGTGCAGGCCGTGCTGGGCCTGGTGGAGCCGCAAAGCTCGGGCCTGGGGGGCGGCGCCTTCATGGTGCACTATGACGCCGAGACCGGGGTGGTCAGCGCCTATAATGGCCGGGAAACCGCGCCGGCCGCGGCCACGCCGGGCATGTTCCTGAACGATGAGGGCAAGCCGCTACCCTTCTTCGACGTGCTGCTCAGCGGCCGCTCCACCGGCGTCCCCGGCGCGGTGGCCATGCTGCACATGGCCCAGGCCGATCACGGCAATCTGGAATGGAACCAGCTGTTCGGTTCGGCCGAGCGCCTAGCGGACGAGGGCTTCATCGTCAGCCCCCGCCTGGCCGGCATGATCACCAGCCAGGCGCCCCAGGCCAAGGCCACCGATGCGGTGGCGTATTTCACCAAGCCCGACGGAACCCGATACGCAGCCGGCGACCGGCTGCGCAATCCGGCCTACGCCGCCACGGTCCGCCAGATCGCCGCCGAGGGGCCTGACGCCCTGCTGGAGGGCGAAATCGCGCAGGCCATCGTCGCCCGGGTGGGTCAGGGCGAACTGCCCGGCGTCATGACGCTCGCGGACCTGGCGGCCTATGAGCCGAAGAAGACCGAGGCGCTGTGCCGCCCCTATCGCATCTATGTGGTCTGCACGCCGCCGGCGCCGTCCGGAGGCCCGGCCGTGCTGGAGGGGCTGGGCATCCTCGAGCACACCGCCATCGCCGATCACCCCAACGACGCCCAGGGCTGGTACCTGTTCACCCAGGCCAGCCGGCTGATGTACGCCGACCGCGACCGCTATATCGGCGATCCCGACTTCGTCGCCGTGCCCACCGAGGGCCTGCTGGACAAGGCCTATCTGGCTGAGCGGGCCAAGCTGATTGGACCGACCGCAGGACCCGCGCCCGCGCCCGGAACGCCGGCCGGCGCCGGCGTCCGCGCCCCTGACGCCACCCGGGAAGTCTCCGGAACCTCGCACTTCGTCATCGTCGACGCCGCGGGCGATGCAGTCTCCATGACCACGACGGTGGAGAGCATCTTCGGCTCGGGCCGCATGGTCGGAGGCTTCTTCCTCAACAACCAGCTGACCGACTTCGCCTTCGCCCCGGCCAATCCCGACGGCGCGCCGGCGGCCAACGCCATGGCCGGCGGCAAGCGGCCCCGGTCGTCCATGGCCCCTGCCATCGTGCTGGAAGACGGCAAGCTCGCCGCCGCCGTGGGCTCACCGGGGGGCACCTCGATCCTCGCCTATAATCTGAAGGCCCTGGTGGGGATGCTGGACTGGAAGATGCCGGTGGCCGAGGCCATCGCCCTGCCCAACCTGATCGCGCGGGGCTCGTCCTACGCCGCCGAGGGGGACAAGTTCGCCCCTGAGGTCGTCGCAGGCCTCGCCGAGCGGGGCGTGACCTTCACCGCGGTCGGCGGCGAGGGCTCGGGCCTGCATGGGGTGCGCGTGACGCCTCAAGGCCTGGACGGCGCCGCCGATCCCCGTCGCGAGGGCGTCGCCCGGGGCTTCTAGAGCCGCCTCAGGCCTTGGGCGCGGCCGGCGCGGTCTTGCGTCGGCTCCGGCCCGCCTTGGTCTGTGGCTGTGGGGCCAGGGCCGCAGGCGCGCCGGGCAGGCGCAGCTCGAAGATGGTGCCGGCCGCGCCGCTCTCCACCAGGCTCAGATCGCCCCCATGGCCCTGGGCCAACTCCCGGGCGATGGCCAGGCCCAGGCCCGCGCCATCGGCCCGGCCAGAGCCCGTGAAGGGCAGGAACAGCCGCTCGCGCACCTTGGCGGGCACGCCAGGGCCATTGTCGCTCAGCCGGACGCGGCTCTGCCCCTCGTCCTGCTGAAGCGTGAGGGTCACCACGCCAAGCCCATCCTGGCTCTGCTGCTCGATGGCTTCCCGGGCGTTTCGCATCAGATTGACCAGGATACGGTGAAGTTGGTCAGGATCGGCAAGCACCTGGTCGGCAGCGGCCACCTGCAGGTCCAGCCGCACCCCCTCCGGGGTCAGACGCGCCTCCTCGGCGGCCATCTCGGCGGCTTCGGCCAGACCCACCGTGCGCGCCTCCGGCGGCGCCTCCTGGGTCTTGCCATAGGTCAGCACGTGGGAGGCCAGCTTCACCGCCCGGTCGAGCGCCCGCTCCAGCCGCGGCAGGGCGCGGCCTACATCAGGGTCGGCCGAGGCGGCCAGCCGTTCGGAGGCGATCTGGGCGCTGGTCAGCATGTTGCGCAGGTCGTGATTGATCTTGGCCACCGCCTCTCCAAGGGCCGCCAGCCGGGCCCGGGCGTTGAGGGCGGCGCGCAGGTCCCCCTGCATCAGGGCCAGCTCCACCTCGGCGCGGCCGATCTCGTCCCGGCGGCCTGACAGCTTGACCGTCGCCCGGGGATCGTCCGGATCGGTGCGGAACAGCTCCATCCCGCGGGTGATCCGCTGCATGGGCCGGACCAGGAAGAGGTTCAGCGACAGATAGACCAGCCCCCCGGCCATGGCCGAGACGAAGGCGGTCACCGCGATCAGCCGCCAGAGATAGGCGGTCAGCTCCTGGCGCAGCTCGGCGTCGGGGGCGACGATCTCGATGAATTCGGCGTCGCGGAACCGGGGCTCGGCCACCACGCGGACCATGCGCCCCTCGCCGCCGAACATGGTCTGGAAGGGCGCCGCCAGCCAGGAGGCGACGGCCTGGTCGCGCAGGTCCACCAGATAGGGGGTGC
>NZ_JBALUY010000064.1:0-20846 GCF_036963605.1 Phenylobacterium sp. | reverse complement strand
GCTGGCCGGTGATGTCCTGCAGGTAGAAGACGTCCAGCGCCTGGCCCTGGCGGGAGGTGAAGACCCGCGCGCCCAGCACGCTGGCGCCGGAGACGGTGATGGCCCTTGTCAGGTCGGCGAACAGCCGGGTCCGGTCCTTGGCGGCGACCACCAGCTCGGCGGCGTTCAGGTCCTCGCGCACATAGCCCATGGCCGCGGCGCCCTCGGCGTGAGCCCGCTGGGAGACGGCCGCATGGATGGCGATCTCGTCCTGGCCAAAGCCGGTGAAATAGGCGTCCTCCATGGCCTCGCCCCAGGCCACGGCGGCGGGGTCGGCCTCCACCAGGCGGGCGCGGATCTCGGCGGCGGCGAAGGCCTGGCGCTGGCGCACCACGGCCACGGCGTCATTGGCCCGGCCGCCGCGGAACACCGCTGAGGCCGAGGCATAGAGGTCGCGCAGCAGCTGGCCCTTCCAGCCGTTCCAGACGCCCGGTCCCACGGCGCGGATGTCGGCCACGGTCAGCACCAGCAAGAGGCGCAGGCGCTCGGGCGTCTGCACCATGCGCACGAAGTCGGCCACGGTGCGGGGATCGGAGATGTCGCGCTTCTGGGCGTAGTCGCTCATCTCCAGGTGATGCTCGACGAGCCAGGCCACCAGGTCGATGCGCGCCCGCGGCAGGCCCAGCCGCTCGCAGGCGGCCCGGGCGGCCCGCGCCCCGGCCTTTTCCTGGCCGCCGGCCACGCCGCCCTTGCCGGTGTCGTGCAGCAGCATGGCCAGGAAGAGGACGTCCTTCTCCTGGATCTGCGGCATCAGCGAAACGGCCAGCGGGTGGTCGTCCACCAGCCGGCCAGCGGCGATGTCGGCGATCACGCCGACGGCCCGCAGGGTGTGCTCGTCCACCGTATAGGAGTGGTACATGTTGAACTGCATCTGGGCGACGATGCGTCCGAACTCCGGCAGATAGCGCCCCAGCACGCCGGCCTCGGTCATCAGGGTCAGGGTCCGCTGCGGGTCGCGGCCGCCGGCCAGGATATCCAGGAAGATCTTCGCCGCCTTGGGATCGCGCCGCATCTTCGAGCTGATGAGGCCCAGCGACCGGGTGGCGGCGGTGAAGGCGTCGGGGTGCAGGTCCAGGTTCCGCCGGTCGGCGATCTGGAACAGCCGCAACAGGTTGAGCGGATCGGCCTCGAAGGTTTCCGGCCCCTCCACGTCCAGGCGCCCGCCCTCCTCAATGAAGCCGGCCACATCGAGCGGCTTGCGGGTGGTCTTGCGGCCGCTGCCGGGGAACAGGCGCGAAATCCCCCGCGGCGCGGACTTCACCCGCTCGGACTCCAGCTTGGCGGCGAAGACGCGGGTCAGCGCGCCCACCTCCTTGGCGATCAGGAAATAGCGCCGCATGAAGCGCTCGACGGCCGGATTGTCGGCCCGGTCGCCATAGCCCATCCGCTGGGCGATCTCGGGCTGCAGGTCGAAGGTCAGGCGCTCTTCCGGCCGGCCGGTGGCGAAATGCAGGTGGGCGCGCACCGCCCAGAGGAAGTCGAAGGCGCGGATGAAGGCCCGGATCTCACGGCCCTCGAACATTTCCAGCTGCGGCACCCCGTCCACGGGCTTGGAGGGGTTCAGATATTCGGCGATCCAGAACAGGGTGTTGAGGTCGCGCAGGCCCCCCTTGCCGTCCTTCACATTGGGCTCGACCATGTAGCGGCTGGCGCCGGCCCGGGCCTGGCGCTCATCACGCTCCTTGAGCTTGGCGGCGACGAACTCTGCGCCCGTGCCCTTGACCACCTCGTTGCGGAATCGGGTCTTCAGCTCCTGGGCCAGGGCCTCGTCGCCGATCAGCCGCCGGGCCTCCAGGATCGAGGTGCGGATGGTGAAGTCTTCCCGGGCGAGCTTGACGCACTCGTCCACCGTGCGCGAGGCGTGCCCCACCTTGAAGCCTAGATCCCACAGGGCATAGAGCATGAACTCGATCACGCTCTCCACATGGGCGGTCTGCTTGTAGGGCCGCAGGAACAGCAGATCGAGGTCGGAGAAGGGCGCGAGCGTGCCCCGCCCATAGCCCCCCACCGCCATGACACACAGGCGCTCGCCCTCGGTGGGATTGCGCGCCCGGATCATGTGGACGGTGGTGAAGTCATAGAGCGCCTTGACCACCTCGTCGGTGACCCCGGACAGCAGCCGCGCGGTCTCGATGCCGCCGGCCCCATTCTCCAGCCGCTCCTTGGCGATCATCCGGCCGCGGAACAGGGCCTGTTTCAGGATCTCCAGCGCCCGCCGGCGCTGCTCGGCCTCATCGCCCGCCGCATCCAGCGCCGCCGCCGACAACTGCGCGCGCAACCGCACCCCATCGACGACATATTCCAGGCGGGTGGGCTTCAGACGAGGGGGCATGGGCTCTGGGGGCTGTGGAGGCGCAGGTACAGCATATAGGGGATTGGCGTTCGCGCGTCAGGTCGAGGGCTTGGGGGCTGCATTAAGCTCTGGTTGCCGCTCACCATCCCGGCCAGGGGCGGTGGTGAGTTTACCGACACCGGAGCCCGCGTCTGTCTAGAGCCAGTTGCGGACCTTGTCTTACTCGTCGGCACGCTCATTGAGTTCCCCCACTCCGTCCGGCTACGCATCTTCGCCGGGATACCTCCCTTTGAAATCCATGGTCGACGCGAGCCTTGAGACGTGGTCGTTAGCGTGGGCTTTTAGCGAGGAACAACTCGCATTTGTGCCGGCGGTCCTTGATCTCGGCCTCACGTCTTGAGGCCTATTCACCTGGGGTTCCTTCTTGGCGTAGTGTTGCCCTGGGGTGCCTGATGAAGATGAACAAGAAGCCAGTGCCGATCACTACGATCTGCAACTGGAAGAACAAGATCGACGAGAAGCCCGACTATCAGCGGCCGCCGGCCTGGGGGCGGAAGCAGAAGCAGCTTTTGATCGACTCCATCCTTCGCGAGTACGACATCCCGAAGATGTACTGGCGCGCCGTGAAGCGTGACAATTTCCAATACGAGGTCATTGACGGTCAGCAACGGCTGCGGACGATCTGGGAGTACCGTGAAGGATTGTTCGCGCTCCCTAAGGATGCTGATCCCGTCAAAGGCCACGAGGTGGCCGGCCTGAAGTACGCCGACTTACCCTTCGAATTGAGCAGCGACTTCGACACCTATGCGGTTGATGTCGTCATGGTTGAGGAGGCTATCCAGACCGAAGACGAGGACGAGGTGCGGGATATGTTCCTCCGCCTCCAGAACGGCACGACGCTCAAGGCGCAGGAAAAGCGCAACGCGATGCCGGGCCAGATGCGTGAGTTCGTCAAAGAACTCAGTGCCCATCCATTCTTCGAAAGCTGCCGCTTCAAGAACCAGCGCTTCACGTTCGACCACGTCGCCGCACAGACAGTCTGCCTTGAGCTGGCGAGAGGTCCCGCCAACATAAAGAATGCCGACCTCAACCGTATGTACGGGGAGAACCGGGCGTTTGACCCTAATGGGGCGTTGGCCAAAAAGGTGCGCCGCACCTTTGATCTTCTGCTGAAGTGCTTTCCGGACAAAACGCCCGAGCTCGAGCGCCACAACGTCATCACGCTTTACTGCCTCGCCTCACTCCTAATCGACGCCTACGTGCTGGACGGGATCGACGAGAAGCTGCCCGCCTGGTTCATCGCCTTCGAAGGGGAGCGCGCCGCGCAGGAAATTCTTCCGGAGGAAGAGCGCGAGCTCCAGCTTGTCGAGTACCGCCGCCTGATTAGCCAGTCAACCGACGCTGAAGAAAGTATTCGTGCCCGGCTAGAGACGATGGAGCGGAGATTTTTCTCTGCCTATCCTAATATCGAGCCGAAAGACGCACAGAGAGACTTCACGCACGAGCAACGTCTCGCAATATACCGCCGCGACAATGGGATGTGTCAGGTTCGCCTCAGGTGCGATGGCGTGAAAGTCGCGTGGGACCGCTGGCACGCCGATCATAAGGCGCCGCACGTGAAGGGTGGCAAGACTACCGTGGCTAACGGTCAAGTCGCATGCGCCGCCTGCAATCTCTCCAAGAGTGGGGCGGGCCTCGTAGCCGGAGCCGTTTAGCGACTGCATGAAAGGACCTACAGCAAAGAAGGACCCGCACGAGGGATGCCCCCTAAGAGCCGTCGATCGACGGCTTGAAGACGTTCATCGGCAATGGCACGCGGCCGAAGAAGTTTACTTCGATCCCGAAGGGTTTCGGGTTGCGATCCAAACCGCCATTCAAACACTACGGACTGTCACCTTCATTCTGCAGAGCAACAAGCGCCTGATCCCCAACTTCGACGAGTGGTACGCGCCCTGGCAGGAGAAATTGAAGGCTGACCCCCTGATGCGGTGGATGGTCGACGCGCGTAACAAGATCGAAAAGCAAGGCGATCTCGAAGCCCACAGCACAATCCGCGCGCAGATTATCGCTTCTTATCTTGAAGAGGGCCCGAGTATCGGATTGGCGGCGAAGCTCGCCGACGGACCAGAGGCATTGCTGAAGAAAGTCCCGGTGCTGCTTGCCCAACACATTCGGCAACATGGCGTGTTGAGGGTCGAACGCCGCTGGTTCGAGAACAGCCTCCCCGAACATGAGTTGCTAGACGCCGTTGCCATCGCCTACGGGCGGGTCGCAGAAGTGCTCGCCGACGCCCATCGTCAACTGCATCTGACACCACCGACCACCACGGATGTAGTGACGGGCCAAGCCTATGGCGATGGGCTGCGCCAAGGCCGGCTTCCTTGCATGATCGGGCATGCGGATGCGCGGGCTATCGAGACGAAGCTCTTGACTGGCCAGCGAACCGGCATCGAGACCGTAACCAAGGGCGTCGACGTGAAAGTCGCTGGAAAGGTCCTGGGGCGGTATGGAACGACCGCCGCCCAGGTGTTGGGACCAGGCGAGACGGCCGACGACAGGTTGAACGGATTGTTCGCAACTGCTCAGAAGATGTTCCTGAAGGATGGATACCATATCACCGCGATGTTTCTTCTAAACGGTGGCAAGCCGGTCCGGACCAGCGAGCTTCGTGCCGATACTCAGTCCGACAAGTATCTGATTATGCGAATGGTCGCCCACGAGGCGGTGAAGTTCAGCGCCGACGCGGCAATCCTGATAAGCGAAGCCTGGTCCGCAAAGGCTGACCCCGCGCATCCATACCGGCGCGCTGCCGACGCACCCGACAGGGAGGAGTTCCTCGTCGCTACGCTCGTCAGCAAAGACGGTGAGCCGCAGCAACTAAGCGCGAAGATCGAGCGCGAAGGCCAGAGTGTGAAGCTTGGGCCGGTGCAGACCAGCAACGACGGCGCCTACTTCCAATTCGCGCCTCTCTACGCGGCCTGGGGCAAGCCAATCCCTGAAGCGTGGAAGAACATGTCGCCTGTCGCGATGTCCGAAAAGGACTGATGTTTCTGGCCGCCACGACAAAGGCCTCACAAGCGGCTGACCTCTGGTGATCGCCCGCCCATCTTGCGTATGAACCGGAAACGGACCTCTCAGAGCTCCGTAACGAGCCCTTCCCGGACACCCGCGGTCGGCTCCCAGCCCAGTTAGGCCAGCCCAGATTTAACACCACACACCGAACACCCCGGATCGGCCCCAATCCGCACCGTCCGCGTCTCCGCGGCCAGGCCGTCGTAGATCAGCAGCCGCCCCTCCAGCGGCTCGCCTGCGCCGGTGATCACCTTGATCGCCTCCAGCGCCATCATCGAGCCGATGACGCCGGCCAGGGCGCCGATGACGCCGACGGCGGAACAGGTCTCGGCGTCGGGGGGGATGTCCGGGACCAGGCAGCGGTAGCAGGGCTGGCCTTTGAACACGCCGACCTGGCCGGTCCAGCGGCCGATGGCGCCGGAGACCAGGGGCTTTGCGTGCGCCACGCAAGCGGCGTTGACCGCAAAGCGGGTGGCGAAGTCGTCGGTGCCGTCCAGCACCAGGTCGGCGCTGGCCACTAGGTCCCCGGCGTTGGCGCTGTCCAGCGCCAGGCGCACCGGGTTGATCTGCACATGGGGGTTGAGGGCGGAAAGCTGGGCTGCGGCGGCCTCGACCTTGGGCGCGCCTAAGTCTGAGGGGCGATAGATCACCTGGCGCTGCAGGTTGGAGAGGTCGGCCGCGTCGGGATCCACCAGCGTGATCTGGCCCACGCCGGCCGCGGCCAGATAGAGGCTGGCCGGCGCGCCCAGACCGCCGGCGCCGATGATCAGCACATGGGCGGCCTTCAGCCTCTGCTGGCCCGGCCCGCCAACTTCGCGCAGCACCAGATGGCGGGCGTAGCGTTCGACCTCGGCGTCGGAAAATTCCATGGCGCTTGACCTCACCTGCCCTGGTCGCCACATCCCGGCGGATGTCGCAGACTTCTTCCAACTTCCCCGACTGGCACGGCACGACCATCCTGGCGGTTCGCAAGGACGGCCAGACAGTGATCGCCGGCGATGGTCAGGTGTCCATGGGCCAGACCGTGGTCAAGGGCAACGCCCGCAAGGTCCGCACCCTGGCCGGCGGCCGGGTCCTGGCCGGGTTCGCCGGCGCCACGGCCGACGCCTTCACCCTGATCGAGCGGCTTGAGACCAAGCTCGAACAATACCCTGAGCACCTGGCCCGGGCCTGCGTGGACCTGGCCAAGGACTGGCGCACCGACCGCTACCTGCGCAAGCTCGAAGCCATGCTGCTGGTGGCCGACAAGGAGGCCATCTACACGGTCACCGGCGTCGGCGACGTGCTGGAGCCGGAAAGCGGCGTGGCGGCCATCGGCTCGGGCGGCAACTATGCGCTGGCCGCCGGCATGGCCCTGATGGACTCGCAGCTTTCGGCCGAAGAGGTGGCCCGCAAGGCCATGGGCATCGCCGCGCGCATCTGCGTCTACACCAATGGCGAGCTGACGGTGGAGCGCCTGTAGGGCGCTGACCCTGCTCAAACCTAGTGAACCCATGACAGACTTCTCCCCCCGCGAGATCGTTTCCGAACTCGACCGCTTCATCGTCGGCCAGAAGGACGCCAAGAAGGCCGTGGCCGTGGCCCTGCGCAACCGCTGGCGCCGCCGGCGTGTGCCCGACGCCCTGCGCGACGAGGTGACGCCCAAGAACATCCTGATGATCGGCCCCACCGGGGTCGGCAAGACCGAGATCGCCCGGCGCCTGGCCAGGCTCGCCAACGCCCCCTTCCTCAAGGTCGAGGCCACCAAGTTCACCGAGGTCGGCTATGTCGGCCGCGACGTGGACCAGATCGTGCGCGACCTGGTGGAGAGCGCCATCGCCATGGTCCGCGACAAGCGCCGCGGCGCCGTGCGCGCCCGGGCCGAGGCTGCGGCCGAAGAGCGGCTGCTGGACGCGCTGACCGGCCCCGGCTCCACGGCGGCCCGCGACAGCTTCCGCAAGAAGCTGCGGGCCGGCGAGCTGGACGACAAGGAGGTCGAGCTGACCCTGGCCGATTCCGGCGGCATGCCCCTGTTCGACGTACCGGGCCAGCCGGGCGCGTCCATGGGGGTGATGAACATCTCCGACATCATGGGCAAGGCTTTCGGCCAGGGCCGCACCAAGACCCACAAGACCACGGTGATCGGCGCCTGGGCGCCGCTGATCGCCGAGGAGAGCGACAAGCTGCTGGACCAGGAGGCCCTGACCCAGGAGGCCCTGGAGCTGGCGGAGAACGAGGGCATCGTCTTCCTCGACGAGATCGACAAGGTGGCCAGCCGGTCGGACCGGGCCGGCGCCGATGTCAGCCGCGAAGGGGTGCAGCGCGACCTGTTGCCCCTGATCGAGGGCACCACCGTCGCCACCAAGTACGGGCCGGTGAAGACCGACCACATCCTGTTCATCGCCTCGGGCGCCTTCCATGTGGCCAAGCCCTCGGACCTGCTGCCCGAGCTGCAGGGCCGGCTGCCCATCCGGGTGGAGCTGAAGGCCCTGACGCGGGACGACATGCGCCGCATCCTCACCGAGCCCGAGGCCAATCTGATCCGTCAGAACCAGGCCCTGCTGGCCACCGAAGGGGTGACGCTGGTCTTCACCGAGGAGGCCATCGATGCGCTCGCCGATTCCGCCGTGGCGGTGAACGGCTCGCTGGAAAACATCGGCGCCCGGCGCCTGCAGACGGTGATGGAAAAGGTGCTGGAGGAGATCAGCTTCACTGCCGCCGACAAGGACGGCGAGACCCTGACCATCGACGCCGACTATGTCCGCCAGCGCCTGGGCGAGCTGACCGGCGACACCGACCTGTCGCGCTACATCCTCTAGGGCTCAGGCCTGGGGCGGATAGGGGTGGCGGATCCCTTGCGGGTCCTCCACCTCGTAGGCGCCGTCGACGCCTTTCACATAGGCCGGGCCAATGGGCGACTTGCCGTGGCCGCCGGGGATGTCGAGCACATAGGTCGGCTGGCAGAGGCCGGAATAGTCGCCGCGCAAGGCTCGCATCAGGGCCTGGCCTTCAGCTATCGGCACCCGCAGATGGCTGGTGCCCGGCGCAAGATCCCCTTGATGCAGGTAGTAGGGCTTGATGCGGGTCTCGACGAAGGCGCGCATCAGGGCGCCGAGAACCGCCGCATCGTCATTGACCCCGCGCAGCAGGACGCTCTGGCTGACCATGGCGATGCCTGAGTCGATCATCCTGGCGCAGGCCGCCCGCGCCTCTGGTGTCAGCTCGTCGGGGTGGTTGGCGTGCAGGGCCACATAGACCGCCTTGCCCGGGGCGCTGAGAGCGGCGACCAGCTCCTCGGTGACGGCGGCCGGATCGACCACCGGCAGGCGGGTGTGGAAGCGGACCACCTTCACATGGTCGATGGCGCCGAGCCCGGCCATCAGCTCGGCAAGCCTGCGCGGCGAGAGCACCAGGGGGTCGCCGCCGGTGACGATGACCTCCCAGATCTCGGCATGCTCGGCCACATAGGCCAGGGCCGCGGCCAGCTCAGCCGGGTTAAGCGCGCCCTCGCCGCCTGGCCCCACCATTTCCCGGCGGAAGCAGAAGCGGCAATAGACCGCGCAGACATGGGTGATCTTCAGCAGCGCCCGGTCGCCATAGCGGTGGACGATCCCCTTGACCGGCATGTGGGCGTGATCGCCGATGGGGTCGGCGCGCTCGTCTGGCGTCGCGTCCAGCTCGGCGGGATCGGGCAGGTACTGGCGCGCCAGCCCCGGCCCGCCCTCGGCGATCTGCTGGGCGAGATAGGGGGTGATCGCTACGGCGTAGCGGGCGGCCACAGCATCCAGTGCCGCGATCTCCTCAGCCGCAATCAGCCCGGCCCCGGCCAGGGCCGCAGGCGTGCGCAGGGTCTTGGGCGCCGGGCTCGTCATCGGCGGCATATGGCTGAGATGGGGCCGCCCTGCAATGCGGCGGCCTGTCAGACCTCCGCCACCGGGGTCCAGATCACCTGTTCGATCCGCTGGGCGCCGGACGCCAGCATGACCAGGCGATCGAAGCCGAGCGCGGCGCCGCTGGCGGCCGGCATGTGAGCCAGCGCGGCCAGGAAGTCCTCGTCGATGGGATAACGCTCCCCATAGACGCGGGCCTTTTCATCCATCTCGGCTTCGAAGCGGCGGCGCTGTTCGGCCGGATCGGTGAGCTCGCCAAAGGCGTTGGCCAGCTCCACCCCGCAGGCATAGAGCTCGAACCGCTCGGCCACCCGCGGATCGCTGGCCTTGGGCCGCGCCAGCGCGGCCTCGGCGGTGGGATATTCGCAAAGGATCGTCGGCCGGCCGAAGCCGAGCTTTGGCTCCACCTTCTCCACCATGATGCGGCTGAAGATGTCGGCCCAGGTGTCGTCGGCCGCCACCCGGATGCCCGCGCCCGACGCCGCGCTCGCCAGGGCGTCGCGGTCGGTTGGCCCGCCCTCCCCCACCGTCGCCAGCAGGTCGATGCCGGCGAATCGGCTATAGGCCTGGGCGACCGTTACCTTCTCCGGCTCGGCGAAGGGATCGGCCGCCGCGCCGCGCCAGGTCAGCGCCTTGGCGTCCAGGGTCTGGGCCGCCAGCGCCAGCAGCCGGGCGCAGTCCTCCATCAGGGTCTCGTAGGGGGCGTCCGTCCGGTACCATTCCAGCAGGGTGAATTCCGGATGGTGCAAAGGCCCGCGCTCGCGATTGCGCCACACCCGGGCCAGGTCGAAGATCTTCGTCTCGCCGGCCGCCAACAGCTTCTTGGCCGCGAACTCCGGCGAGGTGTGCAGGTGCATCGCCGCCCGGCGCCCATCGTGCCCGATGGCCTCGGTCGAAAAGGCGTGCAGGTGGGCCTCATTGCCCGGCGAGACCTGCAGGGCGGCGGCCTCCACCTCGGTGAAGCCCTGGTCCTCGAACCAGCGGCGCACCGCCCTGGTGATCGCGCCCCGGGCGGTCAGGAAGGGCCGGCGGTCGCGGTGGGCGTCCTTATCCCACCAGGGGGTCGTCTGCGGCATGAGGCTGTCCGGCCAGGAATGGAAAATCGGCGTCAAAGCTGGCGAAAACGCCTGCGATCCTATAGGTGCGCGGGACCTCTATAGGTTTTTGAGATCAAACGGGCCCGCGCCGGCCCGCCCCAGGTTCGAGGAAGACATCACGTGAAGGTCGCCGCCAGCTCGCTCCGCAAGGGTAATGTCGTCGATGTGGACGGCAAGCTCTACGTGGTCCTGACCGTCGAGAACATCCATCCCGGCAAGGGCACGCCCGTGACCCAGCTGAACATGCGCCGCATCTCCGACGGGGTGAAGGTGTCCGAACGATACCGCACCACCGAGCAGGTGGAGCGGGCCTTCGTCGAGGAGCGGGAGCACACCTTCCTGTACCAGGACGGTGAGGGCTATCACTTCATGAACCCGGAAAACTTCGACCAGCTGGTGGCGCCGGAAGACGTGATCGGCGACGCCAAGGTCTATCTGCAGGACGGCATGGCCGTGCAGCTTTCGACCCATGAGGGCGTGCCCATCGCCATCTCCCTGCCATCAAGGGTGACCGTCGAGATCACCGAGACCGAGCCGGCCATGAAGGGCCAGACGGCCTCGTCCTCCTACAAGCCGGCCATGACCGATGTAGGCCTGCGGGTCATGATCCCGCCCTACATCACTGTCGGCACCCGCATCATCGTCCTCACCGAGGACGGCTCCTATGTGGAACGCGCCAAGGACTAAGCCTTCTCTTAGGCGCTCTTCTTCCGCGTCGACTTGGCGGCGCCGCGCTTGGCCTTGGCGCCGGCGCGGCTGGCCGGCTTGCGCCGAGCCCCGCCGGTGTCGCCCAGGCTGCGCTTGAGCTGCTCCATCAGGTCGCTGACCTCCAGGTCCTTGGGCGCTTCGGGCGCCTCGATGGTGTGGCCCTCCTCCTTTTCGGCGATCAACGCCCGCAGGGCCTCTTCGTAGCGGTCGGCGAACATGGCCGGGTCGAAGTCGCCCTCCTGCTGTTCGATGATCTTGGTGGCGATCTCGACCATCTTCTTGTCGGGCTTGACGTCGGGAATGTCCTCGAAGGCGTCGTCGGCGCTGCGCACCTCATCGTTCGAGCGCAGGGTGTAGGCCAATATGCCCAGGCCGCGGGGTTCGAGCGCCATGACCCGCTCGCGCTGATGCATGGCCAGCCGGCCCAGGGCCACCTTGCCCGAGGCCTCCATGGCCGAGCGGATCACCGTATAGGCCTCCACCGCCATGTCGCCGTCCGGCACCAGGAAGTAGGGGGCGTTCCAATAGAGCCGGTCGATATCGGCCTCGTCGACGAACCGCTCGATGTCCAGGCTGCGGGTGGTCTCCAGCTTGACGTTGTTGATCTCGTCCTGGGTCAGGACGACATAGCGCCCCTTCTCGATCTCAAAGCCCTTGACGATGTCGGCCCGATCCACCGGCCCGCTGTCGGGGTCGGTGGGGATCATGCGGATGCGGTTGTGGGTGTCCTTGTGCAGCATGTTGAAGCTGACATCGCCCGACCGACTGGTGGCGGTGTAGAGCGCCACAGGACAGCTCACGAGGGACAGGCGCAGATAGCCCTGCCAGGTGGGACGGGCGGCCATGGGGTCGTTCTCCGGCGTTTTCTTGAGTCTCCTCAACGCCTTGGCCGGTGATTCGTTCGGAGCGGCTGGGGGCCCACCCCCCACCACCGTCATCCTGGGCCTTGTGCCCAGGATCCCTCGCGCAGCTTGCGCCCGCCCTCGACAGGGACCCTCGGGACAAGCCCGAGGGTGACGGGAAGGGGGTGACGGTCGAGAGGGTGTCGCCTACTGGGCCGGCAAGTCCAGCGTCGGCAGGGCGAACTGTTCGACGGCGTCCAGCTGGCGCTTGCCGAAGCCCTGGCGCACCCCGGTCTCGGCGCCGAACTCCAGGAGCTGGTCGGAGGCGGCGTCGTAGGCCGGCCAGGCCTGACCCTCGCAGGCCGGCGCGCCTGTGCGGGCGAAGGCGACCCAGCAGCCGTGCATGAGGCCGGCCATGGCGCGGTCCTCGTCGCTGACCACGCTGTCGGGAGTCCGCCGACCCCAGTATTCGAACACGTACTGGATCTCGGCCGCATGGTGAGCGCGGTCCAGCACCTGCCGGTAGCGGTCGCCCACATAGGAGAAGTGATAGAGGAAGGCCGGCGCCCCGTCGGCCGCCTGACCGGCGATCCAGCGGGCCGGCGCGCCAAAGGCCCGGTCGGTGAAGACCGCCCGGCCCAGGGCCTCGTCCCCTTCGGCGGCGGCGTCCTCATAGAAGGCTTTGGTCATGGGCGGCAGGTTGGCGGCGAACCGCGCCCCGCCGCCAGGCCCGCCCAGCAGGCTGTCCTCGCCATTGTTCCAGCCGATGATCATCGGCACGTCGATCTCCGCGCCGGCCGCGAAGGCCTGGGTGGCGGTGCGCGGCAGGAGCCGCCCGTCCGGGAAGGGGCCGAAGTCCGCCTCCACCGCCTTGATCAAGGTCTCGACCGGCACGGCGCGCAGCTGGGCGACCGTGGCCGTGGCCGGCAGGCCGAGCCTTTCGGCCGCGGCGACGCCGGCCTGTTCCCGCGCCTTCAGGCCGCCCGGCTCGAACCAGCCGCCGCCGGACTGGACGATGGCCTTGTGGAACAGCCCCTTGGCGTCGGGTGTGGCCAGCAGGGCGAGCGTGCTCATGCCCCCGGCCGACTCCCCGAACACCGTCACATTGTTCGGATCGCCCCCGAAGACGGCGATATTGCGCTGGACCCATTTCAGCGCCGCGACCTGGTCCATCAGCCCATAGGAGCCCAGGGGCGCCTTGGGGCCCGCCGCCTTGGTCAGGGCGGGGTGAGCAAAATAGCCCAGCGGCCCCAGGCGATAATTGATGGCCACCAGCACGACGCCGTCGCGGGCGAAGTTCTGGCCGTCATAGACCCAGCCGGCGCCGGTGCGGTGCGAGCCGCCATGGATCCAGACCATGACCGGGGCGGGCTTGGCGCCCGGCCTGGCCAGGGGGGCGAAGACGTTGAGCTGCAGGCAGTCCTCGCTCATCGGCCCGTTGGCGCCGCCGGCGTTGGGGGCGCCGTCCTCGCGCATGGGCTGGGGACAGGAGGGGCCGGCCTCGACCGCCGGCCGCGATCCCGTCCAGGCGGCCGGCGCCTGGGGCGGCGCCCAGCGGAGGGCGCCCACCGGCGGTGCGGCATAGGGGATGTTGCGGAACACCCGCGCCCGGTCGGTGGCCTCGCCCGCCAGGGTCCCGGACTCCACACGGATGGTGGCCGGCGCGGCCGAGGCGGCGGTGGCCGCCAACAGGCCCCAGGCCGCGGCGATCAGGCTGATCCAGGGCTTCATGGTCCCCTCCCTTTTGTTATCTGACCAGAGCAGAGTCCGAGGCGCTTGCGGCGGTCAAGCCAAGGTTTGGCGACGAGCCGCCGTCGCCCTGCCGTCCGCACACACCCCTGTGACCCAAGGGCAACACATCGTCCGTCATCGGAAGCTTGGCCAGCGCCGCCGAGCATCCGCCGGCCGCCTGAGTACGTTGCTGCTATCCGAGGCCTGAGGGGGCTTTCCAGTACAACAAGGATTACCAGTATGAAGACCATGCTTTGCGCCGCAGCCGCCCTGGGCGCCCTGACCGCGGCGTCGGCCGCCCAGGCCCAGACGGCCAACGACTGGACCGGCGCCTATATCGGCGGCGTCGCCGGTTATGGCTGGCAGGCCGAGAACGACGACGAATCCATCGTCTTCGACACCAATCTCGATGGGACCTATGGCGACACCGTGCGCACCGGGTCGGGGACCGACGCCTTCGCCGCCGGCTTCTGCGACGGCCGCACCTACAACCCGACCCGCGCCAGCGCCTGTGGCGGCGATGAAGGCGGCCCGGAATTCGGCGTCCGCGCCGGCTATGACTGGCAGTTCGGCAATATCGTCGCCGGCGTGGTCGGCGAGGCCGTCCGCACCGATGTGAAGGACAGCGTCACGGCGTTTTCCGCGACGCCCGCCTCCTACACCATGGCTCGCGAGCTCGACGGCCTGCTCGCCGCCCGCGCCCGCGTCGGCTATGCGGTGGGGAACACCCTGCCCTATGTCACCGGCGGCTACGCCATGGGCGACATCCAGCACAGCTTCTCCACGACCAACACCGCCAACACCTTCACCGACGTCTCCGAGGACGACGACAAGGCGCACGGCTGGCAGTTGGGCGGCGGCGTCGAGCACAAGATCACCAACGATGTGAGCCTGGGCCTGGAATATCTCTACACCCGCCTGGACGACGACAACTACGCCGTCCGCGCCGCGGGCGGTCCGGCCGGCGGCCCATTCACCTCGACCAACGGTTCGGGCACGGACTTCCAGCGCACCAGCGACGAGTTCAACATCCACTCCGTGCGGTTCACCGCCGCCTACCGCTTCTGATCTGGCGCCTGGACGCGGAAACCGCCCGCCTCCAGGACCTGATCGATCGACCCGACGGCCCAGGTTCACGCCTGGGCCGTCATCGATTCGTCACCCGCCCTTGCCGCCAGTGTCACGCTTCTAGGTCAAAGCCCCGACAACCGACGCAATGCGTCAATGAGGGGGCAAACCATGCGCGACAAGTTCGGGCGTCGTCTGTGGATGGCGGGAATTTCGGCTCTGGCCCTGGCGGCGGCCAGCCAGGCCTCGGCCGCGGTGCTCAGCGGGACGGTGAGCGACGCCTCCGGCGCGCGCACCCTGCAGAGCGCCCTGGTCACCATCGTCGAACTGGACCGTTCGGCCGAAGCCGGCCCCAACGGCGCCTTCCGCTTCGCCGACGTGCCGGCCGGGACCTACACCCTGCGCACCACCTATTCCGGCGGCCAGACCACCACCACCCAGGTGACCGTGGCCGAGCCCGGCGCCCAGGCGCAGATCGTCGTGCGGCCCGCCGACGGCTCGGTGGCCGAGCTGTTGGTGGTGGGCCAGCGGGGCAATCTCAACTCCTCGCTCGCCCGCCAGCGTCAGGCCGAGGGCGTGGAGAGCGTCCTGACCCGCGACGCCGTGGGCCAGTTCCCCGACCAGAACGTCGCCGAGGCCGTCCGCCGCGCGCCGGGCGTCAACGTCCTGAACGACCAGGGCGAGGGCCGCTTCATCGCCGTCCGCGGTCTCGATCCCAACCTCAACGCCGCCTCGATCAACGGCGCCCGGGTGCCGGCGCCGGAGTCCGACGTCCGCTCCGTGGCCCTGGACGTGGTGCCGGCCGAGCTGGTCGAGTCCATCGAGATCAAGAAGACCCTCACCCCCGACATGGACGGCGACACCATCGGCGCCTCCATCGAGATCACCACCACCAGCGCGCTGGACCGGCTGAAGCCCTTCCTGGGGTTCACCGCCGAGGGTTCGTACAACGAGCTGACCGGCAAGTGGTCGCCCAAGGTCTCGGCCGACTTCTCGCGCACCTTCGGCGACCGGCTGGGGATCGCCGGCGGCCTGTCCTTCTATGAACGCCAGTTCGCCACCGACAATGTCGAGGCCGACGACTGGGAAGAGGCGGGCGGCGTGGTCGCCGCCAAGACGCTGGAGTACCGCGACTACGACGTGAACCGCACTCGCAAGGGCGCCTCGCTGTCGATCGATTTTCGCCTGACCGACACCACCGACCTCTATGCCCGCGGCCTCTACAGCCAGTTCGAGGACCAGGAATATCGCCGCCGGTTGATCTTTGAGATGGACGAGGATCCGAGCGGCGGCTCGGCGACCACGGCGGAATTCGATTCCGCCGACGGCGAGATCAAGGTGATCCGCGACCTGAAGGACCGCTTCGAGGCCCAGTCCATCGTCTCCTACACGGTCGGCGGCAAGACCCTGACCGGCCCCTGGACCTTCGACTATTCCGCCTCCTGGTCGAAGGCCCGCGAGAAGGAATCCGGCTCGATCGATCCGGTGGAGTTCAGCCGCGACTTCGACGGCGCCGGCGAGCTGGGCGTGACCTTCGACTACAGCGACATGACCAAGCCCGGCTACGCTATCACCCAGGGCCTGGGCGACTTCCTCGACCCCTCCGAGTTCGAATTCGACAAGCTGGAGCGCACGTCGCTCAGCCTGGCCGAGGACGAAGAGGTGACGCTGAAGTTCGACGTGGCCCGCGCCTTCGTGCTCGAGGCCGGCGAGCTGGAGATCCAGGCCGGCGCCAAGAGCCGCCGCCGGGAAAAGACCTACGACCTGCAGCTCGACGTCTATGACGGCTTTTCCAGCGACCTGACCCTGGCCGATTTCCTGGGGCCGCAGGACTACAACCTGGCGACCATCGATCCGGTCCCGGGCAAGGGCGGCTTCCGCGGCTTCTGGACCAGCCAGCAGGGAGGCTTCGAGCAGAACGACTTCGACACCGACCTGGAATCGGCCCTGGCCGACTTCGGCGTGGATGAGGATATCGACGCCGGCTACCTGCTGGCCCGCTATCGCGGCGGCCCGGTGCGCATCGTGGGCGGGGTGCGCGTCGAGCGGACGAAGAACGAGATGCGCGGCAATCTGGTGGAAGAGGTCGAGGAGGGCGGCGCCTACAACGGCGTCGTGCTCACCGAGGACTCGGTCTTCGTGACCCCGCGCAGCTTCAGCCGCGAATATACCGACTGGCTGCCGTCTGCGACCCTGCGCTGGGACGCCACGACCGACTTCGTGGTCCGCGCCGGCGCCTTCCGCAGCGTGGTGCGCCCCGGCATCGGCCAGATCGCCCCGCGCTTCATGATCGGCCAGGACGACGCCGGCGAGCGGGAAGGCGAGTTCGGCAATCCCGACCTCGACCCCTACAAGGCCTGGAACCTGGACCTCTCGGCCGAATGGTATTTCGCGCCCGAGGCCGTGCTGTCGGCCGGCGTCTTCCACAAGAAGATCGAGGACTTCATCGTCAATGCCGAGTTCGAAGACGGCAGCTTCCTGGGCGTGGCCTATGACGAGGCGGTGATCCCGATCAACGGCGAAGAGGCCACGGTCACCGGCGCGGAGTTCAACTATCAGCAGGCCCTGCGCTTCCTGCCGGGTCCGTTCGACGGCCTGCTGGTGGGCTTCAACTACACCTATACCGACGCCGAGGGCGAAGTCCTGGGCCGCACCATCCCCCTGCCCGCCTCGGCCAAGCACACCTACAATGCGACGCTCGGCTATGAAAAAGGCCCGGTCAGCCTGCGCCTGGCCGCGGCCTATCGCGACAAGTACCTGGACGAGCTGGGCGGCGACGCCGAGACCGACCGCTATGTGGAAGACCACCTGCAGTACGACATCTCGGCCAAGTACCGGGTCTCGTCCAACTTCCAGATCGTCGCCGAACTGGTGAACCTGGGTGACGAGCCCTATGTCGCCTACCAGAACGGCCCGAACGGCAAGCGCCTGCTGCAGTACGAGGAATATTCCTGGACCGGGAAGATCGGCGTCCGCGCCAACTTCTGATCCTGCGACGTCCCGAGGCGAGAACCGGCCGGCGCAGGCGACTGCGCCGGCCGTCTTCGTCTAGGCTGGTGTGACGACGATGACGGAGCGCAGCCCGTGAAACTGATCTTCCTCTATGGCCCCCCGGCCTGCGGCAAGCTGACGGTGGCCAAGGCCCTGGCGGCCCGGACCAACTATCCCCTGTTCCACAACCACCTGGCCCTGGACGCGGTGACCGCGGTCTTCCCGTTCGGCAGCGAACCCGCCATCCGCCTTCGCAGCCTCTACTGGCTTTCCATGTTCGAGGAGGCCGCCCGCCGGGACCGCCCGCTGATCTTCACCTTCGCGCCCGAACGCACGGTGCCCGACAGCTTCATCGCGGAGACCAAGGCCGCGGTCGAAGGCCATGGCGGCGAGGTCATCTTCGTCGAGCTGCAGGTCTCGCCCGAAGAGCAGATGCGCCGGGTGGAGACCCCCGACCGCAAAGCCTCAAAGAAGATCCACGCCCGCGAGGTGCTGCAGAAGTTCATCGCCAGCGGCGGCGCCGACTACCCGCCCATCCCCGCCGACCTGATCATCGACACCGAGGCCCTGGCGCCGGAGGCGGCGGCGCAGGCGATCGTCGAGGCCCTGGCCCTGGAGCCCCTGCCCGAGCCGCACGTGATGTATCCCGATCCGACGTAAGGCGGTTGCGTCAGGGCTGAGCGATCGGCTGGCGCCCTTCCTGTCGAAGGTCCAGACCTAGCGTCTGGTTTCGGGTGATTGGAAAGCAGATTATCGGCTAACGAAAATGGCCGACGGGCGAGGAGGCGGCAATGCAAGCGACCAAGGAAATCGCCACTTTAGTCTTGGGCGTCTGCGCTATGGGCTGGATACCTCTTTCCATCGTCCTTGGGCTCGCGGTCATTTCGCAGATCGCGCCGGGCCAACACGGCCGCATGACCATTTTCGTGTTCCGGATGCCCCAGGGTGTTCTCACCCCACTAGGGCGGGGCTTTCTGACAGCGCATCAACTCGTGATCGTGGTGGGACTATTGTCATGGGCGCTTCTCCCGTTTTTGCTCGGCTAGACTAGCCGCACCTCCACTCCCCGTCCTTAGGCGGCGGTCAGGAAGTCCGCTTCACGGCGTCGAGCCTTTTCGCACACGTTCAAGCGCAACTTCGCCTGGAAGCCCGCTGTGACCTGTGGCGCTATGCGGGTCATGTCGCGACCCGTTCACCGACACCTGATGCGCTTCTGGCTTCTCGAAAGGGCCGAGCCGCTCGGCCTCCTCTTGGGTGGGCTCATTGTCGTCAGCATTTCGGCTCTGGTGCTCCTGAGGGAGCCTGCCGGTTCGGTGGAGGGCAGGGTGCTGAGACTTGGCATGCATGAGACGGAGACGGGAAGCTATCCGCGCGCGGTGGTTCAGCTGGAGGCGCGACAGATCACAGTGAACTTGCCGCGCGCCAGCCAATGCCTGGTGGGCGATGTGGTCCAGGTGAGATGTTATCGCAGGGCCTGGGGCGTCCACTGCGGGCAGGGTGACTGCAACGTCCGCTGACCACCTCTGCCTGCAATCTTGGCCATTGCTCCTGTGACCCCGAAACGACAACATCCGCCCATGAGGTCGACCCGCCGAACACTCACGTTGGGACTTGGCGCTGCGCTCGCCGCCACCTCAAGAGCTGTTGTTCTAGGCCAGGAAAGAGGAGCCCGCGCTTCACGCCCCGGGGACATCGCCTTCGGCGAAGAGCTGGTCAGCGACTTCGAGCGCGAGCGCCGCAAGGAGGGCCGTCTGTGGGCGCGCGGCTATACACAATCCGAACTCGATGAGGCGCAGAAGAAATACGACCTGGTCTTCCCGCCTGATCTCGTAGCCTTCTTCAGAGATCGCCGCCCGGTGCTCGGCTATGATTGGCGGTCGGATGAGAACGAAATCCGAGCCATGCTGAAATGGCCCTTGGAGGGCCTGTTGTTCGATGTCGAGCAAAACGCCCTGTGGTGGCCGGAGTGGGGCGAGCGGCCCCCAACCCCGGAGGAGCGGGCGGAAGTTCTCACGAAAGTGGTAAATGCAGCGCCCAAGATGATCCCCTTGCTGGCCCACCGCTATCTGCCAACAGAGCCGCATGAGGCGGGAAACCCAGTATTCTCCGTCCGCCAAGCCGACACGATCTACTATGGCGCCAATCTGGGGGACTACTTCGAGCGTGAATTTGGGGATGCAAATCGCCCTTGGCCCAAGCAGATCAAGCACATCCGGTTCTGGTCTGATCTGGTGGAACGGAACCGGTAGCTGGGTCTCGAAGAGCTCGCGATCGCCTCACCCCTCAAACCCCCGCACCACCGCCAGCACGGCCTCGCCGTAGCGGGCGAGTTTGCCTTCGCCGACGCCGGAGATGGCGCCGAGCGCCCGTTGGGCGGCGGGTCTCGCCTGGGCGATCTCGGCCAGGGTGCGGTCGTGGAAGATGACATAGGGGGGCACGTGCTGGCGGGCGGCTTCCTCGCGGCGCCAGGCGCGCAGGGCCTCGAACAGGCCCTGGTCGGCGGGCGGCAGGGCCAGATCGCTGGCGCTGGCCCGGCGGCGGCCGGGCGTCTTCCGCTCGGCGCCCGGCGCGGCCTTGCGCACCGAGACCCGCCGCTCGCCCCGATAGACGGCCCGCACCCCTTCTGCGTCGCCCAGGCCGATCAGCGGACGGTTGTCGTTGGGGTCCTCCCGCAGCAGGCCCTCGAACAGCAGCTGGTCCACCAGGTCGCGCCAGGCGATGGCGCTGCGGTCCTGGCCGATGCCGAAGGTGGTGAGCCCGGCCTCGAAGTCCGACGGGTCCTTGGTCTTGCCCAGCAGGTGGTCCACCAGCCGGCCGCGGCCGAAGCGCCCGCCCATGCGGTGGACGGCCGAGAGCGCCTTCTGGGCGGCCTCGGTGGCGTCCTCGGTCTCCGGCGGGGAGAGGCAGACATCGCACTGGCCGCAGGACTCCACCCCCTCCTCGCCGAAATAGCGGCGGACGGCGGCGGCCCGGCAGGTGGCGCCCTCCAGCATGGCGTAGAGCTGGCGCACCTTGCGCACCTGCACCTGCTTGACGCTGTCGTCCATCTCCCGGCTGTCGATGCGCCGCAGGGCCCAGGCGAGATCCGAGGCGCCATAGAGGGTGATGCCCTCGGCCGGGTCGCCGTCGCGGCCGG
>NZ_JBALUY010000063.1:17672-20879 GCF_036963605.1 Phenylobacterium sp. | reverse complement strand
GACACGCCCCCGCCCCCGCCGCCGCCGACATTGGCGTTGATGATATCCACCCGGCCGGTGGTTCCGGTGGTGGGATCGTTCCAGGTCTGGCTGCGGCCGGTGTTCAGAGCCGTTTCGACGGCGTTGACGACGCGCTGTTGCTCGCTGACCTGCATACGGCAGCCGACCCAGGAGCCGGCCGCGGCGCCGAGGCCGGCGCCAAGCACAGCGCCCAAGGCGCGCTCGTTCTTGCTGACCTGGCTGCCCAGCAGGGCGCCGGCCACGCCGCCGAGCAGAGCGCCGGTTTCCTGACGCTGGCCGCTGGCCTCACAGGCGAAGAAGTTGCCGAGCGGCGTGCCCGAGGCGGTCTGGGCCGCGGCCAGGGACGGCGCGCCGGTTAGGGCCACCACGGCGGCCATGGAAAGAAGGATAGGGCGCATGAGAATCTCCTCAGCTGTTCGAAGGTGTCCTAACGCGCCACGGTGACGTTTGCTCCCGATATCGTCCCGTTCTTGACCAGGTGTGAGATTCATTCTCATTATCGACTTCCCCTGCGAGACGACTCGCATAGAGAGAGGGAGAGGCTCGATGATGCTGCGCATGGCTGGCGAAGCGATGCTGGTTCGCATGATGCAACTGGACAGAACGGGCGCGGGACGCTCCGCACCCCAGAGGGCGCCGCGGACGCCGGGGCCTAGCCGACCGCCAAGGCCTTGCGGGTCTGCTCCCAGTACTGAGCCCCGGTGATCAGGGTCACCACGGCGGCCAGCCAGAAGAGCGCATGGGCGGTCACGGTGACTGGCCCCAAAAGCCCAGGCGTCTGAGACAGGCCGAACGCCCCCCAGGAGGCGACGAACAGCTCGGCCCCCAGCGCCGTGAGCTGCAGGGCTGTCTTCCACTTGGCCAACAGCGTGACGGGCAGCTTAACCCCCTTGCCGGCACCTACCTCGCGCAGGGCGCTGACCGTGAATTCACGGAACAGGATCAGGCCGGCCGGCAGCAGCACCAGCGGCTGCGGTCCCAGAGCCATCAAGCCGAGCACCGCCCCGCAGACCAGCACCTTGTCGCCGATCGGATCGAGGATCGCCCCCCAGACGCTGACCGCGTCCATCTTGCGCGCCAGCCAGCCGTCGAACCAGTCGGTGGTGGCGGCGATGACGAAGGCGATAAAGGCCCAGCGCTGCAGGGAGAACTGCTGCTCCATGGTCAGCCGTTCGCTGAGCCATGGCGTACCGCCCGCCGCCGTGGCCAGGGCCACGAACATGAACAGGGCCAGGACCAGCCGCAGGGAGGTCAGGATATTGGGCAGGGCTTTCATCGGGACCTTCGAGCTTGCGATCAGGTGAGTTCGACGGCCTTGGTGCGCTTGTCGAAGATGCAGATGCGCTTGTCGTCGCCTTCGCGCAGCACAGCGATTCCGTAGGACTCCGACCCGAAGGGATGGACGACCACCTCGGGATCGCCCATGCCCTGGGCCTGCCCCTGAGCCAGACATTTGGCGCGGACCTCGGCCCGGAATTCAGCCCAGGCGTCGGGGGAGCTCGCGCCCGCCGCAACCGGGGCGGCGAGCATGGCGGTGGCGAGGATCAGGCGAAGCAGCATGCGACATCTCCATATTGCTGCCGACCATAACGCACGGATCGGATTTTCGGGGCCTATTTGCGGAACCGGTCGTGGATCCGCTGCGCCAGGGCCAGGCTGACCCCGTCCACCTTGGCCAGGTCGTCCACCGAGGCCCGAGAGACACCCTTGGCCGAGCCGAAGGCGTGCAGCAGGGCGCGCTTGCGCCCCGGACCGACGCCGTCGATCTCGTCCAGCGGGTTCTTCTTCATGTCGATGGCCCGGCGGACCCGATGGCTGCCGATGGCGAAGCGGTGAGCCTCGTCCCGTAGACGCTGCAGGTAGTAGAGCACCGGCGACTTGGGCTCGAGCATGAAGGGGGTTCGCCCGGCCATGAAGAACCGCTCCAGGCCTGCGTCCCGGTCGGGCCCCTTGGCCACGCCCACCACGGCGATATCGTCCACCCCGAGGTCGGCCATGATCTCCTGGGCCGCCGCCAGTTGCCCTGCGCCGCCGTCGATCAGCACCAGGTCCGGGCGCGGCGCGGCCTCGCCGGCCTCCTCGTCCTTGACCATCCGGGCGAAGCGTCGGCGCAGCACCTCGCGCATCATGCCGTAGTCGTCGCCGGGCGTGAGGTCGGTCCCCTTGATGTTGAACTTGCGATACTGGTTCTTGAGGAAGCCCTCGGGCCCGGCCACGACCATGCCGCCGACGGCGTTGGTCCCCATGATGTGGCTGTTGTCATAGACCTCGATCCGCTCAGGCGGCGCCTCCAGGCCGAAGGCTTCGCATACCCCGATCAGCAGCTTGGACTGGGCCGAGCTTTCGGCCATCCGCCGCCCCAGGGCCTCGCGGGCGTTGGTCAGGGCGTGCTCGACCAGCTGGCGCTTTTCCCCGCGCAGGGGTTTGAGGATCTCCACCTTGCGGCCGGCCTTCAGGGCGAAGGCCTCGCAGAGCAGGTCCCGGTCGGCGGGCTCCACATTGGTGAGGATCAGCTTGGGAATCGGCTTGTCCTCATAGAACTGGCCGAGGAAGGCGGCCATGACGTCGGCCGCCTCGTCGCTCTTGTCGACCCGCGGGAAGTAGGCCCGGTTGCCCCAGTTCTGACCGCCGCGGAAGAAGAAGACCTGCACGCAGGCCTGGCCGCCCTCACCGTGCAGGGCGATGATGTCGCCCTCCTCCAGGCTTTCGGGATTAATCTGCTGTTCCTGGGCGACGGAGGCCAGGGCCCGGATTCGGTCGCGCAGGCGCGCGGCGCGCTCGAACTCCATCTCGTCGGAGGCGGCCTGCATCTCGCCCGACAGCTTGGCCATCACCGCCCGGCTCTTGCCCCTCAGGAAGGCCTCGGCCTCGTTCACCAGGGCGCCATAGTCCTCCAGGGAGACCAGGCCCGTGCAGGGCGCGGCGCAGCGCTTGATCTGGTGCAGCATGCAGGGCCGGGTGCGACTGTCATAGACGCTGTCGGAACAGGAGCGGAGCAGGAAGGCCTTCTGCAGGGTGTTGAGCGTCCGGTTCACCGCCCAGGCGCTGGCGAACGGGCCGAAATAGTCCCCCTGGATGGTGTGAGCGCCGCGATGCTTGCGCAGCTGCGGGGCGTCATGGTCGCGGCGGATGACGATTTCGGGAAAGCTCTTGTCGTCCCGCAGCAGGACGTTGAACCGGGGCTTC
>NZ_JBALUY010000063.1:0-17662 GCF_036963605.1 Phenylobacterium sp. | reverse complement strand
CTCGAGCAGCAGGGCGTCGGTCTCGGTGCGGGTGGTGACGAATTCCATCGACCGGGTCAGATCGACCATCAGGGCGATGCGCTGGGTGTGGAAACGGCCCTGGGCATACTGGGTCACCCGCTTCTTCAGCGACCGAGCTTTGCCCACATAGAGCACCTCGCCGTCGTCGCCGATCATGCGATAGACGCCAGGCGCGTCGGGCAGGCGCTTGACCTGATCCTTGATAAGGGCGGCGCCGATGAGGGGCGCGGCGTCGGGTTCAACCATCAGGCCGATATAGGCGACTCCCGGCGCCATACCCAGAGGCGCGGCGTTTGCACGCGCAGGAGATTGTTGATGTCCCGGGACCGGCCCGCTATGGGCCGATATGCGCCTGTGGATCGCTTCCCCGGTGAGAGCGTTACCGGAAAACAGGGGGTAGCTTTGCCGCAGATTGATTTCAGGGCGCTGTTCGAAACCTTGCCGAGCCCACACATGGTGCTCGATCGCGACCTCCGTTTCGTCGAAGCCAATCTCGCCTACCAGCGGGTCACCGAACGCTCCCGCGACGAACTGATCGGCCAGAACATCTTCGATCTGTTCCCCAATCCCGGCGAGGGCGGTCGCCAGCTGCGCGAGTCGCTGCAGAAGGTTCTCGACACCGGACAGCCCGACACCCTGGCGCTCATTCCCTACGCGATCCCCCTGCCCCTTTCCCTGGGCGGCGGTTTCGAAATGCGCTTCTGGTCGGCGGTTCATACGCCGCTGTTCGATTCGGCGGGGAACACCGCCTACGTGCTCCAGAACACGGTAGACGTCACCGAGATCGAACGCCTGAAGGACATCGCCTTCGGCCCATCCGGCGCTCCGCTGGAAACCCCGATCGAAAGCGCCACCCAACTCTATCAGCGGGCCCGGGAGCTGCAGCAGACCAATCTGATCCTGGTGGAGGAGACCAATCAGATCCGCAACCTGTTCATGCAGGCGCCGGGTTTCATGGCGGTGCTGATCGGGCCGGACTTCGTCTTCCGGCTGGTGAACAACGCCTATCAGAGCTTGATCGGCCGGCGCGCCGTAATCGGCCGGCCGCTGCTGGAGGCCCTGCCGGAGCTGGAAGGCCAGGTCTTCCAGGATATTCTCTCCGAGGTGATGCGCACGGGCCAGCCCTATGTAGGGCAGGCCGACAGCGTCCTCCTGCAAAGGCAGGCCGACGGACCGCCGGAAGAGCGCTTCCTCGACTTCATATACCAGCCCATCCTCGACGGCCGCGGGGTTCCCTGGGGCGTGTTCGTCGAGGGCAGCGACGTCACCGCCAGGGTGCGGGCCGAGCGACAGCAGAAGCTGCTGCTGGACGAGTTGAATCACCGAGTGAAGAATACGCTGGCCACGGTCCAGGCCATCGCCGCCCAGACCCTGCGGACCACGGCGAGCCCCGCCGATTTCCGCGAAGCCTTCGAGGCGCGCCTGCTCGCCCTGTCGGCGACCCATGATCTGCTGACCCAGTCCGTCTGGCGCGGCGCCTCGCTGGACGAGGTGATCCTGATGGAGCTCCGTCCGCATGGGGCGGAACGCTACCGGCTGGACGGCCCGGCAGTGGCCCTGTCGGCGGCCGAGACCCTCACCTTGGGCCTGGTGTTCCACGAACTGGTCACCAACGCCGCCAAGTACGGGGCGCTATCCACCACCGAAGGCTGTGTGCGGGTGGAGTGGACGGTGCGCGATGAGGCTGATCGCTCGCGCCTCGACCTGGTATGGAGCGAACAGGGCGGACCGCCCGTTTCAGCCCCGCTCCACCAGGGCTTTGGCTCTCGCCTGATCGAACGCAGCCTGCAGGGGGACACAGGCGGCGACGCGCGTCTGGAATTCGCAGAAAGCGGCCTTCGCTGCCATCTTCGGCTGACCCTGACCGCCGCGGCGGCAGGCGCAGAGGCCGCCGCCTGAAGCCACGCCAAATCTAGAGCCGGTAGCCGCCGGCCATGAGCTTGGTGAACACCGTCTTGGTGATCTTCACATAGCCCTTATCGGGGTCCTTGAAATACAGCGGCGTCTTGATCTTGCCCGGATCGAAGCCCTGCTCGACGAGATCCACCTTGCGCTGCTTGAAGGTGCCGGTGGTCTCCATGGCCGGCATCATTCGCAGGAACAGGGGCTGGGCGTAGCTGGGGAGTTCGCGGGCCACGTGCTCTCCGAAGGCGGCAAGGTCGAACTCGGAATCCGTGACCAGGGCCGCCATGCCCGCGCGCCCATCGGCGCCCGGCGCCTCGACCCCATAGACATTCGCCTCCAGAACCCCGGGCGCCTCCTGCAGGCGTGCGGCGATCTCGTTGGTGGAGACGTTTTCGCCCTTCCAGCGGAAGGTGTCGCCGATCCGGTCGATGAAGTAGAAATAGCCCTCGGCGTCCTGGCGCATCAGGTCGCCGGTGCGGAACCAGGCGTCGCCTTTGGCGAACACGTCCTTGAGCACCTTTTTCTCACTGGCCGCCTTGTCCACATAGCCGGTGTATTCGGCCCTGGCGTCGCCGCCGATACGGCCGACGCACTCGCCGATCTGGCCTGGCCCACACTCGATGCAGAAGCCGTCGGGGCCGCGGATGGGGGCCTCGTTCTCGACATCGAACTGGACGAGGCGGAAATTGAAGCGCTTGCGCAGATAGCGCGGCACGCGCCCGATGGCCCCCTCCTTGCCGTCGAAGTTGAACATCGACACGTTCCCCTCCGTGGAGCCATAGAACTCCAGAATGTCGGGGATGCGGAAGCGGCTCTTCATCACCGACCAGACGTCGGGGCGCAATCCGTTGCCGAAGGCCAGGCGCAGCTTGTGGCGGGTCTCTTCCTCGGTTTCCGGGTGGTTGACCAGATAGCGGCAGAGCTCGCCGATATAGACGAACATGGTGCAGCCTTCGGCCACGATGTCGGGCCAGAACTGGGTGGCCGAGAAGCGCTTCTTGAGCACCACCGACCCGCCGTTCAGCAGGGCCGCCCCCAGGGCGCAGAGACCGCCCGTGGCGTGATAGAGCGGCAGGGCCACATAGACCCGATCCTTCGCCTCGGCCCCCGTCGAGCCGGCGAAACCCCGCATATAGAGCTGGGCGCGAACGTGGGTGATGCGGGCGGCCTTGGGCAGGCCCGTGGTGCCGCTGGTGTAGATGTAGAGACAGGTGTCGCGGCCCACCATGCCCTCGCGGACGCTGCGGTCCGGCGGCAACTGGCTGCAGCTCTTCAGGGCCTGGATCAGGTCACGCTGTTCGCCGCGGGCCTCACCGAGGATCCATTGCTGGACGTGGGTCTCCAGGCCGTCCTTGACGTCCTCAAAGGCTCCCGAGGTCTCGGGGTCCACGATGCAGTGGCTGGCCCCGGAAATGTTCAGGCAGTGGGCCAGCGCAGCGCCGGTCAGCTGATTATTGATCAGCGCAGTGATCACGCCGACCTTGGACAGGCCGTACCAGACGCAGAAATACTCCAGCCGGTTGGGCATGAAGAGGGCGACGGTCTGGCCGCGGCGCAGGTTGAGCCCCTTGGCCCAGTGGGCGTAGCGGTTAGCGATGCCGTCCAGCTCGGCATAGGTGACGGTCCGCCCCTCAAAGGTCATGGCCGGGCGGTCACGCCACTTGTCCATCGCCTCCTGCAGGTCGTCGCAGATCAGGTTCGGGGAGTCCGGAGCAATGGACTTCACCCGCCCAAGGGTTCGCCGGAGCTTGCGCAAAAACCGCCACTCGCGTCTCAGCCGGTCTTTCAAGCGCATAAACACCCTCCCACTACGCATACCTTGGCGTGGCGTTCCCCGGCGGGTCAAGCTGAAGCGGTCCATCGACCCTTGAGCAGGCTGCTGGCCGCTCGTCCCCCTGGGCGCCGGCGCCGTGATTCCGCCCAATCCCGTCCCGTTCAGCCCGGCGGATGCGCCGTGGCGCGGGCTCCTGCGGTCCGATGACGCAGGCTCGCCTCTGTAAGGATTGACTAAGAGCCGTGGGCGCAGGATCGCATGACCGCAGAAGGTGGAGTGAGCAATGCTCAAGGGGCTGTTTTCGCAAGGCATGGCCGAGTGGGGCACCGCGTGCCTCGTCTTCATTTCGGGCGCCATGGCCGGTCGGCTGATGGCCCTCGGCATGAACGAGATTCAGGCCGCCGGCGCCCTGATCGCCATCTTCGGTTCGGTGACGGCCGCGGTGGCGGTGCGCATCTGGCCGGCGCCCGAGCGAGTGAAGGTGCGTTCCGACCAGGACCGCCGGGACAGCTAAGATCGACCACAAGTTTCACCAGACTTGGTCGAACAGAGATATGTGATCTATATCGATGACCCGCTCCAGCACGCCGCAGGATCTTGGAGAGTCGTCGATGCGTCGCCTGAGCGACCTTGGCCTGCTGCTTCCCACCGCCTTGCTGGCGCTGGCGGCCATGGCGGTCTTCGTCCTGAGCCTGGTCTTCTGGAGCTGGGGCGTCGATGAGAGCACCCGGCTACGCGAGCAGGAGTTGGTGCGCCAGGGCCTGGCCTCGGCGGTGGCCGAGGTGGAGGCCTCCATCGTCCCGGAAACCGTATGGGACGAGGCGGTGCTGCATCTGGACCACCGCGCCGATCTGGCCTGGGCCGACGCCAACCTCAATGATTTCTACGCCCTCGGCTTCGATTTCAGCCGCCTCCTGGTCATCGATGGCGGGGATAGACCCATTTACCACCGCCGGAACCTCGATCAGGTCAATCCGAGCGAGGCGCCCGTTAAGGTGTTTTCGGCTCTGATTTCCGAGGTTCGCGCCGCCGAGGCCCGGAGGGGGCCCTGGCGCCCTGTCCCCGACGGCTATCCCGATCCGATCCAGGCCAGCGGCTTCGTCGCCATCGACGGGCGAATACGGCTCGCCACCGCAAGCCTGTTTCAGCCCGACCAGGGAAGCATCCTGCCGCAGGGCGAACGGGCGCCGATCCTGCTGACCCTGTTGCCGATCGAGCAGGTCTCGATCGAGGTGCTGCAGGACCGCTATCTTCTGGGCGATCTCCGCACCGGCCTGGGCGCCGCCTCGGCGGATCCGGACGACGCCCAACTGAGCATCGACGTCCTGGACGCCGACGCGCCCTTGGTCCTGGCCTGGACGCCCCAGAAGCCCGGGACAGCCCTGCTGCGGCGGTCGGTCCTGCCGGTGCTCGCCGTCCTGCTGGCCTTTGGGGCCGTGGCCGCGGTGATGGTCACGCGGGCGCGCCACTCCTGGCGCCAGCAGATGGCCGCCCAGCGCACCCAGGCCGAGTTCCTGGCCAATATGAGCCACGAGATCCGGACGCCGCTGAATGGCGTGGTCGCCGTGGCTTCGGCCCTGGAGCGCACCACCCTGACCCCGATGCAGCGCGAGATGGTGCAGATCATTCGCACATCTGGCCTCAGCCTTGAGCGGCTGCTGTCGGACCTGCTGGATGTTTCGCGCATGGAGGCCGGGATGGTCGAGATCACCTCCGAGCCCTTCCACCTGGGCGACGCGGTGCGCATGCTCAAAACCCTCCTGGGGCCGAGGGCGACAGAGAAGGGCCTGGCCCTGGTTCTGGAGATCGATCCCCGGGCCGAAACTCAGGTGCTGGGGGATCCCCTACGGTTGAAGCAGGTGCTGGCCAACCTCGTAGTCAACGCCCTGAAGTTCACCGAGGCCGGTCAGGTTCGTCTGCGTGTCAGTCCCCTGGACGACATCCGCTGGCGGTTCACCATCGAAGACAGCGGCATGGGCTTCGATCCGTCGCAAAAGGCCGACCTCTTCAGGCGCTTCGCCCAGGCCGATGCGACCATCAGCCGACGCTTCGGCGGCATGGGCCTGGGCCTGGCCATCAGCCGGCAGCTGGTGGGGTTGATGGGCGGCGAGATCGACGCCGCCAGCGCCGGGCCCGGGCGCGGCGCTGTCTTCTGGATCGATCTGCCCCTGCCCCCGACCGAGGTCCAAGCCGAACAGACCGAGGACATTCAGACGACAGAACGGCCGTTGCGGATTCTGGTGGCCGACGACCACCCGATCAACCGGCAGGTGGTCGAGGTGCTGTTATCGGAGTTCGACGTCGAGCTGGTGCTCGCCGAAAACGGGCTGGAGGCCTATGAGGCCTTCGAGGCGGCGCCTTTCGACATGGTGCTGATGGACATGCAGATGCCGGTGATGGACGGCCTGACGGCTATCCGCAAGATTCGCGCGCGGGAGACCGACGCCGCGCAGGGCCGCACCCCCATCGTCATGTTGACCGCCAACACCCTGCCCGAACATCGCGCCGCCAGTCTGGAGGCTGGGGCCGACCTGCACCTGCCCAAACCCATCGAGGCCGAGCGCCTCATCGCCGTGCTGCAGAGCGTGGTTGAGGGCCAAAACACCAACGCCGCCTGAAAAGGCTGCGGGCTAGAAGCTTGAGGACAGGGAGATGAAACCCCTCAGTCCCATGTCGGAGCGGCCATAGGGTTTGTCGTCGATCGGCTTGGCCAGTTCGGCGCGCAGGCTGTGGCGGTTGTTGAAAACCAGACGCAGGCCTCCGCCGGCCGAAGCCAAGGTCGCCGAGCCCCAGCCCGGCGCGGCGTTATAGTTCCACACCTTGGCCCCATCGATGAAGGCATAGGTCTGGAAGAAGGTCAGGGGCCGCAACTGCGGATCCCAACCGACGCGAATCTCCGCGAGACCGGCAAGGCCGCGATCCCCCATGATCTCGGCATAGTCGTAGGCGCGTCCCACCGGCAGACCGCCGGCGGCGAATTCCTCGGACGCCAGCAGGGCGTCGGGGGACCACTGCCCTGAGGCCGACAGGAAGATCCCTGCCTTGGCCCCCAGGTCGCGATAGTGGGAGGCGTAGGCGTTCGCCTTCCAGAACTGGGCGTCGGCGTCCCAGCGGGACCGGCCCATGGGGCTCTCTCCCCCGAGGCCGCCGAACCCATGGGATAGCTGCGCAAAGCCGGTGGTGTAGGCGCCGGGGCTCTGGCGATCGGCCTGCACAGCCAGGCGGGCGATCGCGAGCTCGTCCTTGAGCACGCCATTGGCCCAATTCTGCTCTGAACGGCGCGCCTCCACCGCCCCGATCATCCAGACCGAGCGGTCCTGACGCCGGACCAGGGGCAAGGAGAGCCGAGCGGTCGCCGACTGGCTCTCATTGCCCAAGGCCGCGGCCAAGCCATCTGCGCCATTGTCGGCCTTGGACGCCGCCACCGTGCCGCGCAGGTTCCCGCCCCCGGGCAGGGGGACCACATAGGACGCGTCGGCCTGGGTGAACTTGCGCACATCCGCAGGGGTGGTCAGGACGCTGATCGCCAGCTGGTCGCCGGAGCGCGCCACGGAGTTCAGGCCGACGCGGCTGTAGACCTGCCAGGGCCCCGCCTGTTCGCCACCCCGATTGTCGGCATAGATCTGGCCGTCCACCTTTCGAAGGGTGGTCGTCACCACCAGCCGGTGGGCGGCGGGATCGTCGAAGTCAGGCTCCAATCGGGCGCTCACCTTGACGCCCGGCAGGTCATTGGCCAGGGCCAGCCGGCGATCCAGGTCCGCCAGCTTCAGGGGGCGTTGATCGACGATGTCAGTGAGCAGCGCACCGACGGCGGGCACGGCCTCGCCCTCGAAGGCCACCGCGGCCACATAGCCCTCATAGACGATCAGTCGGGCCTGGCCGTCGCCGTCGGTCTGGCGGGGCGTGGCCGCCCGACTGAGAAAATAGCCGTCACGCCGGTAGTGGGCGGTGATCGCTTCGGAGAGACGCACCAGATCCGACAGGCCGACCTCGCGGGCCAGGTCGTCAGCATAGAGGGGCGCGAGCGCAGACTGAGGATAGGCGCTGACCCCATCAATGGTGAGGCCGGTTAGAACAAAACGATCTTCGGCTGCCGCGTCCTGCCTGGCCTCGTTCTGCGCCTCGGCGATGGCGCGGTCAGCCGGCCCCCCGCCGAATCCGGCGACGGCAAGAGCTGTGGCGCAGGCGAGGAGCGTCGTCGAAAGACGCCAGGGGATACGCGGGGGCAACGCCAACCTCAGCTCAGGAACACGGTCAGCCATGGTCGTCCAACAAGGTGAACACGGCGCTAACGATAGAAAATCGTTGAGCTATTAGCGGTCGGTTAGCCGTGCAGCGCCTATGCAGCAGGTTCGATCTCTAAACCGCCGGCACGCGGGACATAAAAAAGGGGAGGCGTGGAATGCGCTCCGTGAAGGTCGCCTTGGCGGCCCTGCTCTCGACCACAATCCTCTTCGGCGCCGGGGGCGCCCTCGCGGCTGAATGGCGACTGACCGAGGTCACCGGCCGCGTTCGTGTCGCAGCCCCCGGTCAGTCGCCAGCCACGGGCGCGCCGAACCAGGCCGTGCCCGTGGGCGCCGACATCACCACGGCGGCAGGCGGCCGCGCGGTGCTGACCAACGGCGCTCAGCGCATCGTCATCGGCCCCAATAGCCGCATGACGGTCGCCAATGGCGAGGGCGCGGGCATGACCCGCATCATGCAGGACCTGGGCTCGATCCTCTTCCAGGTGGATAAACAGTCGCGCCCCCATTTCCGCGTCGATACGCCGCTACTGGCCGCCGTGGTGAAGGGCACCACCTTCACGGTCGCTATCGGCGCCAAGTCAGACACTGTGCATGTGGCCGAAGGCCTCGTGGAAGTTCGCGCTAACGGCGGCGGCGGTCCCCAGGACATCCCGGCCGGCGTCACCGGCCGCGTGATGCGCGATGGCCCCGCCCAGGTGGGCGTCATCACTCCCACAGCCACGCCGGCCCCGGCCGAAGCGGTCCAGGCTCTTCCGCCCCTCGACTATAGCCAGGTGTCCGACGGCGTCGTCGCGGGTCCGGGCGCGCCGGCCGGTCTCGACACGGCGCGCAACGCCGCTGCACCCCAGGGACAATCTGCCCTTTCCGCAGCTTCGGGCGTCGGAAACCTCAGCGGCGGCAACGGCGACAGCAGCGCATCGAACATGGCCGCGGCCCGCGCTACGGCGGCGGCCATAGGTCAACCCCCTGCCCAGATCGCCGCCAACGGCAACGGGCCCCCAAGCTTTGCCGGCCCGTCCCAAGGCGGCGACAACGGCGACGGCAACGGTCCCGGAGGCGCTAACCCCGGCAACGCCAACAGCAATGGCAATGGCCCCGGCGCTGACAACGCCGGCGGCAACGGCAATGGCAATGGTGGCCCAGCCGGCGGTCCCGCCGGACCTGAAGGCGCCAACCCCGGCAATGGCAATGGGAACGGCCCCGGCGCCAGCAATGGCGCGGGCAATGGAGCCGCGGCCGGGGCCGATACGCCCGGCGTCGGCAAAGGCGGCAAGGGCAAGGCTGACTAGGCCATGCTCCGGCGCCTCCCCCTGGGCTTTGCTCGACTGAGACGGCGCGCCCGCCCCTGGCTCACGCCAGCGGCGGTCGTCGTCATGGTGGCCCTCGCCATGGCGAGCGGCCTGTTGCGTCCGATCGAGGAGGCCCTGGCCAGCCAGCGTTTCCAGCTGATCCAACGGGAGGCGTCCCAGCAGATCGCCATCGTCGAGATTGATGCTGTGAGCCTGAAGGCGGCGGCGACCTGGCCCTGGGGACGCGAGCGTTATGCTCAGGCGCTGGACAACCTGGAGGCGGCCGGGGCCGTGCTCATCGGCTTTGACGTGGACTTCAGCGCCCGTTCGACCCTGGAAGGCGACGATGTCCTGGCCCGATCAATAAGCCGGCATCCCGGCCAGGTGATCTTGCCGACCTTCGTACAGCCCACCAACCGAAACGATCCCGGCGCAGGCCTCGTCGAAAACGCGCCGCTGGCCGCTCTCTCGCGCGACGCCCTCCTGGCCAGCGTAAACGTTCCTGTCGACGCCGCTGGCCGGGCGCGAGCCTATTTGCGAGGGTTCGGCGCCGGGGAGACCTACCGGCCCACCATGGCCACGCTCATGGCCGGTCAGCCGCCAGGTCGTACCGACAGCTTCCTGATCGATTACGGGATCGATCCGCGCAGCACGCCCCAGCTCAGTTTCCAGGACGTCTACGACAACAGCTTTGATCCCGCCCTCGTCCGCGGCCGCGCGGTTCTGATCGGGGCGACGGCTCTTGAGCTGGGCGACAATCTGGCCACGCCCCGTCATGGCGTCCTGCCCGGCGTAGTGGTCCACGCCCTCGCCTTCGAGAGCCTCATCCAGGGCCGGGCTCTCTATGGGCTCCATCCCCTGGCCTGCCTGATCCTTGTGCTCGCCCTGGCGCTCGCGCTGCGGCCAAGCGCGGCGGGCGGAGACCTCACCGCCCTGAGTCGACGTCATATAGCCGCCATCGCGCTGATCCTCGGCCTGCCGATCGTTCTGCAGGCCGTGGCGCCGATCTCCATGCGCGTCGCCCCCCTCCTGGTGGCGCAGGCCCTTTGCCTCGCCCTCACGGTGCGCAGCGAGCTTCGCCGGAGGGCCGAGGCCATCGTGCGAGAGCGGGAGGCCGGCCTGCTGCACCTGGCCCTGCATGAATCTGAGACCGAGCTGCCCAACCGCCGCGCCCTGCTCAAGGAGGTGGCGCGAATCCGTAGCGGACACGACGGCGCGGCGGCCGTAGTGGTCGTCGGCCTCGATCGCCACGCCGAGATGCGCGCCGCCATCGGCTATAGCCTTGCCAATCATGTCTTGAGGGCGGTCGCCGAACGGCTTCTGCGCACCTGCCACGCCAGCCGTCTGGGCTATCTCTCGACCGGCGTCCTCGGCCTCGTCGTGCGCCGGGCCGATCTCGCCACCCTGGAATCGGAACTTGCGGCTCTGGAGGCCCTCGACCCCGCCTATGAAGTTCAGGGCCACCTGGTGGACGCCTTCACCCGCCTCGGCGTGGCCTATGACACCGATCCTGGCGAAAGCGACGAGGTCCTTCTGGAGCAGGCGACCCGAGCCCTGGACGAGGCGCGGCGCCTGGACCGTCGGCGGCTGACCTATGCTCCTGAGGCTTTCCAGGACCCGAGCCTCAACCTCGCCCTGATGAGCGAGCTGCGCCAGGGTCTCGCCGAGGGCCAGATCTCCCTGTATTACCAGCCCAAGACCGACGCCGTGACCGGCGTGGTCACTGGCCTCGAAGCCCTCATGCGCTGGCGCCATCCTGTGCGAGGCGCCATTCGTCCAGACCTGTTCATCCCGGCGGCCGAAGAAACAGGAAGCATCCGCGAACTCACCGAATGGACCCTGGCCCAGGCCCTTGCCGATAGCGAAACGCTTCGGGCGTCGGGTCACAACCTGCGAATCTCCATCAATGTGTCGGGCCGGGTGCTGAGCGACCACGCCTTCTGCGAGCATGTCCTCAGCGCCGTACGCGGGCGGGCCGCCGAACTTTGCGTCGAGATCACCGAGACCGCCGTCATCGAGAGTCCCCAGGCGGCGATCGAAGCGGTCAGCGCCTTCCGCAAGGCGGGCCTGGCCATCTCCATCGACGACTACGGCGTGGGTCTCTCGTCGCTGTCCTATCTCAAGATGCTCGAGGCCGACGAGCTCAAGCTTGACCGCAGCATCGCCACGGCCGTCGATACCGAGCGTGATCGCCTCATCCTGAAATCCACCATCAAGCTAGCCCATAGCCTGGGTATGAAGGTGGTGGCCGAGGGCGTGGAGACCGAGGCGACCCGGCAGGCCCTGGCGGGTCTGGGATGCGATCTGATCCAGGGCTACCTGGTGGCCGCGCCGATGCCGCTGGATGCGCTCGCTGCTTTTCTGGCCCCAGAACCTCGGCTGGCCGCGAGCGTCGGCTGAGATGCGACGATTTGCGTAATGGTTTCAACGTGCTTAACGGGCGCCTATGGCCTAGGCGATCTCTAAACAAGAGACTGGATCGGCAGTCGAGGGACTATCGCCCGCATCAGCGACCCTCTCGCACAGATCGAGCCCGGCGCCCTGGGCCCGCTCCACCTGAAATAGCGCTTCCGACCGGCGCCCCTGTAGCGGAGTCGCCACGGGCTCATCGTTCTGCTTTTGTTCGCTCGGAGGTGAGCTATGGCAGACGGAACACACAGGCTTTGGGCGGTTGATCGCGGCCCGCTTCTTTCAGAGCTGAAACAGTTGGGCGGTGCCCTGTGGGCTACTTGCGAGGCGGCCAATTGCGGCGGCGTGGCGCGGATTGACCCTGGACCGTGGCTTGATCAGCGCCTTGGGGGCCGCCGCCTGAGCCAGCTGGAAACGCGTCTGAGATGCAACTGTGGCGCGCGCAGAGCCCATCTTGGGACGGCCGCGCCGCCCCCTGGGGTTCCTAGGGTCAACATCTACCCATTTTCGTAGAACAGCATTCTTGCAACTCATGCGTTAGCCACGCTAGGCGAGTGGTGAGACGATTGGACAACTTCTCAGGTTTGAAACAATCGGCTCAACTGGCTGCCATCACGTTTGATGGCGTGTCTGACAAAGGAGAACGGCTTGACTGAATCCTCGACCAAGACCCCCGACCCGATGGATATCGCCCTCGGGGCGGCCGTGCGCATCCGCCGGCGGACCATCAGCATGTCCCAGGAGGCCCTGGCCGAGCAATGTGGCGTCAGCTTCCAGCAGATCCAGAAGTATGAGAACGGCGCCAACCGCATCTCCTTCTCCCGCCTGGTCCAGATCGCGCGCGCCCTGCGTTGCCGGGTCACCGACCTGCTCGACGTGCTGGACACCCCCGACGAAGAACCCAGCGTCGATCTCGACCTGCTGTCGCGGATGCGGACACCGGGCGCCCTCGAACTCCTGACAGCCTATGAGCAGCTGCCCGCCGAAGCGCGAACCTCGCTGGTCAGTTTCCTGCGCATCCTGACGCCGGCAGGCGCCCAGGCCCAGGGACAGGTGACGAAGAACCGCGAACCCGCTTAAGTCGGTCCCGGCTGAAAGGGGCCCATAGATGTCGTCCATTGAGAGCCTGAGCTGGGCCTTCCTGTCGGAAGCGCCGGAGCATCGGGATTTGCGCGTGCTGGAGGCGCATTTTCGCCGGACACTCGAAGTGTTCGGCTTCGACCGCTACTGTTGCACGCGACTGTCTGGCCTTCGTATGGCCGACGTCCCGACCATCGTCTCGCGGCACGGCTTCATCGACTGGGACCAGCGTTACTGGCGCGAGCGCTATATCGAGCAGGACCCTTGCTCGCAGTGGATTTCCGCCAATCGCACAGGCTTCACCTGGACCGACGTGCGCGAGGCTGCGCCGGCCACGGCCGAGACCATGTGGCGAGACGCCCTCGCTGAGGGCCTCGCCAACGCCTTTGTCGTCCAGATGCCCGGGCCGATCGGCGAGAAGATCGTCCTGCGCATGGCCAGCCCGACATCGCGGTTCGACCTGGCTCATCGCCCACTGCTGGAAAGCATCGGGGTGGTGTTCGCCACCCTCGCCGTCCGTTTCCACGAAATGGCCGGCGACCGCCCAGGCCCCGGTCTGCTGACCGCCAGGGAATCCGAATGCCTGGAGTGGGTGGCCCTGGGCAAGAGCGACTGGGAGATCGGGACCATCCTCGACATCTCGCCCAAGACCGTGAACCACCATGTGGAGCGGGCCAAGCGCAAGCTGGACGTCTCCACCCGCATGCAGGCGGTGACCGCGGCCCTGCGCCAGGGGCTGATCCGGCCGGTCATAGGGTGATCACCCCATAGGGTCGCGCGAGACAGGCGCGCAGCATCGGGGCGGACCTTCCTCCCTGGAGCTTCGCCGTGATCCATATCGTGACATCCAAGAACCGCCATCTCTACGCCCGCCAGCTGCAGGAGATGCACCAGCTTCGCCGCCTCCACTTCATCGAGGAGAACGGCTGGACCGATCTCAAGGTGGTCGACGGGGGCGAGGTTGATCAGTTCGACGACGACCTGGCCGTCTACCTGCTGGCGCTTGGCCCCGATGACGAGATCGAGGTCGGCCTGCGGGTGCGCTCGACCCTGGACGGCTGCATCCTCACCGACGCCTTCCCGCACATGATCGCCCAGGGCGGGCCGAGCCTTAAAGGCGCCGAGGCCTGGGAGATGAGCCGCATCTTCTCCACCCACGCCTATCGCAAGAACCGCCGCGGCGGTCGGCGCGTGGCCGAGGCCTTCCTGGCCGCCATGGAGGTGGCCCATGCCCATGGGGCGAGCCGTCTGGTCGGCATGGTGGACATGCGGCTCTATCCCCTCGCCTCCAATATCGCCTGGGACCTGAAGCTGACCGGTCTGCCGGCGCCCTACGCCTTCGGCGTCATGGCCGGGGTCTATGCGCCGATCGGCGCCTCGGAAATCGCCCGCCTGCGGGAAAGCCTCGGCGGCCTCAGCGCTGCCGGCTACGAGATCGAGGACGAGGACATCGCCCTGTGCGGCGACTTCCAGGCCATCGAGAGCCAGTTCCGCAGGGCACGCGCCGCTGTCCGGCCGATGATGGAGATGGACGAGGGGCCGCACGCCATCGCCGCGGCCGCGGCGCTCTACGCCTATTTCGACGGCCGCCGTGTCGTGCAGCCGGAGCGGGAGCCGACCGGCGCCTGATCCTCCGGCGGCTCTACGCTCGCCGTCTATTCGGCGGCGAGCACGTGATCGATCAGGGCCTTGGCGTCCGCGCCGCTCCAGTCCGCGCCGCCGGACAGCCGGGCCCGTTCGACGCCGTCTGCGCCGTAGATCACCGTGGTCGGCATGCCCGGGGCCGGCGGGACCAGGTCGAAGGCGAGCTTCATGTTCGGGTCGCTGTAGAAGTCCAGCGGCGCGTGCTGGCCGATGAAGGCCCGCGCCCTGTCCACATCGTCGGGGCGGTCGATGCTGACGGCCAGCACCCGGACGGGCTGGCCTTCGTAGTGGGCGGCCAGGGCCGCCAGCGTCGGCATTTCGGCCACGCAGGGCGGGCACCAGGTGGCCCAGAGGTTCAACACCACCACCTCGCCGCGGTAGTCGCCGAGGCGGACTGGCTCGCCTTGCGGGTCATAGATGGTGGTCACCGGGGCAGGCCGAGGTTCGGATGGGGTCTGCAGAGCCGCCATCTCCCCCTTGGCGAAGGCGCGGAGGCCGCGGTTCGCATCGGGATTGGTGGAAGCCTGAACGATGATGTAGACCACCGCCGCGACGCCGAAGGCGGCGACGCCCCAGAGGGCCCAGCGGAACAGGCTGGGTCCGGGTCTCGCCTCTGATTGACCGTTCATATGACCGACAACGCCTCCAAGACTCCGCAGCACGACGTCCATATGGCGAAAGCCGACGGCTCCGGCCAGGGCCAGGCCATGTGGGGCGGCCGATTTTCGGCCAAGCCCGCCGACCTGATGCAGGCGATCAACGTCTCCATCGGCTTCGACAAGCGGCTGGCGCCGCAGGACCTGGCGGGCTCGCGGGCGCATGCGGCCATGCTGAAGGCCCAGGGCGTGATCTCCAGCGAGGACGAGGCCGCCATCCAGGGGGGCCTCTCGCGCATCGAGGCCGAGATCGCTGACGGCTCCTTCCCCTTCCGCGACGAGTACGAAGACATCCACATGAATGTGGAGGCCCGTCTGCGTGAGCTGATCGGCCCGGCGGCCGGGCGGCTGCACACGGCGCGCTCGCGCAACGACCAGGTGGCCCTGGACTTCCGCATGTGGGTCCGCGAGGCCTGCCATCGCACGGCTGAACAGCTTCAGGCCCTGCAACGGGCCCTGGTGGCCCAGGCCGAGGCCCATGCCGACACCCTGATGCCCGGCTTCACCCACCTGCAGCCGGCCCAGCCGGTGACCTTCGGCCATCACCTGATGGCCTATGTGGAGATGTTCGGCCGCGACGCCTCGCGCTTCACCGATGCAGCGATCCGCATGAACGAATGCCCCCTGGGCGCCGCGGCCCTTGCGGGCTCGCCCTTCCCCATCGACCGTCACGCCACGGCCCAAGCGCTGGGCTTTGCACGGCCCACCGCCAACTCCCTCGACAGCGTGTCGTCCCGCGACTTCGCACTCGAGGCGCTGGCGGCCGGCGCCATCTGCGCCACCCACCTGTCGCGCCTGGCCGAGGAGATCGTCATCTGGATGACGCCGCAGTTCGGCTTCATCGCCCTGTCGGACGCCTTCACCACCGGCTCATCCATCATGCCGCAGAAGAAGAACCCCGATGCGGCCGAGCTGGTCCGCGCCAAGGCCGGCCGCATGCTGGCGGCCTTCACCCAGCTGGCCGTGGTGATGAAGGGCCTGCCGCTGGCCTATTCCAAGGACATGCAGGAGGACAAGGTCCCCACTTTCGAGGCCTTCGACGTGCTGGACCTGTCGCTGGGCGCCATGACCGGCATGGTCGCCGACCTGACCCCCAACGCAGAACGGATGGCCGCGGCCGCCGGGGCCGGCTTCTCGACGGCCACCGATCTGGCCGACTGGCTGGTGCGGACCCTGGACATGCCCTTCCGCGACGCCCACCACATCACCGGGGCTGCGGTGAAGCGGGCCGAGCAGCTGGTCTGCGATCTGGCCGATCTGCCCCTGGATGAGATGAAGGGCCTGGACCCGCGCATCGGCTCCGGCGTTTATGAGGTTCTGACACCGGCCGCATCCGTGGCCAGCCGCAAAAGCTATGGCGGCGCCGCCCCCGACCAGGTTCGCGCCCAGGTCGCCCGCTGGAAGGACTTGCTGAAATGAAGCTCCGCGCTCCGCTTTTCCTGGCCCTGGCCAGCACGCTCGTCCTGGCCGCCTGCGGCAAGGCCGGCGGTCTGGATCGTCCGCCGCCCCTGTGGGGCGACCCTGCCACCGGCGAGATCGTCGCCCCGCGTCCCTCGGCCAGCAAGCCGGTGGACACGGTCGATCCGCGGACCCGTTCCACCAACCCGGCGCCCCCCAGGACTCTGCCCATCGAAGGCACATCCTCCAGTCCCACCGCCTCCTCGCCCCAGGGCGCCCTGCCCGACCCCTACGCCAATCCCCGATGAATCATTTCGAGCTGCGGGAGGGGGAGCTCTTCTGCGAGGACGTGGCCCTGGCCGACATCGCCAAGGCGGTCGGCACGCCCGTCTATGTCTATTCCACCGCCACTTTTGAGCGGCACTATACGGTCCTGCGCGAGGCGCTTGAGGCCGAGGGCGTGCGCGATCCGCTGATCGCCTTCGCCGTAAAAGCCAACTCGAACCTCGCCGTGCTCAGAACCCTGGCGCAACTCGGCGCCGGCGCCGATACGGTGTCGGAGGGCGAAATCCGCAGGGCCCTGGCCGCAGGCGTGCCGCCAGAACGCATCGTCTTCTCCGGTGTCGGCAAGACCCGGGCCGAGATCGCCTTCGCCCTGGAGACCGGGGTCAGCGAGATCAATGTCGAGTCCGAGCCGGAGATGGTCGCCATCGCCCAGGTGGCGCAAAGCCTGGGCAAGCGCGCCACCATCGCCTTCCGGGTCAATCCCGACGTGGCGGCCGGCGGCCACGCCAAGATCGCCACCGGCAAGTCGGAGAACAAGTTCGGCGTCTCCTTCGCCGAGGCCGAGCGGCTTTACGCCCAGGCCTCCAACAACGCCTGGCTGAACCCCGTGGGCGTCGCCTGCCACATCGGCAGCCAGATCACCGACCTGGCCCCCATGGCCGAGGCCTTCGCCAAGATGGCGGGCCTTGTCGGACGCCTGAAGGCCGAGGGCCTGTCCGTCGAGCGCCTGGACCTCGGCGGCGGATTGGGCGTGCCCTATTTCAACCAGCCGGAGCCCCCCTCGCCGGCCGACTACGCCAAGGTGGTGGCCCGGGCGACCCGCGGCCTGGACGTGGCGCTGGCCTTCGAACCTGGCCGGGTGATCGCGGCCAACGCCGGCGTGCTGCTGGCGCAGGTGGTGCACGTCCACGAGCGACCGGAAGGTCGGCGCTTCCTGGTGCTGGACGCGGCCAT
>NZ_JBALUY010000062.1:0-21601 GCF_036963605.1 Phenylobacterium sp. | reverse complement strand
GGGCCATCGGGGACCGGCGGCTGGGATTCGTCGCCCTCGGCCAGGGCCATCATGCGCCGGGCATAGGCCTCCTGGCGTTCCTGCGTCGGCGCCAGCATCGCTTCGGCGTAGCGGTTCTCGGCCTCGAGATGGGCGCGGATCTCCGGCGACATCAGGCTGCTGTCGCGGGAAACCTCGGCCCAGTTGGGATCGCGCAGCCAGGCATAGGGATCATGCCGGACCCGGCCGAGCTGTTCGATCCGCAACGGCCGCCGGGGCGGGCGGGGCGGGCTGATCGAACCGACGTCCGCCTGGGCCCGGGCAAGGCCTGGCGTCAGCGCCAGGCCCGCCGCCGAAAGCAACAGGGTCCGTCGGTTCATCAGCTACGCTCCGTCTCGCACTCAGACCGTGTGGCGCAGTCGCCCTAGAGCGACCAGTTCAGGGTCACCCCGACGGTGCGCGGCCGGATCAGACCCTGGCTGAGACCATTGGCCTCGGGAAGGGTGCGCGTCACGCCCCGCTCATCGCCCAGGTTCGACCCGAACAGGGTGACCGAGGTCGCCCCGAAGTCCGCCCGCAGGCGAAGGTCGATGACGTTGAAGTCGCCCTGGGTGTTCGGAGCGACCCCCGGCACGGCCGAATTCAGGTCGCTGATGCCAGACGACACGTAGCGATGCGACAGGATCAGGGTCGGATCATAGGCCGCCTCGAACCGGTAGGAGGCAGTGTTGGAGATCGACCAGTCCGATGAGCCCGGCAGCTGCGAGCCCTCGGGCGCGGCGCCGTACCACAGAATGAAGAGCGGCTCGTCGAGACGGGCCTCCATGTAGGTGATGCTCGACTGCAGATCGAGCTGCGGGGTCGGGCTGAAAGTGATCGAGGTCTCGAGGCCCTTGATCGTCGCCGCGCCGCCGTTGGCCGCGTAGTTGAAGTCGTCCGGCGTCAGCAGGCGCAGCTGGATGTCCGACCAGTCCACATAGAAGGCCGTGGCGTCGAGCAGGAGCTTGCCGCCCGCCAGGTTCGAGCGGACGCCGATCTCGTAGTTCTTCAGGCTGTCGCTCTCGGAGCCCGCCGGCACCGGGAAGGCGCTGAGGCCCTGGGTGTTGGGCGTGCCGAAGCGGAAGCCTTCGGAATAGAGACCATAGACCATCAGGTCTTCGTTGGGGGTGTAGGTCAGGGAGACCTTGGGCGAGAAGCCGTCCTGCTCGTCCGACTCGGTGGGCGAGACGTTCAGGCCGCCCGGGAAGGTCGAGAAGCCCACCTGGCTGGAGGTGGAGTCGGTCTCGGTCTTGAAGAGGCGACCGCCGGCGGTGAGCTTCAGTTCCGGTGTGAAGTTGAAGCTGGCCTCGCCGAACACCGCCATCTCCTTGGCCTTCAGGTCGGTGAAGAAGGCGTTGAAGATGCGGCCGTCCGGCGCGATCGCCGCCCCCGTCCCCGGGCCAAAGAGCGGGGAGGCGTCGAAGGCCGCCGCCGCGCCGTCGGCCCCGAGTTGCTCGTAGAGGTTCTTCTCGCTCTCGAAGTACATGGCCCCGATCAGCCACTCGAAGCGGCCCTCGGTGTTCGACGCCAGACGAACTTCCAGGCTCTCGCCGGTGGACTTACCGCCGCTCTCGATGAATAGGGGCGAGATCAGGTTGAGGCCCAGATCGGCGTTATACAGCCCGCGATAGGGCGTGTAGTCGAAGGCGAAGTCCTGCGACTTCTCCTGATAGGCGCCGATGGCCGTCAGGGTGGCGAAGCCGAAGTCGTGGTCCAGCCTCAGGCTGTGCAGGGTGACGTCGGTCTCGTTGGCCTCGGCGAACGCCGTGGACCGCGCCAGGTCGCCGAAGGCCGGATTGCGGTAGGGCGCGTCGTCGGCCTCGGTCTTCTGATAGAGGCTCAGCCAGGACACTTCGGTGGCGTCGGTGGGTGTCCAGACGAGCGAGAGCCGGCCGCCGCCGATGGTGATGTCGCTGGAGCCGGTCTCGCCGATGCCGACATTGTCGAGATAGCCGGGATCGTTGCGATAGGTGGCCACGGCGCGCAGGGCGAGCTTGTCCTGCACCAGCGGGATGTTCACCATCCCCTTGATCGCCCCGCCGACATCGGCGTTCCGGGTCTTGCTGAGCGTGGTTTCGATGGCCGCGTCATAGGCGCTGGCGTCGGCCTTGGTGGCCACATAGTTCACCGCGCCGCCCATGGAGGCCGAGCCGAACAGGGAGCCCTGGGGACCGCGCAGGATCTCCACATGGTCCACGTCGAAGGCGTCGATGTCCGGGATGACGATGGTCCAGCCCGGCTCGGTCAGCGGCACTTCGTTGATGTAGTAGCCGGTGGTGCCCTGGCCCTGGACGTTGCCGGAATTGGTGGCCACCCCGCGGATGACCACGTGGGACGTGCCCGGCTGGAACTGGTTGAAGGTCACCCCCGGGGTGCGGGCGATGTAGTCGGCATAGCTCTGGGCGCCGATGGCCTCGAGCTGGGCGCCGCTGACGGCGCTGACCGATCCGGAAATATCTCGGACGCTGACTTCGCGCTTGGTGGCGGTGACGATGATTTCTTCGAGCAGCGTGCCGCTGGCCTGGGCCGCGGCGGGTCCGGCGATCAGGCTCGCGGCGCCGACCAGCAGCAGGCCGCGGAACGACTTGAGACGCGTCATGACAATCCCCCTTTTTTGGTTGTCCCAACTCGCGCCGGACCTAGATCCGGTCACAGGAAAGGAGGCTATGACGCTCCTGTGAAGCTGGCCCTCCGACCGGGGTCATTTACTAGCGCGCGCGGGCCAGCGGGCCAGCGGGCCGCTCAGTCGCGGGCGCCCTCGAAGACCCGCAGGATCATCGACTGGCTGGCCGTGGCCATCAGCTCGCCGTCCTGGGCGAACAGGTACATGGCGCCGTGGGCGAAACCGCCGTGGACCCCGTGGACGCGGATGTCGGCCAGCACCCAGTCGGTGGGCACGATGCGGCGATAGCGGATGGTGTTGTCCAGGCTGTTGCCGCCGGCGTTCAAGTCCAGCGCGTTGCCCAGGGCGCCGGGGATGAAGTCGGCGATGATGGCCAGGAAGCTGGAATCAATCGGCAGACCCTCCCGCGACCGGATCCACAGCAGCAGCCGGCCGTCCTTGTCGGACGTCCCGGCGGTTGCGCCACCATAGCGGCCCTGCGCCACGCGGACCTCGATCCGGCTGTGCAGGTCATCGCCACCGCCGCGCCAGTGGTCGGCCGGAATGCAGTCCTCCGGCGGCGGCGCCTTGGGGGCTTCCAGCCACTGGACCGAATGCTCGCTCTCCCGGGCGCCGAGGGCGGCGTTGACCGTGAAGATCTCCTTGTCGCCGACGTGGCCAATGATCCGGGCCTGGCTGTTGTACTTGCCCGAGGCCGGGACCCGCACATCCAGATCGACGATGCTGGGGGGCCGCGCATAGGACAGGTACTGGGCCGTCGCCCAGACCGCCGGCCGTTCGCAGGTGCGCTCCAGGGCCGCGATGGCCGCCCCCATGCCCACGCCGCCGAACATGAACAGGTTGCCCGGCGGGCCGACGCACACAGCCGGGCTCAGCGGCAGGTACCAGCGGTTGGCGTTGTGGGTGGCCTGCAGGTTGAAGAAGAGGGGCTGGCTCATGGGGTCAGGTCGCGGCCTTGCGCATGAGCTCGCGGCGTTTCTCAATCCCCGTGGCGTTCGGCGGGAACCTGCCGCGTGCTCGTTCTGCTGGATGGACCGCCATAGGCCCAGAGCATGGGGGCTTCAAGCACTGGGTCGGGGACGCCACAGGTCCACGCCACATTTTCCACCAGAATTCAGGCCGTCGGCCGTTTGCAGGCTACTCGGCCGGCGCAGGGGACGACGCGCCGAGCGGGCGGGCCGCGCGAGGCCAGACCGAGAGGACGAGACCCGCGGCCAGCAGGATCGCCACGGCGTTGGTGATCCAGGCCACCGGGTCCGTCGCCGCGCCTCGCCAGACGGCCATGTGGGCGAGCACGGCGAGGCCGAGGCTCAGGGCCGAGGCCAGCCGCAAGTGGCGCGATATGGCGGCGGGCGCGGTCCAGACGAAGGCTGAGCCCAAGGCCAGAAGCGTGGCCACGGCCCAGCTCGCCAGCGGCGGAATGGCGGGGATGAAGGCGAGGGCCGCTGAGACCCCGAAGGCCAGCGGCTGGCTCCAGACCGTGGCGACCCAGATCCGCTCCCACATGGGCGCAGGCCGGCCCTTGTCGCGTCGGCGGGCGAGCCAGATGGCTACGCCGCTGGTGGTGACCACGGTCAGGCCGGCGCCCAGCACAGCATAGACGAGCTTGATCGGCCATCCGCCGAACCAGCCGAAATGCAGCTGGCCGATCGCCTGGATGATCTGGGCGCCCACGGTTTCGCCTCCCATGGGGGCGTCGGTCAGCGGCCGGCCGGCCCCGTCGAACACATAGTTCTCGCCCGCGGAGAGACGCCCCGGCGCGCCGGCCAGAACCTGCACGCTCTGACCCCGCTCGCCGGGGTGATCGAGGCCGACATAGGTGGGAACGGCCCCGGGGGTCATGCGGGCCACCTGGGCCAGGGCGGCGTCCACCCGGGGGAGCGGGGCTGCGCGCGGATCATCCTGCGGCGCTGGCGGAAGGAAGAGGTCATAGGCCCGCCCGACATCCCCCTGGAACAGGGCCAGAGCCAGGACGCCGGCAATGATGGTGGTCAGGCCGAGCAGGGCTCCGGTCAGGGCGATGGTCACGTGAAAGGGCAGGGCCCAGATGCTGATCCGGTTGTGCAGATCGGCTTCCTGCAGGCGCTTGGAGCCGCCCCAGCGGAGGTGGAAGGCGTCGCGGAACACCCGCGGATGGGAGAAGATGCCCGAGATCAGCGAGGACAGCAGGGCCACGCCGGTCAGGCCGACCACGAATATCCCCCAGCTCCGCGGCAGGTGCAGATAGATGTGCAGGGTGGTCATGAAGTCGGTCCAGGGCGTCGGCGCCGGATCGGTCAGGCGCCCTTGCGCATCGGCGAACAGTTCGAGGTCGCCCGCCTCCCGGTCCACATAGAGCGAGACCCGTGGCGCGCCCTCGGTGGGCAGGTTGATGAAGATGTGCTCGGCCTTGCCATACTGGGCGATGGCGCCTTCGATCGCCGTCTGCAGGGCGGCGGGCGAAACGGCGTCCATCCGTGGCGCGGCCGGTTGCTCCCAGCGATGGAATTCCTCGGCGAAGACCGCCACCGTGCCGGAAAAGCAGACCAGATAGATCAGGGCGGCGAAGGCCAGGCCCAGGGCCGAATGGCCCGCCAGCACGGCGCGGACGAAGCCGGGCGGGATCTTCGGCCAGATCGGCTTGCCGGCCTTGCTCATGAGAAGCCCTTCAGGACAGCGGCGGTGAAGGTCACCAGGGTGACGCCCGACAGCACCGCGGTGGCCCGCAGGATCTTGTCGTCCGCCAGGGTCCAGGCCATGCCGGCGGCCCAGAGGATGGGCACCAGCAGGCCGCCGAGGACGATGCGGGTCTGGGGTGGGCCGGGGACCCAGACGGTCCAGGCCAAGCCTACGCCCATGGCGGCGATTCCGCCCAGGGGACCGGCCAGCAACACCCGCAGCCAGCCGCGCCAGGCCTTGGAGGCCCGCTCGGAGGGCTCCAGAGCGACCTCTCGCGGCGGGCGGCTGCGGCCGGTGCGTTTCTGCAGGCTGGCGGCCACGACAGCCAGGGCGCCGAAGGACACCAGGGCCGAGGCCATGAACGGACCTCTCGCCGGGCCAAGAAAGGGCGCTGCGCCCAGCACCGCGGCGGCCAGGGCGCCCCATCCGGCCAGCATCAGCCAGGGTCGGGCGCCGTCACGGCGCCGCCACGCCCGACGCAGGATCAGGGCCGCGGCTGCGCCCAGAGCCGTGAGCGCCGCGGCGGCGAAGATGTCGGCGGCCGGGGTCACCACTCGATCTCGAGGGCCGCTCCGATGACCCGCGGGTCGCCGAAGATGGCGCGGTTCAGATCGGCCTGCTCGTACTGGACATACTGCTCGTCCAGCAGGTTGCGGCCGTAGACCGAGATCCGCCAGTCGCCGGCGTCATAGCCGAAGCGGCCGTTGACCAGGGTGCGGGCGTCGATGGCGAAGTTGCTCTGCGTGACGCCGGTGTTGCTGAAGGCGTCGCTGCGATAGCTGGCGTTCAGGTTCAGGAAGAGGCCGCTGTCCCAGCGATAGTTGCCGCCGACCGCCCAGGTCCAATGGGGCGCGAAGGCGAACTCCGAACCGCTGAGATCGACATGGGTTGCGCCCAAGGTGACCTCGAAGTCCTCGAATTCGGTCTTGGTGTGGCCCACCGAGGCGTAGAGGTCGTAGGCGGCGGCTGGGCGCCAGGCGCCCTCGATCTCAAAGCCGTACAGATGTGAGGCGCCGGCGTTCTCGGTCTGGGTGTCGTAGATCGTCGTACCCAGATTGACCATCACCTGCTGGTCGGTCCAGTCGACATAGTAGGCGTTGGCGTTGAGGGTCAGGGCCTCATCCAGCCAGCTCGTCCGCAGGGCCAGTTCGTAGTTCCAGGTGAACTCCGGGTCGTAAGGGACCACGGTGGAGCGGGCCACGTTGACGGCCGAGCCGCCGGACCGGTAGCCCCGTTGCACGACGAACGAAACCGAGGCGTCGTCTGTCATCTCGTACCGGGCGCCAAGCTTGGGCAGGAAGGCCTCGAAGTCGCGGCTGGCGGTGGGCGCCGAGCCGCCGGCCTGGGCCACGAACATGCCGACCACCTGGTTCAGGCCGCCGATCACAGGGGCCAGGGATCCGAAGCTTGCAGGATCGGGATAGGCGCCGCCGAATGTGGCGATCTGCTCGGAGGACTGGATGTTCTCCTCCCGGTCATAGCGGAAGCCCGCCAGGATCGAGAGCTGCGGCGTGACCTGGAAGCGGCCGTCCCCGAAGAGGGCCATCGTGCGGATGTCCTCGGGCGATGAGCCGAAATAGTCCACCGGGATCGCCGGCAGTCGCGACACATAGAGGTTGGCGATCATGTCGGCCGTGGCGGCGTCCAGGCTGAAGGGCGCGCCCATCAGCACCCCTTGCAGGGTCGGCGCCGGCGTCGGCACGTTCGTCCGCGTGGTGTTCACATAGTCTCGGATGCGGCGGGCGTAGTAGGCGCCGACCAGGCCGTTCAGCCGCTCGCCGGAATAGGCCAGGCGCACCTCCTGCGAGAACACCTCGTCCTCTTCGTCCAGGATGCCGAAGGCGTCGGCGACGGGGCCGTAGTCGCCATCATAGCGGCTGAGATTATCGACGCGGCTCCAGGCGGTGACGCTGGTCAGGTCAAACCGATCCGATAGCCGGTAATCCGCCTCAAGCGTGAGGATGTCGGCGGTGCTGTCGCTGTCGTTGGGGAAGTCGCCGCCGGTGACCCGGTTCTCAAAGGGGTCGGCGACATCGGTGCGGGCGTAGCTGTAGACATAGCCGCCGGTGCGCTCGTCATGCGTCCAGACCATGCGGGCGGTCAGGTCGGGCAAGGCCTGGGGCGTGAACAGCAGCTTGCCGCGGATCGTCGTGGCGTCGGTGGGGTCCTCGTCCTGCTCGCGGGTGGTGTTGTAGACGAAGCCGTCGGCCTTGCGGTCTTCGATGGCCAGCCGGAAGGCCAGCTGGTCTTCGATGATCGGCCCGCCGCCGGCGAAGGCCAGGCTGCGTTCCCCGGCGTCGGAAACCATGGCCCGCGCCCGGCCGCCCCAGGTCCAGGTGGGCTCGGCCGTGCGGATCACCACCGCGCCGGCTAGGGCGTTCCGGCCCTGGAGTGTCGATTGCGGCCCGCGCAGGATCTCGACCTGGGCGACATCCCACATGTCCAGCGGGCCGTTATTGAGGGCCCGTTCGGGGATGGCGGCGCCGTCCACATAAACCGTGGCCAGGCCGCCGCCGCCGCCGCCCGAGACGTTGATGTTGTTGACTCCTCGAATGGTGAAGCCGGAGCCGCCATAGGTGGAGGAGACGTTGGCCGTTCGGGCGACGATGTCGAAGAAGGTCTGGATGGCCTCCTCTTCGATCCTGCGGGCGTCGACGACGGCGACGCTGGTCACGGTGTCCTGCAGGCTTCGTTCGGTCTTTTCACCGGTGACGACCACTTCGCGAATTTCGGTCGCATCATCGGCCGAGGCGACCCCGCCTCCGAGGCCAAGGGCCAAAGCGCCGATCGTCCATGCAATACGAGACATACCACCCACCCAAATAAGAACCGCTCGCAACTGCCCTTTCTAATTATGAGAGTCAATCTCAAACCAGCGTTATGGGAAGAGCTGCGCCCTTGTGTGGCAACGGGTTCAGCGCATGATGAGCGCCATGACACTGATTGCTCTCATCCTCACCGGCGGCCAATCGGCACGCATGGGACGGGACAAGGCCCTGATCGACTGGGGCGGGCGCAGCGCCATCGAGCGGGTGGCCGCGCTGGGTCGGGCGGTGGGCGCAGACTCGGTGTTGAGCGTGGGACGCGACTATGGCTTTGGGTTTGTGAGCGACCCGAGGCCGGAGGCGGGACCGGTTGGCGGGCTCCTTGGCGGACTGGCGGAGGCCCGCAGGCGAGGCGCTGCGCGCGCGCTCATCCTGGCGGTCGATGCGCCCACCCTGCGAGCCGATGACCTCGCGCCTCTGCTGGCCGCCCCGGCCCCGGGGGCGACGTTCGAGGGTCTGCCTGTGCCTATGGTCCTATCCGTCGACGCGGCCCCGTCCGATGCGGCTGATGGCTGGCCCTTGCGGCGGTTCGTCGAGCGGGCGGGTCTGGCGGTCCTGCCAACGTCGCTCGGCGCTCTGATGCGCCTTCGGGGCGCCAACACCCCGCAGGAAATGGCCGATCTGCTGGCCGCCACGGACACGGCCTGAGTCCCGAAGGGGGAACGATCTGCGGCGTTCGAGGATCAGCGCAGGGGGCGGACGTGCAGGGGCGCAGCGGTGGTGTGCTTGGACGCCGCCAGGGTGACGATGGAGCGAATGTCCGCCACGCCGGGCAGCTTCAGGATCGTTGAGACGACAAAGTCCTGATACCAGTTCAGGTCCGGCGCCAGGACCTTCAACATGGCGTCCATCTCACCGAACACGGCATAGGACTCGGTGATCTCCGGAATAGCCTCGACGGCGCGGTGGAAGCTGGCCCGGTCCTCGTCGCTCAAGGGGATCATCTTGAGCTGGGCGAAAATCTGGATGGCGAAGCCGAGCTTTTGGCAATCCACCAGGGCCACGGTGCCCTTGATATAGCCCTCTTCCCGCAGTCGCTGGATGCGCCGCCAGCAGGGGGACTGTGACAAGCCGACCTGCTCGGCCAGGTCCGCCGTCGACAGGGAGGCGTCCCGCTGCAGGATCTCCAGAATCTTGGTGTCGATCGCGTCCAGGGCGCCGGGCATATCCATGCTCGCAGATTGGTTTCCCTGCATCGCGGATGCAGCGAAGGCGGGAGTCAAGCTTGGCGCCGCCGGGCAGGCCGCATCTGGTCCATCTGTGCCCCGGCAGCCTACTACGGATGCAAGGGCGTCACCCGAGGGAACCCGGCGGCTCCGTCAAACACTCTTGGATGCAACGGGCGCAACTGAGGGAGAATTCGGGTGCTGAGCGCCTTGCGTGCGGACGCGGCCTTCTTGAAGGGGCTGGGGCGGGCCTTCGCCGGCGCGCTGATCTTTTCGCTGCCCATGATGATGACCATGGAGATGTGGTGGCTGGGCTTCTACATGGACCCGCTCCGCCTCGCCCTGTTGCTGGTCCTGACCTTCCCGGTTCTCGTGGGTCTGTCGCGCTTCGGCGGCATGCGGCCGACGGCGCACCTGCGCGACGACATGGCCGACGCCCTGGTCGTCATGCTGGTGGCCGCGATCGCAGCGGGCGTCATCCTGTGGATATTCGGGATTCTGACCCCGGAAATGGCGCCGCGGGAGATCATCGGCAAGGTCGCGATCCAGACCGTGCCGGGCAGCTTCGGCGCCATGCTGGCGCGTAGTCAATTGGGCGCCGAACCGGAGGGCGAAGGGCCGGAGCGAAGGGACCCAACCTACGGGGGCGAGCTTTTCCTGATGGGGGCGGGCGCGCTCTTCCTCTCCTTCAATGTCGCCCCCACCGAAGAGATGGTGGCCATCGCCTACAAGATGTCGGCTTGGCAGGGTGTGGCTCTGGCGCTGCTGTCGCTGGGGCTCATGCACGCCTTTGTCTACGCCCTGAACTTCAGAGGGGGCTCCCGGCGGCCTGAGGCGATCCCCGCCTCGATCATCTTCCTCCGGTTCAGCGTGGTCGGCTACGCCGTCGTGCTGCTGGTCAGCCTGTTTGCACTCTGGATATTCAGCCGCACCGACAGCAGCGGCCTGCAGGAGATCATCAGCGCGGCCATTGTCCTGAGCTTTCCGGGCGCGATCGGCGCCGCTGCTGCGAGGCTGCTCCTATGACGTCGACTGACAGGGCTGAGCCCGATGACCATGGAGCGCCCGAAACCACCTCGGCCCTGGAGTGGCTGGTGGCCGGTCTCGGCGCGCTGCTGGTGATCTTCACCGTAGGCTACATGGTCCACTTCGCCCTGACGCGCCCGGAGGGGCCGCCGGCCGTGGTGCTGGAGGTGACCGGCGTGGCGCGCGCCCGCGCGGGCTATCTGGTGAGCTTCAAGGCCACCAATACCGGACATAGCACGGGAGCCGGCGTCGTGGTCACCGGCGAGCTTTCCCGTGGGGGAGAAGCCATCGAGGAGAGCGAGATGACCCTCGACTACCTGCCCCAGGACTCTGAACGGCGAGGCGGCCTGTTCTTCACCGAAGATCCCGCGGCCTATGAACTGGTTCTTCGCGCCCAGGGTTATGCGGAGCCCTGAGCCGGGCCTCGCCGTGTTGGCGGGGCGTCATGAGCATAGTCGCAGGCGGCCTGATCAGCCGCAGGCCGAGGTCTCACCGCTGTCGAGATCTATGCGGAAGCAGTGCTCGTGGCCGCTTTCCATATCCTGCACCACCAGGCTTATCTCGGCGCCGCTCTCGGCCAGATGCAGGTCTTCGACATAGGCCAGGGCGGCGGCCTCGAAGCTGCGCTCGGTCAGGCGACGGACCGCCTGATGATCGCCCTCAGCCAAATGGACGCAGTATTCACGCTCAAGCTTTGAGTTGGACATGGAACCTCCGGCAAGGAGAACGCGTGGTCGTTGAATTGGATTCAAGGTCCAGAAAACCCTGAGTCGGGCCATCTGCGGGCGCCGCAGCGTTCGGAACCCATCGCTGCGCTTCGTGTTGGCTTGGCAGGATCCAATGAGGGAGCTCTCCTATGAAACGCTATCTGATCGTATCGGCCTGCGCCGCGGCCCTGGTCGGCCTTGCTGCTTGCGGAAACGGCGACGGGACCACCGAGGTCGGCCAGTCCGATCCCGTGAACGCTGCGCAGGACGCCACCTCGGCGGCCGTCGGCCAGACCTCGGCGGCGACGCTTGGGGCGAACACGCTTGGCGGATACGTCATGAACGCCGCGGTCAGCGACATGTACGAGATCGAAGCTGGCCGCATGGCTCAGGAGAAGGGCCAGAGCGCCGAAACCAAGCAACTCGGCGAAATGCTGGTCAACGATCATACGGCCAGCTCCGGTCAACTGGCCGAACTGGCCCGCGCCGCAGGCGAAACTCCGCCCACCGAGATGGATGAGCGCCGCCAGGGCCTGATCGACAATCTGCGCGCCGCTGAGGGCGCGCAATTCGACAAGGTCTTCGCCGAACAGCAGGTCGCCGCCCATCAGGAGGCGATCACCCTGCATGAAGGCTATGCCGAGAACGGCGACAACACCGAACTCACCGCCTTCGCCCGCGACCTCGTGCCCAAGCTACGCACCCATCTGGAGCGCGCCCAGGCCCTGGAAGCCGCCGCTCAGTAAAGTCAGGCCAGTACGGTAGGAGGCCCGCGTGTCCATTGCGCGGGCCTTTCCTTTGGTCGCTCTATGCTTGGTAGCCAGGCGAGGATCCGAAACGACATTGGCGAAGAAGGCGAACGGCTCAAACGGCAGCGCCAACGGTCGCGGGAGACAGCGCGGTATCATGATCGGGCGCGGCGCATGGAGAGCCGCGCCGGCCAGCGCCGGCGCACCGACGGACTTCTCGAAGGCGCTCATGGGAAAGAGAATTCACGCCGGCTCAGCGGCGGAAGGAATGGTGGATGCGACAGGGATTGAACCTGTGACCCCCTCGGTGTGAACGAGGTGCTCTCCCGCTGAGCTACGCATCCATCGGAAGGGATGCGCCTATAGCGTCTCGTTCGCCGCGGGGCAAGCCGGCAGTAGTTGCAAACAGGCGGCCGGCAGATCGGCGTAGCGGCTGATCAGAATGTCGGCCCCAAGATCGGCCACGGGGACCTCGGTGTAGCCGAAGCTGACCAGGATCAGGGGCACGCCGGCGGCTCGGGCGGCGCCGGCGTCGGGGGCGGCGTCGCCGATCATGATGGCGCGGTCGGGGCGGCCGCCGGCCCGGGCGATGGCGGTTTCCAGGTGGCGGCGGTCGGGCTTCTGGGCCGGGGCGGCGTCGGCCCCGACAACGGCCTCGAACAGGGACGACAGGTTCAGGGCGTCCAGCAGGTTGGTGGACAGGTCGGTGCGCTTGTTGGTGCAGACCACCAGGCGCGCCCCGGCCCCGCGCAGGGCCTCCAGCGTCTCGACCATGCCGGGGAAGGGGACGCTCTCGTCGGCGATATGGGCGTTGTAGCGGGCGATGAACCGCTCGAAGAGGCCGCCCATGGCGTCGTCGGAGATGGGCGCGCCGGCCTCGGTGAACCCGCGCTGCAGCAGCCAGCGCGCGCCCTTGCCAATGAAGGGGCGGGCCTCGGCGAGCGGCAGGGGAGCGTGGCCTTCCTCCTGCAGGATGACGTTCAGCGTGCCGACGAGGTCCGGCGCGGTGTCCACCAGGGTGCCGTCCAGGTCGAAGGCGAGCGCTGCGCCGGCCAGGGCCGAAAGGTCGAGGGGGGCGGCCATGGGATCTTCGTCTCCTGTCGTCGAAACCTGTCGCCGTTTCGGCTAAACGCCCCATGATTGCAACGCCGTCGACTCGCCAAGGATTTCGCCCATGACCCCCAGCGCCCAACCGCGCGCCGCCGTCATCCTCGCCGCGGGCCAGGGGACGCGCATGAAGTCGCCGATCCCGAAGGTGCTGCACAAGGTCGGCGGCCGGACCATGCTGGACCGGGCCATCGATGCGGTGCAGGCGGCGGGCTGTGAGCGAATCCTGGTCGTGGTCGGGGCGCAGGGCGCGGCGGTGCGCCAGGCGGTCGTGGCGCGGCTGGGCGAGGCCGCGGTGGTGGTGCAGGACCCGCCGCTGGGCACCGGCCACGCAGTGCTGGCCGCCCGGCCGGCCCTGCAGGACTTCGCTGGCGACGTGCTGGTGACCAACGCCGACTGCCCGCTGCTGGAAGGCAAGGACCTGGAGCCCCTGTTCGCCCTGCGCGAGCAAGGCGCGCAGATCGCGCTGCTCGGCTTCGAACCCGCCGACCCGGCCCTCTATGGGCGGCTGATCCGCGGGGCCGATGGCCATGTCATCCGCATTGTCGAGGCCCGCGACGCCAGCGAGGAGGAGCGCCATGTGCGGGCCTGCTATTCCGGCATGATGGCCGCTGACGCCTGCCGCCTGTTCAACTGGCTGGACAAGGTGGGCAACGACAACGCCAAGGGGGAATACTACCTGACATCCGTCGTGGCCGTCGCCGTGGCCGAGGAGGCTAATGTGCGCGCCGCCTTCGTGCCCGAGAGCGCGGTCATGGGCGCTGATTCCCAACCCCAGCTGACGGCGGCCGAGGCCATCTTCCAGCAGCGCCGTCGCCACCACTTCCTGAACGAAGGCGTCGCCATGCCGGCGCCGGACACCGTGCACTTTTCCTGGGACACCGAGATCGCGCCCGGCGCGACGGTGGAACAGTTCGTGGTCTTCGGCCCCGGCGTGAGCGTCGAGACCGGCGCGGTGATCCGGGCCTTCAGCCACCTTGAGGGGGCCAACGTCGCTGAGGGCGCTCTGGTCGGCCCCTATGCCCGCCTGCGTCCCGGCGCGCAGATCGGCGCAAGGGCCCATATCGGCAACTTCGTCGAGGTGAAGAAGGTCGCGGTCGGCGCCGGCGCCAAGGCCAATCATCTGGCCTATCTGGGGGACGGGACCGTCGGGGCCGGGGCCAATATCGGGGCCGGGACGATCTTCTGTAACTATGACGGCTTCGACAAGTTCGACACCCATGTGGGGGAGGGCGCCTTTATCGGCTCCAACTCGGCCCTGGTGGCGCCGGTGCGGATCGGGGCGGGCGCCTATATCGGCTCGGGCTCGGTGATCACCCGCGAGGTGGCGCCCGACGCCCTGGCCCTGGAGCGCTCGACCCAGGTGGAGAAGCCCGGCTGGGCGGAGCGGTTTCGCGCCGGCAAGCGCGCCAGGGCGACCAAGGCCTGAGCGCTTGGGGGTTTCGGCCGTGGCCTTGCCGCGCTCAGGCGCCTAGAAGAAGACAAATGAGCCGCTTGCCTGGTCGGCGGCGAGAGACGGAAATCAAATGGACGCAGACGCGCAGAAGAAAGCCGCCGGCGAGGCCGCCGCCGCCCTGGTGGAGACCGGCATGGTCGTGGGCCTGGGCACCGGCTCGACCGCGGCCTGGTTCGTCAAGGCGCTGGCGGCGCGCAAGCTTGACGTGACCTGTGTCGCCACCTCGGTGGCCACCGCCGAACTGGCCCAGGGCCTGGGCATGAAGCTGTCCGAGCTTGGCCCCATAAGATCCATCGACCTGACCGTGGACGGCGCCGACGAGATCGGCCCGGCCCTGTCGCTGATCAAGGGCGGCGGCGCGGCCCTGCTGCGCGAGAAGCTGGTCTGGGAGGCCTCGCGCCGCTGCGTGGTCATCGCCGACGCCGCCAAGCGCGTGCCGGCGCTTGGGAAGTTCCCCCTGCCGATCGAGGTGGTGGCCTTCGCTCACGAGACGACGGCCCTGCGAATCTGCGACGCCCTGTCGGAGTGCGATCTCGGCGTTGCGCCGCGCCTGCGAGTGAAAGACGGCGCCCCCGTGCGAACCGACGGCGGAAACCTCATCTATGACGCAGCCTGCGGACGGGTCGAGGATCCCGCGGCGCTGGCCGATGCGCTGAAGAGCGTCACCGGCGTGGTCGATCATGGCCTGTTCCTCGACCTGGCCGACATGGCCCTGGTGGGGACGCCCGAGGGCGTCGTCACCGTCGAACCGTAAGGAGCGTCACCTCCGTGACCCAGTACGACTACGATCTGTTCGTCATCGGCGCCGGCTCGGGCGGGGTGCGCGCCGCGCGCCTGGCCGCCCTCAGCGGCGCCCGCGTCGCCGTGGCCGAGGAGCACCGCGTCGGCGGCACCTGCGTGATCCGCGGCTGCGTGCCCAAGAAGTTCATGGTCTACGCCTCGGAGTTCGCCAGCCATTTCAAGCTGGCCCAGGCCTATGGCTGGACCGTCGGCGAAACCAGTTTCGACTGGCCGACCTTCCTGGCCGAAAAGGACAAGGAAATCGCCCGCCTGTCGGGAATCTATGTCACCAACCTGCAGAATGCGGGCGCCGAACTCGCCCATGCCAAGGCCCGGCTGATCGACGCCCACACCATCGAGCTGGTGGGCAAGGACAAGACTGTCACAGCCGACAAGATTCTGATCGCCACCGGCGGCCGGCCCTGGGTCCCGCAGGACATGCCGGGCATCGAGCATGTGCTGACCTCTGACGAGGCCTTCCAGCTAGAAAACCTGCCCAAGCGGATCGTGATCGCCGGCGGGGGTTATATCGCCGTCGAATTCGCATGCATCTTCAAAGGCCTGGGCGTGGATGTGACGCTGGTGCATCGGGGGCCGAACATCCTGCGCGGCTTCGACGACCATGTGCGGGCGCATCTGGCCGACGAGCTGGAAAAGAAGGGCATCGACGTCCTGCTGGGCTGCCAGCACGAGAGCGTCGAAAAGACCGAGGCCGGGCTGGTCAGCCATCTGACCAGCGGCGCGACCCTGGAGTCCGACCAGGTGCTCTTCGCCCTGGGGCGCGCGCCCTATGTCAAGGGCCTGGGCCTGGAGAACGCCGGCGTCGCGCTGAAGGACGGCGCGGTGATCGTCGATGACTATTCCAGGACCAATGTGGAAAACATCTGGGCGGTGGGCGACGTCACCGACCGGATCAACCTGACCCCGGTGGCGATTCGTGAGGGCGCGGCCTTCGCCCAGACCGAATTCTACGACAACCCGACCACCTTCGATCATGAGATGGTCGCCTCGGCGGTCTTCTCCCAGCCGGCGATCGGCTCGGTGGGCCTGACCGAGGCCGAGGCCCGCCACGCCCACGGCAAGGTCGACATCTATCTCTCGCGCTTCCGCGCCATGAAGCACGCCTTCGCCGGCGGCGACGAGCGCGCCCTGATCAAGCTGGTGGTGGATCAGGCGAGCCAGAAAATTCTCGGCTGCCATGTTGTCGCCGCCGATGCGCCGGAAATCATCCAGATGGCCGCCATCGCGCTGAAGATGGGGGCCACCAAGGCCCAGTGGGATTCCACCTGCGCCGTCCATCCGACCCTGGCCGAAGAGCTGGTGACCATGCGCGAGAAATACCTGCCACAGGATCTGGGCGCGGCCGCGTGACGGCGCCCGGCTGGATCAGCGGATCGGGCTTCGCCCGTTGGTGCGGCTGGGTGCTGGCCTTTGCGGGCGTGATGACCGGCCTGCTGGGCTGGCTGGGCCCCCTGGGCTTCGCGGTGCTGCTTAGCATCGTCGGCCTGCTTTGCCTGCCAGCCTTTCAGGTGAGCGAGGCCGACCGCCCGGCGGCCCTGGCCCTGTTGGTCCTGGTGATCTGGGCCTGCGGATCGATGCTGTGGAGCCCCTACAGGCCTGATCCCCTGTGGAGCTCCAACGCCGTCAAGCTCGTCTCCCAGGGCCTGCTCTACTGGGCGGCCTACAGCGCGGTGCGCCGGGCGACGCCGCAGGGCCTACGGCGGGCGATGGTTATTCTGATGGCGGGGGTTTCGGCCCTGGCGGCGCTGATCATCGTCGAGGCGGTGACGGGCGCGGCCCTCTATCAGGTGGTGCGCCAGGCCATCGGCGATCCGATCCGCCCCGACCTGGCCGTCCGCAATGTGGCCCAGGGCGTCTTCGTCCTGGCCGTGCTCTGGGCGCCGGCCGCGCTGGTGGCGGTGCGGGTCGGCTGGTGGCAGTTGGCCGTGCTGATGGCCGCAGGCGTTGTCGCCGGCGCCGCGGGGCTGGGCGCCGATGCGCCGCTGATCGCCCTGGCGCTCGCCAGCGCCTCTGGCGTGGCGGTCTATCGCTGGCCGAAGCTGGCCCCCCGGGGGCTGGCGGCAGGCGTCGCGGCCTTCTTCCTTGCCGCGCCTCTGGTGGTCTGGGGGCTGCGCGCCCAGGGCGCCTATGGCCAGGTTCAGGAGATGGTCAGCCTCTCCTGGAGCATGCGCATGGACTATTGGAGCTACGCGGTCGACTGGATCGGCGACAAGCCTCTGCGCGGCTGGGGCCTGGACGCCAGCCGCATGTTCGGGCCGGGCATCCGCCTCCATCCCCATGATGCGGCCCTGCAGATCTGGCTTGAACTCGGCGTGATCGGGGCGGCGGCGGCCACCGTCTTCTGGGTCGCCATCTTCCACCGCTTGGAGCGCCAGCAGGGCGACCTGGGTGCGGCGGCCGGCGCGGCCGCGGCGGTCAGCTATCTCACCTTCGCCGCGGTCAGCTTCGGCGTGTGGCAGGAGTGGTGGCTGGCCCTGGGCGCCCTGGCCGCGGTCGCCAGCGCGGGCGCCCAGCGGCTGCCGGCGCGGGCGCCGAAGGCCGCAACGGCGCCGGCGGCGCGCAGAGCATCGACCTCGCGCCCGATATCGGAGTAGAAGGCGCGTCTTTCATTCCTTGCGGGACCTTGGCCCGCCCTGGCTTCGCCAAGCTGGCGATGCGGAGTTGCAGATCGATGAGTGAGACCTGGAAGCCGTCCTCCTGGCGCGCAAAGCCCGCCAAGCACATCCCGGATGACTATCCGGACGCCGCGGCGGTGACGCAGGTCGAGCAGACCCTGCGCGGCATGCCGCCCCTGGTGTTCGCCGGCGAGGCGCGGCGGTTGAAATCCCTGCTGGGCGATGTGGCCGAGGGCCGCGCCTTCCTGCTGCAGGGCGGCGACTGCGCCGAGAGCTTCAAGGAATTCCACGCCGACAATATCCGCGACACTTTCCGCCTGATCCTGCAGATGGCCGTCGTGCTGACCTTCGCCGGTGGCAAGCCGGTAGTGAAGGTCGGCCGCATGGCCGGACAGTTCGCCAAGCCGCGCTCCTCCCCGGTGGAGAAGATCGGCGATGTGGAGCTGCCCTCCTATCGCGGCGACAATATCAACGGGATGGAGTTCACGCCCGAGGCGCGAGCGCCCGATCCGGAGCGCCTGCTGAAGGCCTACGCCCAGTCGTCCTCGACCCTGAACCTGCTGCGGGCCTTCGCCGGCGGCGGCTATGCCGACCTCTACAATATTCACCGCTGGACGCTCGGCTTCGTCAATGACAGCCCGCAGGGCGCGCGATACCGCGAGCTGTCGGAGAAGATCAGCGAAGCTCTGACCTTCATGGCCGCCATCGGGGTCACCCCCGACAGCCATCCCGACCTGCACCGGGTGGAGTTCTTCACCTGCCACGAGGCCCTGCTGCTGGGCTTCGAGGAGGCGATGACCCGCGTCGATTCCACCTCGGGCGACTGGTACGACACCTCGGCCCACCTGCTGTGGATCGGCGAGCGGACGCGCCAGCTCGACGGCGCCCATGTGGAGTTCTGCCGCGGGGTGAAAAACCCCATCGGCGTCAAGGTCGGCCCCACCGTGGAGCCGGACGAACTGCTGCGCCTGATCGATGCGCTCAGCCCGGCCAACGAGGCCGGCCGCCTGACCCTCTATGGCCGGTTCGGCCACGACAAGATCGCTGATCGCCTGCCGCGCCTGATGCAGGCCACCAAGGCCGGCGGCCGCAATGTCGTCTGGGCCATCGACCCCATGCACGGCAACACGCTGACGGCGGCCAACGGCTACAAGACCCGGCCCTTCGACCGCATCCTGTCGGAGGTGAAATCGTTCGTGGAGATCGCCAAGGCCGAGGGCGTGCACCCCGGCGGCGTGCACCTGGAGATGACCGGCCAGAACGTCACCGAGTGCCTGGGCGGCGCCCGGGCCCTGACCGAGGGCGACCTGGCCGACCGCTATCACACCCATTGCGATCCCCGCCTCAATGGCGAGCAAGCCTTGGAACTGGCCTTCCTGGTGGCGGAAAAGCTCAAGGAAGACCGGGTGGACATGGCCCGCCGCGCGGCGGTCTGAGGCGCTCCGGGGCTGTGGCCCCGGGGCAACCACCTGAGCGGCATTTTGGGAGGCGGTCGCGCCGGCCTTGCCACGGGCGGGTCGGGCGACCACCTTCCGCGCCTCTTTGACATCTGGTGAACGTCATGGCCGGACCTGCGGCCCCTTCTGCGCCCGCCATGGCGGCGCGCCTCAGTCCCGTGCGCCTCGACCTCGCCCAGCTTCTGAAGCTGTCGGGGCCGGTGGTGCTTGCGCGCCTGGGCATCATGACCATGGGTCTGATGGACGCCATCGTAGTCGGCCGCTACTCCGCCGAGCATCTGGGGTTCCACGCCATGGCCTGGGCGCCGACCTCGGTGGTGCTCACCATGGCCATCGGCCTGCTGACCGGCGTCCAGGTGATGACCGCCCGCGCCGTGGGGGAGGGCCGCCCCCGTGAGAGCGGCGCGGTCCTGCGCCGCGGTCTCGTCTATGGGTTGTGGATCGGCCTGATCAGCATGGTGGTGCTGGCCGGTCTCGGGCCGCTCGGCCTGGCCCACCTTGGCCTCGAGCCGTCCCTTGCCTCGGGCGCGGCCTGGCCGGTGATCGTCTTCGCCCTGTCCCTGCCGACCTATGTGATCTCCTGCGCCGCCAGCTTCTGGCTGGAGGGGCTGTCGCGACCGGTCCCGGCCATGTTGCTGATGTGGGCGGCCAACGCCGTCAACTTGGCCTTCCTGCTGCTCCTGGTGCCGGGCGCGTTCGGGCTGCCGGCCCTGGGCGCCACCGGCGCGGCCTGGGCGACCTTCGGCGCGCGCGCCTTCCTGATGATCGGGCTGCTGGCCTATATCGCCCTGATGCGCGACGCCCGGGCCCTGGGCGTGTTCGCCAAGCCGGCCCGGGACCGCCGGGCCGAGGCCGAACAGCGCAAGATCGGCTATGGCGCAGGCGCGTCGAATTTCTTCGAGGTGGCGGCCTTCGCCTCGCTCAACGTCGTGGCCGGCTGGATCGGCGTGCTGGCCCTGGCCGCCTGGACGGTCGTGCTGAACGTGATCTCTCTCGTCTTCATGGTTCCCCTGGGCCTGGCCGCCGCCACGGCGGTCCTGGTCAGCAGCGCCTATGGCGCCCGCGAGCGGGACGGGGTCGTCCGCGCCGGCCTGATCGGCTTTGGCGTCACCGCCCTGTTCGGGGTGCTGGTCTCGCTGGTCGTCTGGCCCGCAGCCCCCTGGATCGCCGCTGCCTATACCACCGAGCCTCAAGTTATCGCGGTGGCCGCTGGCGCCCTGGCGCTCTCCTGCCTCTTCCTGCTCACCGACGGCCTGCAGGTGGTGATCGCCCAGGCCCTGCGGGCGCGGGGAGACGTCTGGCTGCCGACCTTCACCCACCTGACCAGCTACATCCTGATCATGATGCCGCTGGCCTGGTGGCTGGCCCTGCCCATGGGGATGGGCGTCACCGGCCTCGTCTGGGCCGTGATCATCGCCAGCCTGATTTCAGCGGGTCTGCTAGGCTGGCGGTTCTGGCGGTTGTCGTTGCGGCCGCTCTAGACGCTCAGCGCCCGGCACCGAGAATCCAGCCTTCTTCGCGCTCGGCGTCGGCCAGCACCGCCTCGTCTATCCCGGGCGGGGCGGCGAACAGTTCGGCCAGCTTGCCGGCCTCGTCCAGGCGGGCAAAGTGCTCGGCCGTCTCGCGCACCTGCACCAGGTCCTTCACCTCGCCGGGCGGAGCCTTGATGTTCAGCAGGGACGGATAGATCTCGGCCACCACCGCCTCGACCCCGTCGAGGTCGGCCGCAGTGAGGGCCTTGAAGCCGGTTTCGAACGGCCAGAGGCGCACGGCCTCACCGCGGGCGGCCTTCAGACGCCGGACCGCAGGGATGCCCAGCAGGGCCTGCCCGCCGACAGAGCCGTTGTAATAGAGCTTCCAGATCGAGGCGGCGCCCTTGGCGGCCACATCGGCATGGCGAAACTCCGGCAGGTCGTCAGGGCCGTGGGCCCGGGTGCGCTTGGGCTGCAGGGTGGTCAGCGCGTCCTTGGGCGGACAGCCCCAGAAGGGGAAGGGACCGCCGGTCAGCCGCCGGTTCAGCTCCGAGCCGACGCCGAAGCGGTTGTTGGTGTTGTCGGCCTTGTCCTTCACCATCTTGTCGATCTGGGTCCAGACCGCCGGCCACGGCGGATCGCCGGCCAGGTTCAGGCCGGCGGCGAAACCCCGGGGGAATCCCAAGGGAAAGTCGAAGCCGACCAGGGCGCGCTCGCCCCGCTTCTTCAGATCATCAAGGATCGTCCCCAGCAGCTTTTCGGCCTCGCCGCGGGTGGAGGGATTGTGCGACTCGAACGACATGCGGAAGCGCACGTCGCGCTTGAGCACGCCGATCCAGACGGAGTCGGTCCCCGTGCCCGGCTTGGCCGCCGCGCTCCAGTCAACGATCAGATAGGCGCTGAAGAGGCGCGACACGGCAT
>NZ_JBALUY010000061.1:0-21616 GCF_036963605.1 Phenylobacterium sp. | reverse complement strand
CGACGTCGCCGACCTGATCGGCTTCCTGGCCGCCGATTATCGCGAAGTGATCCTGCCTCACCTCGATCCCGAGGCCCTGGCCGAGATCCTCTCCGAACTCGACTACGAAATCCGCGAAGAAATCCTCGAGGCGGTTGCGCCCGAGACCCTGGCCAAGGCGCTGGGGGAGCTGGACTCCGACGACGCCGCCGACGTGGTCGATGACCTGGAGGCTGACAAGCGCGCCCAGGTCCTGGCGGCCCTGCCGGAAACCGAGCGGGCCGCCATCGAGAGCGCGCTCTCCTATGGCGAGGAGACCGCCGGGCGGCTGATGCAGCGCGAGGTGGTGGCCGCGCCGCAGTTCTGGACCGTGGGCCAGGCCATCGACCACTTCCGGCGCGAGTCCGACGACCTGCCCGAGCTGTTCTTCGACGTCTATGTGGTCGATCCCACCTACAAGCCGGTCGGCGCCGTGCCGATCAGCACCCTGCTGCGCGCCAAGCGCGACACGCCCCTGGCCCAGATCATGGAGTCTCTCTCGGAGATTCCTGTCGATATGGACCAGGAGGAGGTGGCCTATATCTTCGACAAGTATCACCTGATCTCGGCGCCGGTGGTGGAGCCGGGCGGCCGGCTGGTCGGCCAGATCACCGTCGACGATATTGTCGGCGTCATTCACGAAGAGAGCCGCGAGGATATCCTGGCGCTGGCTGGCGTGTCCGATGGCGGGCGGCACGGGGACGTGTGGGACATGGTCCGTTCGCGCCTGCCGTGGCTGTTGCTCAACACCCTGACGGCGGCGCTGGCGGTCAGCGTCATTCAGGCCTTCGAGGCCCAGATCGCCCAGGTGGTGACCCTGGCGGTCCTGATGCCCATCGTCGCCTCGCTCGGCGGCAATGGCGCCACCCAGACCCTGACCGTAGCGGTTCGGGCCCTGGCCAGCCGGGAGCTGTCGGCGGTCAACGCCCTTCGGGTGGTCAACCGCGAGATGATCGTCGGCCTGGTCAACGGCGCGGTGCTGGCCGCCGTGACCAGCCTGGCGGTCTATCTGCTGTTCGGCGACCTCCGGCTCTGCATCGCCTTCGCCGCCGCCCTGATCATCAACATGTTCGTAGCGTCGGTGGCCGGCGCCCTGGTGCCCCTGGCCCTGGATCGGATGGGCCGCGATCCGGCGGTGTCCTCGGCTGTGTTCGTGACCTTCGTGACCGACTTCACCGGCTTTTTCGCTTTCCTGGGCATCGCCGCCCTGATCCTGCTCTAGCCTCTTGCTGTAGCCTGGGGCCACGGCCCCTATCTTGCCGAGAGAGGTGCAGACCCCGTGTTTGTGTCTCAACATGGATCAGGATGGCTATGAAACCGCGTCACCAAGTCTCCCGCGCCGCGATCGATCTGATCAAGCGGTTCGAAGGCTACCGCCAAAAGGCGGCGCAGCTGCCCGATGGGCGCTGGACCATCGGCTATGGCCACACCCTGACCGCTCGTGAAGGCGCCGAAGTCTCGGAACGGGACGCCGAGGCCCTGCTGCTCTACGACCTGATCGCGGTGGCCCATACGGTCAACGAGACCACCTACACGCCGCTGACCCAGAACCAGTTCGACGCTCTGTGCTGCTTTGCGTTCAACATCGGCGTGGACAATTTCCGCCGATCCTCCGTGCTGCGCCGGCTGAACGAGGGCCAACTGCTGCTGGCGGCCTGTGGCATGGAGCTGTGGCGCAAGGCGGATTTCGAGGGCGAACGGATCGTCATCGACGCCCTGGTCCGCCGCCGGGCGGCTGAGAAAACCCTGTTCCTGACCCCGATGGACGGCTGGGTGCCGGCCCCGTCGCCGGTTCTGCGACCCAATCTCGACGCTGATGTGAGCGGGATCGTGCCGCGGGAGACGCCGCTGGCCGTGCGCACCGCTATGGACGGGCTCGAGGCTGTGGCGCAGCGCGACCTCCAGGCCAGTCCCCTCATGCCCGCGCCGCCGGAGGAGGGCGAGGCCGAACCAAGCCCGGCCCAGGCCGCCGCTGCGGCTGTAAGCTATCGTCTGCAGGCCATCTTCCGCGAGCCGGCGAGCGAGGAGACTGCGCGACCCCAGGCCTCGCCTCCTGCGCAGGCGGCTGACGAGATCGAGCCCGAAATTCAAGCCGAGCCCACGAGTCTCGATGATCTGCCGGCGCCCGAAGATACCCCGGCCGAGGTTGGTGAGGCGACTGACTCACCGGCCGAGCCTGAGCCTGAGCCTGAACCGGCGCCAGTGTCGGACCCTGCGCCCGTCTTTGCGCCCGTGGCGGGCCTAGCCATGGCTGGCGGGGCGGAGCGCGCCTTCGTGCTGACCTCGCCCGAGCCTGACGCCGAGGAGGCCGAACCCAAGGCCCGTCTCGACGTCGTCACCGAGTCGGCCGCCGACAGCGCCCCCAGCCTGTTTGACCGCCCGATGCTGGCGGCCAACGATCTCACGGCTTCGCCGACGGCCTCGACCTCCCCGACGCCTGCGCTCGATCCCCGCCCGATGCTGATGATCGACGACACGACGCCGGAGCCCGCCATCCTGACCTTCGAGCCTGCGCCGCAGGTTGAGGAGAAGGGGAGCCTTGGTGGGCTGCTGGTTCTGGCGGGTCTTGGCCTGGCCCTGTTCGCCGGCGGCCTCTTCTGGGCGTTCAACGCCCGGGTCGATGGCGGCGGCTTCATCAGTCCGCTGGTCGTCGGCTGGATCGCCGGGATCGCAGGGGTCGGCTTCTTCGGCGTCGCAGCCTATCTCATCCTCAAGCGGTTCGGTGGCGAGGATGACCTCGAATCCGAGGAAAGCCCGTTTAGCTGAGGCGGATATGGCCCCGGCATGGGGCAAGGCCTGCCTGTGGCGTGCCCTCCGGCGGTTGATTACGCCTCGCTGAGGGCCAAGCGCCATGCTAGGCCGTGGGCATGATCGCGAACACTGGCCCTTCCCTGGAGTTCGGCCTCGGCGAGGCCGCCGACGCCATCCGTGAGACCACGGCACGCTTCGCCGCGGGCGAGATCGCCCCCCGGGCCGCCGAGATCGACGCCTCCAACACCTTCCCCCGAGACCTCTGGCCCCGGATGGGCGCCCTTGGCCTGCATGGGATCACCGTCGAGGAGGCCTATGGCGGCCTCGGCCTCGGCTATCTCGAACATGTGGTGGCGATGGAGGAGGTCAGCCGGGCCTCGGCCTCGGTGGGCCTGTCCTACGGCGCTCACTCCAACCTCTGCGTGAACCAGATTCGCCGCTGGGGCTCCGAAGCACAGAAGCAACGCCATCTGCCCCGGCTGATCAGCGGCGAGCATGTGGGCGCCCTGGCCATGAGCGAGGCCGGCTCAGGCTCCGACGTGGTGTCCATGCGGTTGCGGGCCGAGGCTCGCGGCGACCGCTATGTGCTGAACGGGACCAAGTTCTGGATCACCAATGGACCCCATGCCGATGTGCTGGTGGTCTATGCCAAGACCGACCCCGAGGCGACGGGCCGGGCGATCACCGCCTTCCTGATCGAAAAGGACTTCAAGGGCTTCAGCGTCGCCCAGAAGCTGGACAAGCTGGGCATGCGCGGTTCCGACACCGCAGAGCTGGTGTTCGAGGACTGCGAGGTTCCGCAGGACAACGTGCTCGGTCCCCTGGGCGGCGGCGTGGGCGTGTTGATGAGCGGCCTGGACTATGAGCGCGCCGTCCTGGCCGGCGGCCCGCTGGGCATCATGCAGGCCTGCCTCGACACCGTGCTGCCCTATGTCCGCGAGCGCAGGCAGTTTGGCGCGCCGATCGGCTCGTTTCAGCTGATGCAGGCCAAGGTGGCGGACATGTATGTCGCCCTGAACTCGGCCAGAGCCTATGTCTATGCAGTGGCCAGGGCTTGCGACGCCGGGCTGACCACCCGGTTCGACGCGGCGGGCGCAATCCTGATGGCGTCGGAAAATGCGGTGAAGTGCGCCCTGGAGGCCATCCAGGCGCTCGGCGGAGCGGGCTATACGAAGGACTATCCGGTGGAACGCCTGCTTCGGGACGCCAAGCTCTACGACATCGGCGCGGGCACCAACGAGATCCGCCGCTTCCTGATCGGGCGCGAACTGATCGGCGGATAAGGGCTAAGCAGCCCGGTCACCTTGCCTCTGTCGGGAACCCGACGACCTGGGCTGGGGTTTCCTTGGGGTGAGCACCAAGGAGATTTCAGTCATGCGTAAGACCTTCATCGCCGTTCCCATCGCCCTTTCCGCCCTGGTCCTGGCGGCCTGCGGCACCACCGTCACCGAACGTGCGGCGACCGGCGCCCTGGGGGGCGCAGCGGTCGGCGGCGCCGTCAGTGGCGACCTCGAGGGCGCGGCGGCCGGCGCAGCTATCGGCGGCGTGGCCGGCGCGGCGACGACGCCCCGTTAAGGCGCGCGCTCCCGCCGGAGCGCTTGGAATCGGACAACAAAAAGGGGCCGGTCCATTGTCGGGACCGGCCCCTCCATTGTCGGACCGCAAGTGCGGCGGCCCGCAACCTTAGCAGCGCTTTAAGCGCGAACCTCGTGGGAGGCCCAGGCTACGGTCACCGACTGCGACGAATGACAATGAGACACTGGATCACCTCCTTTCAGTTGTTGAACACCACACGCAATATGGGGTGACTTTTCGAGAGTCGCAAACCCACGACGGCGTGATGCGACAAGTCGCCGTGATTTCGGACGCCTGCTGAGGCGTTCAGCGCCAGCGGGCGCCCGTCGCCTCGCTGAGGGCAGGGCGTCGGCGCAGCTCGGTCACCGGCGTCTCCAACTTGTCCAGCGCGGCGATCATCGCGCTATAGCCGGCGGCCACGGCAGGGTCGTACGCCTCCCAATTGCGAATCTCGACCCCGGTCATGTCGGGGGTGACCAGCAGGTCGACGCTTTCGCGGGCCGCGCGCAGGTCACGGCCGGTGGGCACTGTGGCCGCGCGCATCAGCAGCGAGACAATGGGCGGCCCCTGGCGCCAGTCGCCTGACAAAATCCAGCGCAGGACCGAGTCGGGGCGGGCGACGTCCTTGGCCGTGATGCTGCGGCCGCGCGTGACGTCGATCCCGACCACGGGCCCCAGGTGCATGGCGCTCATGACGTCGGCGGGGAAGTTGTTGAGCACCGCGCCATCCACCAGCACCTCATCGCCATGGGTCGCCGGCGGCATGACGCCGGGCAGGGCGATGGTGGCGCGCAGGGCGTCCACCAGCCGGCCGCTGCGATGGACCTGATAGGCCCCGGTCGTGAGGTTCGAGGAGACGGCGAAGAAGGGCAGCCAGAGATCCGAGATCCGGGTGTCGCCGAAATGTTCGAACAGCCGGTCGCGCACCTTGTCGCCCCGCGTCATGGCGATCAGGGGAAAGGCGATGTCGTCCAGGGGACTGGAGGCGACGAAGGCCTCGCGAATCCGCCGGTCGGCCTCGGCGTCGGACCACCCCATCCCAAGGCCGGCGGCGACGATGGCCCCCATGGACGCGCCGCCGATGAAGTCGATGGGCACGCCGCGCTCGCGCAGGGCGCGCACCGCGCCCACATGGGCGTAGGCCCGGGCGCCGCCGCCCGACAGCACCAGGCCGATGGACTGGCCGGTCAGCACCCGCGCCATCCTTGCGGCGTCGTCCTCGTCATCTCGCCGCATATGGAAGAGACGCGCGGGATGGGCCGCGGTCAGCCACCCCTCCGAGGTGCGCGGGGCGCCGCCGCCCCGGGGATGCATGAGGATCAGATCCACCAACTGGTGGGCCTGTAGCGGCTGGGCTGGGTGCAGGATGATGTTCTGCGGCGGCCGCGACGACGCCTTGCCGATGCGGAACAGCCGGTCCACCTGGCGGGCGACCACCGCGCGCCAGCCCAGGTCCTCGCCCTCGGCGGCATAGAGGACGAAGTCGTGGGTGCGCTCGACCTCGGAATACCATTCGGTAGGCGCCGTGGCGGCCTCGGCTCCGACAACGGTGACGCTGTAGCCCTGGCGCATGATGTGGCGGGCGATGCGATCGACCACCGGACGCACCGGGACCGCCTCGCCGACCGTGACAAAGCCATAGACCGAGGGCTCGGATCCGGCCTGCCGACCCTTTGTCCGACGGGTTCGGCGCACGACAAGCTGGGCCAGCTCCAGCATGACGCCGGGATCTTCCTCGGCGGCGTCCATGAACAGGTCGCGGGGCAGGGCGAAGATTTCGGAATCCCGCAGGGCCACCACCCGGGCCGAGTGTACGGTTCCGGCCAACAGCGACATCTCGCCGGCCGGCTCCCCGGGGCGGATCACGCCGAGGAATTCCGGCTCCTGCCCCTCCTCGTGGCGGAAGACGCCGAGGCGGCCGGCCCGCAGGAAGAAAAGTTGGTCGGCGGCTTCCCCGGCTTCGAACAGTACACCGCCGCCGGGCAGGGAGAACCATGTGGCGTCGCCCTCCACCTGTTCAGCGAAGAACAGCTGGGCCAGGGCCGTGTCGATGGGAAGGTCTGGCAGTCGGGCCACGGTGGGGACCCTAGCGCGCAAGGCGCGCCCCGGCTATGCCATGCATATGACGAGGCTAACTTCCTCCATCGATCCTGCTTCCGAGGCATTTCAGACCCAGTCGGCGCTGAATCGGGGCCTGGTCGACCAGCTTCGCGCGCGATCAGCGCAAGCCGCGCTTGGCGGACCTGAGGCGTCCCGCGCCCGGCACGAATCGCGGGGCAAGCTTCTGCCGCGGGATCGGGTCATGCGGTTGCTCGATCCGGGCGCGCCCTTCCTCGAAGTCGGCGCCCTGGCCGCCCATGGCCTCTATGACGATGAGGCGCCCGGCGCAGGCGTGATCACCGGGATCGGGCGGGTGTCGGGCCGCGAGGTGATGATCGTCGCCAACGACGCCACGGTGAAGGGCGGCGCCTACTTCCCCATGACGGTGAAGAAGCATCTGCGGGCCCAGGAAATCGCCCTGCAGAACCGTCTGCCCTGCATCTACCTGGTGGATTCCGGCGGCGCCAACCTGCCGCACCAGGCCGAGGTGTTTCCCGACCGCGACCATTTCGGCCGCATCTTCTTCAATCAGGCCCAGATGAGCGCGGCAGGCATCGCCCAGATCGCCTGTGTCATGGGCTCGTGCACCGCCGGCGGCGCCTATGTGCCGGCCATGTCCGACGAGACGGTCATCGTCCGCGACCAGGGCACCATCTTCCTCGGGGGGCCGCCCCTGGTGAAGGCCGCCACCGGCGAGGTCATCAGCGCCGAGGAACTGGGCGGCGCCGACACCCATGGTCGCCGTTCCGGCGTGGTCGACCATGTGGCCAATGACGACGAGCACGCCCTGGCCATTGTGCGCTCCATCGTCGCCAATCTGAACACCACCAAGACCCATGAGATGGCCCTGGCCGAGCCGCGGCCGCCAGCCTTCGATCCAGAGGAACTCTACGGCCTCATCCCCGGCGACGTGCGCGCGCCCTATGATGTGCGCGAGGTCATCGCCCGCATTGTCGACGGTTCGGACTTCGACGAGTTCAAGGCGCTCTATGGGACGACCCTGGTCTGCGGCTTTGCCCGCATCTGGGGCTATCCTGTGGCCATCCTGGCCAATAATGGCGTGCTGTTTTCCGAGAGCGCGCTGAAGGGTGCCCACTTCATCGAGTTGGCCTGCAAACGGAAGATCCCGCTGGTCTTCCTGCAGAACATCTCGGGGTTCATGGTCGGCGGCCGCTATGAGGCCGGCGGTATCGCCAAGGATGGCGCCAAGCTGGTCACCGCCGTGGCCTGCGCCGAGGTCCCCAAGTTCACCGTCTTGATCGGCGGCTCCTTCGGGGCCGGCAACTACGGCATGTGCGGACGGGCCTATAGCCCCCGCTTCCTGTGGACCTGGCCCAACAGCCGGATCAGCGTCATGGGTGGGGAACAGGCGGCCAGCGTATTGGCCACCATCCGCCGCGACGGCCTGGAGGCCCGCGGCGAGACCTGGGCGGATGAGGACGAGGCGGCCTTCAAGGCGCCGGTCAAGGAACGATATGAGGCCGAGGGCGATCCCTATTTCGCCACCGCGCGCCTTTGGGACGACGGGATCATCGATCCAGCCCAGACCCGCGACGTGCTGGGTCTGTCCATTTCTGCGGCGCTCAATGCGCCCGTCCCGGAGACGCGGTTTGGCGTCTTCCGAATGTGAGGAAGCCTTAAGACCATGAGCAATCCCATCGTCGATCCCCTGGTCGAAGGCCTCGACACCGACGCCACCTCGCCGCTGGTGCGCCTGGAGGCCACGGTCGAGGGCGTGGCCATCGTCACCATCAATCGGCCGGAGCGCCGCAACGCCTTCGACGCCGACCTGATCGCCGCCCTCTCGGAGACCTTCGAGACCCTGCACGGGGCCGAACACGTTCGCCTGGTCTTCCTGCGGGGCGCCGGCGGAACCTTCAGCGCCGGGGCCGACCTCGACTGGATGCGGGCTGCGGCCGGTCACACCGAGGACGACAACCGCGAAGACGCCATGGCCATGGCCAGGATGCTCAAGCTCCTGTGGGACATCCCGGCCCTTACCATCGCCCTGGTGCAGGGCGGCGCCTATGGCGGCGGGGCGGGCCTGGCCGCGGCCTGCGACATGGCCATCGCCACAGCGGACGCCAAGTTCAGCTTCGCCGAGGTCAAGCTCGGCCTGGTGGCCGCCACCATCAGCCCCTATGTGGTCGCCGCCGTCGGTCCCCGCACGGCCCGCGGCCTGTTCGCCACGGGGCGCACCTTCGACGCCGCGCATGCGGAGAAGATCGGCCTGATCACCGAGATCGTGGCCGATGACGCAGCCCTTGAGGCGGCGATGACCGGCCTTTCCACCGAGATGATGGCCTGCGGTCCCATGGCGGTGATCGAGTCCAAGAGAATCGTCGAGCACGTGGCCTATCAGGAGATCGACCACGGCCTGATGGAAGATACCGCCAAGGTGATCGCCCGCGTGCGGGTGAGCGAGGAAGGCCAGGAGGGCGTCATCGCCTTCCTCGAAAAGCGTAAGCCCCGCTGGTCCGAATGATCACGACTCTCCTGGTCGCCAATCGCGGAGAGATCGCAAGACGCATCTTCCGCACCGCCCGCGCGATGGGCCTGGCCACCGTCGCGGTCTATTCCGACGCCGACGCCCAGGCGCCCCATGTGCGCGAGGCCGACCAGGCCGTGCGCCTGGGACCCGCGGCGGCTCAGGAGAGCTATCTCTCGGTCGAGCGCGTGCTTGAGGCCGCCCGCGCCAGCGGCGCCGACGCGATCCACCCTGGCTATGGCTTCCTGTCGGAGAACGCCGACTTCGCCGAGGCGGTGATGGCCGCGGGCCTCACCTGGGTGGGCCCGCCGCCTTCGGCCATCCGGGCCATGGGGCTGAAGGATGCGGCCAAGGCGCTGATGATCGAAGCTGGCGTGCCGGTGACGCCGGGCTATCATGGTGAGAACCAGGAGCCCGACCACCTGGCCGCCCAGGCCGAGCAGATCGGCTATCCCGTCCTGATCAAGGCGGTCGCCGGCGGTGGCGGCAAGGGCATGCGCAAGGTCGAACGCTCGGCGGACTTCGCCGAGGCGCTGGGCGCCGCGCGGCGGGAGGCTGCGGCGGCTTTCGGCGACGACCGTGTCCTGCTGGAGACCTATGTCGCCCGGCCCCGCCACATCGAGGTGCAGGTGTTTGGCGACGCCCACGGCCAGGTCGTCCACCTGTTCGAGCGGGACTGCTCCCTCCAGCGCCGCCACCAGAAGGTGATCGAGGAGGCGCCGGCCCCGGGCATGAGCCCGGAGGTGCGCGAGGCCGTCTGCGCCGCGGCCGTCCGCGCCGCCCAGGCCGTCGATTATGTGGGCGCTGGCACGGTGGAGTTCATCGCCGACGCCAGCGAGGGCCTGCGCGCCGACCGCATCTGGTTCATGGAGATGAACACCCGCCTGCAGGTGGAGCATCCGGTCACCGAGGCGGTCACCGGCCAGGATCTGGTGGAATGGCAACTGCGGGTGGCGGCCGGCGAGCCGCTGCCGCGGGCCCAGGATCAGATCACCCTGAACGGCTGGGCCATGGAGGCGCGCCTCTATGCCGAGAACCCTGCGGCGGGTTTCCTGCCCTCCATCGGCGATCTGGAGCATTTCGTGCTGCCGGATGGGGTTCGGGTGGATACGGGCGTCGAGGCGGGCGGGACCGTCAGCCCGCACTATGATCCGATGATCGCCAAGTTGATCGCCCATGGCCCCAGTCGCCAGATCACGGCCCGCCGTTTGGCGCTCGCCTGTGGCGAAGCGCAGGTCTGGCCGGTGCGCACCAATGCCGGCTTTCTGGTGCGTTGCCTTGAGGACCCGGATTTCCGTCGCGGCGAAATCGACACCGGCTTCATCGCCGCGCGACAGGACAGGCTCACACAGGTGGCCGCGCCCAGCGCGCGCGTGTTGTCAGCCGCCGCCCAGGGCCTGCTGTCGCAGGCGCCGGCCATGACCTCCGAGCCCAGCGGTCCCTGGGGCGCGCTGATGGGATTCCGGCTGAACGCGGCCCGACAGAGCCACCTGTGCCTCTATCGGGACGGCAATGCGATTGAGGCGCCCCTCGAGGAGGGCCCGCTGTCGGCGGACGTGCTGATCGACGCGGCGGGCGCGATCGTGGTGTTTGAGGCTGGCGAGGCCTACGCCTTCTCCGGAACGCCGCCCCAGTCGGCGACGGGCGAAGGCCCGGCCGGAGACGGCGCCGTGATCGCCCCCATGCCGGGCAAGGTGGTCGCCGTGGCCGTCAAGGTCGGCGACGCCGTGACCCGCGGCCAGACCCTGGTCACCCTGGAAGCCATGAAGATGGAGCATGCGCTCGTCGCCGGCTTTGACGGAGCGGTGGAGTCCATCTCGGTCGCTGCGGGCGACCAGGTGAGCGAGGGCGTGGTGCTGGCGAAACTGGCCCAGGCGTCCTAGACCGCGCTTCATGACCCTGCATCTGATCAAGCTGGTTGTCGGCTGTGACACCGTCGAAGATCTGCTGGACTGGCGAGCCCCCCAGGCCCGCGCTGGCCAGCCGTGGATTCTGCGCACCCGCCAGACGCCCAAGCGGGCGGCGGAGCTGACCGACGGCGGCTCGATCTATCGGGTGTACAAGGGCGCGATCCTGTCGCGGCAGCGCATCCTGGAGATCGCCACGGTGGGCGCCGGCCAGGACGCCCGGTGCGAGATGCTGCTGGACGAGACCCTGGTCCGGGTGGCGCCGACGCCGAGGCGGGCCTTCCAGGGCTGGCGCTATCTGGAGGTCAAGGATGCGCCGCCGGACCTGGAGGGCGAGGGCGGCCAGGACGTGCCGCCGGAACTGGCCCGCCAGCTGCGCGAGGCCGGCCTCTGGTAGCGACTCAGACGGCCATGTTGTCGATGAGCCGGGTCTTGCCCAGGAAGGCGGCCGCCAGCACGCGGCCCGGAACACTCAGCACGCCAGGACCAGGATGGGACAGGTCCTGGGCGTGGCGCACCTCAAAATAGTCGATCCGCTCGAAACCCTGGCGCTCCAGGGCGGCGCGGCCGGTGGCCTCCACCTTTTCTACCGTGTCGTCAGCCTTCAGCCGGGCTGCGGCGTCGGCCAGCACGACATTGAGCCGCCCGGCGATGACCCGCTGTTCGGGCGTCAGGTAGGCGTTGCGGGAGGACAGCGCCAAGCCGTCCTCCGCCCTGGCGGTCGGCGCGCCGACGATCTCCACGGGCAGGTCGAGGTCGAGCGCCAGCCGGCGGATCAGCTGGAGCTGCTGGTAGTCCTTCTCGCCGAACACCGCCACATCGGGCTGGGCCTGGTTGAGCAGCTTGGCGACCACGGTGGCCACCCCGTCGAAATGGCCGGGCCGTGCGGCTCCGTCGAGGGGTTCGGAGACGCCGGAGATGCTGATTTTGGTGGCGAAACCCGCCGGATAGATCTGGCTGACATCGGGGGCGTAGAGCAGGTCGCAGCCGGCGCTGGCCAGCAGTTCGGCGTCGCCGGCCTCGTTGCGCGGATAGCGGTCGAAGTCCTCGTTCGGGCCGAACTGGGTCGGATTGACGAAGATGCTGGCCACCACCCGGCGGGCGCGGGTCTTGGCCAACCGTACGAGCGACAGGTGCCCCTCGTGCAAGGCGCCCATGGTGGGCGTCATCGCCACGGTCTCGCCGGCGGCCCGCCAGGCGCGGACCTGGGCGCGAAGCTCGGCCACGGTGCGGACGACGGGCAGGAATTCGGCGGGCATGGGGCCTCGGATGGCTGGAAACAGGGTGTCGGGCTTATGGCCGATGGGCGGGGGTGCGTCCATCCGTCCACAGGGGCGGGGGCCTGCCAAGTTGACCTTGGGGCCAGCATAAGCGTCTCGTTAACCTATTGGCCCGCTTGGCCGAATCGATGGAGCAGGACGAATGTCCCAACCCCGTGTGATCGTCGTCGGAAACGAGAAGGGCGGCGCTGGCAAGTCCACCATCGCCCTGCATCTGGCCGTGGCTCTGATGTATGGCGGCGCCAGGGTGGCGGTGCTGGACCTGGATCTGCGCCAGCAGTCCATGGGCCACTTCTTCGCCAGCCGTCGCGCCTGGCTGGCGGCCAATGAGGTCGAGGCCCCGCTGCCGCTCGAGTTCCCCTTGAGCGCTGACCTGGCGCTCGCCACCGACGGCGAGGCCCTGGCGGCCTTCCAGCAGGCCTTCGAGGCCGCCAATGCGGCCGCCGATTTCGTGCTGATCGACACTCCCGGCGGCGACACGGCCATCTCCCGGGCGGCCCATGGCCTGGCCGACCTGATTGTCACCCCGATGAATGACAGCTTCGTCGACTTCGACATGCTGGGCGTGGTCGACCCCGTCAGCCTGGATCTTAAACGGCCCGGCCTCTATTCGGTGACCGTGTGGGACAGCCGCAAGGCCCGCGCCGTGGCCGACGGTCGCTCCATCGACTGGGTGGTGTTGCGCAACCGCCTGGCGCCCACCGAGGCCCGCAACCGCCGCCGCCTGGACGAGCGGGTGAAGGCCCTGTCGCGGCGCGTCGGATTCCGCGTCGGCCCTGGCCTGCGCGACCGGGTCATCTATCGCGAGCTCTACCCCTTCGGCCTGACCATCGCCGACCTGTCACCGGCCATCCGACCGGTCTCCATCTCGCTGCAGCACGTCGCCGCCCGCCAGGAGCTGCGCGCCCTGATCGGCGCGCTGGGTCTGGGCGAGGTGACGGGCCAGACCCTGATGGCGGCCGAATAGCGCCATGCTCTATCTGGCCCTCGGCGCCGCGGCCCTGGCCGTTTTCGTGTGGCTGGGACGGCGGGGCCGGCCGGTGTTTCAGCGGCCGGGCCTGCGTGTGCTATCGGGCGTGGCCTCGATCGCAGCCTTTGCCGGCGCCGCCTTTCTGGCCGTGCGCGGCGGCTGGGCCTTCGCGCCGGTGCTGATCGTCGTGGGACTATGGCTGGCCATGAGCGCCCGCGGCCAGGGGGCGGGCGCAGGGGCCGCGCCTCGGAGCAGCGCCATGAGCGAGAAGGACGCCCGATCGATCCTGGGCGTAGGGCCCGAGGCGACCCTGGAAGAGATCCAGGCCGCCTATACCCGCCTGATGCGCCGCGCCCACCCCGACGCTGGGGGGTCGGCGGGCCTTGCGTCCCAGCTCAACGCCGCCCGCGACCGCTTGATCCGCCGCTGAGCGGTCTCTAGGTCTTAAGGCTTGAGCGCGTTTCATCCGTAAAACCGGATTCCGCTTTTACGGAACGCGCTCAGGCGGGATCGATCACCATGCAGGCCTGGTTGCGGGCCTTGAGGGTTTCGCAGGCGTCCCGGGCCTTGGCTTCGGTGAGGCCGGTGAATCTCGCCCGATAGAAGCCCGAGCTGGGATCGGTGACCATGGTGTCGGCGCCGGTGAAGGCGCTGGCGAACCGCCGCCGGGTCATCTGAAGCTGTTCCTGGGCCAGGGCGCGGGAGCGGAAGGCGCCCACCTGGACCTGCCATTGGCCGGCGCTCCCGGCGGCGGCGGCCGTCCGGGTCGCGGCCGGGGGCGGCGGGGCCGAGGCAAGCACGATCTTCAGGCCGTCCTGTTCGCCGTCGCCCTGTTCGCGGGAGGGGCGCATGATCTGGCCGCTGGGATCGGGCTCGAACAGGTTCTGGGCCACGGTGATCCGCTCGCCGCGATCGCGGCGGTTGGCCACGTCGAAGCCGGTGAGCAGCAGATCTTCGGCATGGTTGTCGCGAGCCGCCGTCGAGGCGCCGCCGAGGACGACCACGATCAGCCGCCGCCCCTGCCGGACGCCGGAGATGGCGATGTTGTAGCCTGAGGCGTTGGTGTAGCCGGTCTTCAGGCCATCGACCCCCAGTTCGCGGCGCAGGAGGCTGTTGTGGCCGCGGATCACCGTGCCCCGGAAGGTGAACTGGCCTGTGCTGAACAGGTCATAATACTGCGGGAAGTCGCGCATGATGGCGCGGGACAGGACGGCCAGGTCCCGGGCGGTGGAGATCTGGCGGCTGTCGGGCAGGCCCGAGGCGTTGACGAAGGTCGTGGAGTCCATGCCGAGCTCGCGAGCTCGCAGGGTCATGAGGGCGGCGAAGCGGGCCTCGCTGCCGCCGAGCTTCTCGGCCACGGCCACGGCTACGTCATTGGCCGAGCGGATCGCCAGGGCATGCAGGGCTTCGTCCACCGTGATCGAATCGCCGGCCTTGACGAACAGCTTGGTGGGCGGCGCGGCCGCCGCACGGGTCGAGAAGGGGATGCGATCGTCCAGGGAGAGGCGGCCGGCGGCCAGTTCCTCAAACAGCAGATAGATGGTCATCACCTTGGTGATGGAGGCGGGATAGCGGTCGCTGTCGGCGCGCTTGGCGTACAGCACCTCGCCGCTGGCGGCGTCCACCACGATCGAGGCGTACTTCGGCTGCTGTGCTGGCAACTGCAGATAGGGAATCTGCGCCTGGGCGACCGGGGCGACCGCAAGGCCGCAGGCCGTGGCGATCGCGAAGAGGCCGGCGAGAATCGGGCGGCGGGCGCGTTTGAACATCGCTTCGTCCGTCGTGTTTGGGTTTTCCGGCGCGCCCCCCGAGGCGCACGCCGAGGACAGAAGGCTAACATGGCATATCGCCCCTTGCGCGAGGGTAAACACCTGTTGAGCATTCCAAAATGCCGCAGCGCCCGCCTGATGGGCGAGTGGTGAAGCTTTATGCAGGCGGTGTTTTGGGGAGTTTCTTCGGTGGTGTCAAAAATTGTGCGGCGCACAAAGGCTTATTGACTGCTGCGATGCAACATGGGATGTTGCGGGTGCGTTAAGTAGCTTCGTCAGTTTCTCGCGGTCCGCCGCGCCCGTCCGCCAGACCGCCCCCGTCGCCCGTCAAGGAGATCAGCCATGGCCGCCGCCGCTGAAACCAACGCCAAGTCCACCGCCGAGCAGTTCACCCTGGCCGGCAACACCGCCTTCAAGGACGCCATCGAAAAGTCCCTGACCGCGCTGGCCGAAACCAACACCTATTCGAAGAAGAATCTGGAGGCGATGGTCGCCTCGGCCACGGCCGCCGCCAAGGGCGCCGAAGCCGTCGGCGCCCAGGCCATGGCCTATTCCAAGAAGACCGTGGAAGACCAGATGGTCGCCGCCAAGTCGCTCAGCCAGGCCAAGAGCCTGCAGGAGGCCGTCGAGCTTCAGACCGCCTTCGCCAAGACCGCCATGGAAACCTACATGGCCGAGATGACCCGCATGTCGGAGCTCTTCACCGCCTCGATGAAGGATTCCATGAAGCCGCTGAACGAGCGCGTCACCGCGACCGTCGAGCGTCTGCAAGCCGCCCGCTAAGGCGATCGGGCGCCCCGGCGCCTGAGCAATGCGACAAGAGCCCGGTCCGGCGACGGACCGGGCTTTTCTCATGGGGGCGTGAGCGCTAGACACTAGGGCATGTCCACTGTCGAAGAACGTCTGGCCGCGCTGGGTGTCCGCCTGCCCGAGCCCTCCACCCCGGTCGCCAACTATGTGCCCTTCGTCCGGGCCGGCGCCTTGCTCCACATTTCCGGTCAGGTGTCGCGCGACGCCCAGGGCGGCGTCACCGGCGTCGTCGGCCAGGACGTCGACATGGAGACGGCGCGATATGCCGCCCGGCTCTGCGCCATCAACCTGATCGCCCAGATGAAGGCGGCCTGCGGCGGCGATCTCGGCCGCGTGGTTCGAGTGGTGAAGCTGGGCGGCTTCGTCCAGGCTGGTCCTGACTTCTTCGACATTCCCCAGGTGGTGAACGGCGCCTCGGACCTGATGGTCGACGCCTTCGGCGATATCGGCCGCCACGCCCGTTCGGCGGTGGGGGTCTATCGCCTGCCGATGAACTTCGCGGTCGAGGTCGATGCGGTGGTGGAGGTCTCGTGAGGGACCGCTTCGGCGAGGCCTGGGATCTTCTGTTCCATCCGCCGGTGGCCCACCGAGGCCTATGGGCGCCCGATGGCGCGCCGGAGAATTCGCTGGGCGCCTTCCAGGCCGCCTGCGCCGCGGGCTATGGAGTCGAACTCGACGTCCATCTGTCGTCGGACGGGGAGGCGATGGTCTTCCACGACGAGACCCTGGTCCGGATGACCGGGGCCGAGGGTCGCCTGCGCGACCGCACGGCCGCCGATCTTGGCGGGTTGTCCCTCAAGGGAACCGACGAGAGGATTCCCACCCTGCTCGAAACCCTGGCCCTGGTCGGCCACCGGGCCATGGTCCACATCGAGCTGAAGACCGCCTGGGGCGAGGTCGGCCCGCTGGAGCGGCGCGTCCACGAGATCATCGCCGACCATGCCGGTCCGCTGTGCATTATCGGCTTCAATCCCTATTCCCACGCCTGGTACGCCGACCACTATCCGGGCGTCCTGAGGGGCCTGGATTCCTACAGCTACAAGCGCGCGCCCCACCTGGGGGAGGAGCAGCGCCAGGCCTTCGCGCGGCTGGAGCACGTCTCCATCGCCCGGCCGCACTTCCTGGCCCTGGGCCTCGACATGCTGCCGAGCCCGGAGGCCGCCGCCTATCGGGCGCAAGGCATGCCGGTGGTCGCCTGGACGGTCCGTGAGCCCGCCCAGTGGGATGCGATCAAGAACGGCTGCGACAACATGATCTTCGAGGGCTTCGCCGCGTGAGTCTGACGCCGGCGGTCAAGGTGAGCCGCCGTATCGCCGAGATCGGCCGGGCGAGCTGGGACGGCTGCGCCGCGCACACCGGCAATCCATTCGTCTCCTACGATTTCCTCGACATCCTGGAACAGTCCGGCTGTGCGGTGGAGCGGGCCGGCTGGGGACCGCAGCACCTGTCCATCGCCGACGAGGCGGGCGGGGTAGGGGCGGTGATGCCGCTCTATCTGAAGTCCCACAGCCAGGGCGAATACATCTTCGACCATGCCTGGGCCGACGCCTATGAGCGGGCCGGCGGTCGGTACTATCCCAAGCTTCTGTCGGCGGCGCCGTTTACCCCGGCCACGGGGCAGCGCCTGCTGGTCCGGCGGGACGTGCCGGCGCAGGCGGGCTATGACCTGCTGCTCGGCGGCGCGCTCACCTTGTGCGAGCGGATGGGGATTTCCTCCGTCCACGTCAATTTTCCGACGCAGGAGGAGTGGGCCTGGCTCGGCGACCAGGGCCTGGCCCAGCGGCAGGGGCAGCAGTACCACTGGTTCAACCGGGGCTATGGCGGCTTTGACGACTTCCTGGCCGACCTTTCGTCGGGGCGGCGGAAAACCATCCGGCGGGAGCGGCGCGACGCCCAGGCGGGGCTGGAGATCGTCCGCCTCACCGGCGCCGACCTGACCGAGGACGCCTGGGACGCCTTCTACGGCTTCTATATGGACACCGGCTCACGCAAATGGGGGCAGCCCTATCTGAACCGGCTGTTCTTTTCCCTCCTAGGCGAGCGGATGGCCGACCGGGTGCTGCTGATCATGGCCCGTCGCAATGGCCGCTGGATCGCGGGCGCGCTCAATCTGATCGGCGCCGACGCCCTCTATGGCCGCAACTGGGGCTGCATCGAGGACGTGCCCTTCCTGCATTTCGAGCTCTGCTACTACCAGGCCATCGAATGGGCGATAGGCGCAGGCCTCGCCCGGGTCGAGGCGGGCGCCCAGGGCCAGCACAAGATCGCCCGCGGCTATCTGCCGACGCCGGTCTATTCGGCCCACTACATCGCCGATCCGGCGTTGCGTGGTCCGGTGGAGGATTTCGTCGCCCGTGAAAAGGCGGCGGTGGACGGCGAAATGGAATGGCTTTCGGAGGAATACTCGCCATTCCGCCAGGGCTGAGCTCTTCGCATGCCGCGGGCGGTTTTACTAAGCACGAACGATCAACGCCAGAGGGAGCGCGGCCATGAGCCTGGACGGGACCTACGACGCCAACAACATCTTTGCCAAGATCCTGCGGGGCGAGGCGCCCTGCGCCCGGGTGTTCGAGGATGACCACGTCCTGTCATTCATGGACGTCTTTCCCCAGGTGCGCGGCCACACCCTGGTGATTCCCAAGCACTCCAACGCGCGGAACCTGCTGGAGGAAGATCCGGCCGTGCTGTCGCCGCTGATTCTCGGCGTTCAGCGGGTGGCCCGGGCCGTGCGCGCGGCGCTCTTGCCGGACGGCGTGGCGATCAGCCAATTCAATGGCTCGGTTGCGGGCCAGACCATTTTCCACCCGCACTTCCACATCCTCCCCCGCTGGGAGGGGGCGGCGGTAGGCCGTCACGCCTCGGGCGGCATGGCCGATCCGGCCGAACTGAAGGCCCTGGCCGAGCAGATCGCCGCCAAGATCGCCTGAGAACGGTCGCACCGTTTCCACGAAAAAGCCCCGGCCAATGGCCGGGGCTTTGACGTTTCAGAGGCTTGAGCCGTCTTAGTCGGCCAGTTCGGCGGTGGCGTCCTTTGACGGATCCTCGATCATCGGGGCGCCCGGTTCGCGGGAGTCGCCCTCGATCTCGAAGTCCAGCTTGCCGTCCTTGAGCACCACGCGGACGTGGCCGCCCTTGACCAGCCGGCCGAAGAGGATTTCGTCGGCCAGCGGCTTCTTGATGTGCTCCTGGATGACCCGGGCCAGCGGCCGGGCGCCGTAGAGCTCGTCGAAGCCGTTGTCGGCCAGCCAGCCCGCCGCCTCGTCGGTGGTCTCGATGGTGACGTGACGATCGGCCAGCTGGGCTTCCAGCTGCATGACGAACTTCTGCACCACCTGGCGGATGATCGACGGATCCAGCGGACGGAAGGCCACCACCGCGTCGAGGCGGTTGCGGAATTCCGGGGTGAAGACCCGCTTGATCGCCTCTTCGGCCTCGTGATCAGCCTTGCCCCGGCCAAAGCCGATGGTGTTGCGCTGAGCGTCGGCCGCACCGGCGTTGGTGGTCATGATGAGCACCACGTTGCGGAAGTCGATCTTCTTGCCGTTGGAGTCGGTCAGCACCCCGTGGTCCATGACCTGCAGCAGGATATTGTAGACGTCCGGGTGGGACTTCTCGATCTCGTCCAGCAGGACCACGGCGTGGGGATGCTGATCGACGGCGTCGGTCAGCAGGCCGCCCTGGTCGAAGCCCACATAGCCGGGAGGCGCCCCGATCAGGCGGCTGACCGTGTGGCGCTCCATGTACTCCGACATGTCGAAGCGCAGGAGCTCGATCCCCAGGGTCGAGGCCAACTGTCGAGCCGTTTCGGTCTTGCCGGTGCCGGTGGGCCCCGAGAAGAGGTAGCAGCCGATCGGCTTGTTGGGATCGCGCAGGCCCGCCCGGGACATCTTCATGGCCGCAGACAGCTGCTCGATGGCGTCGTCCTGGCCATAGACCGCCCGCTTTAGATCCTCCTGCAGTTGCTTGAGGGCCTCGGTGTCGGACTTGGAGACCGACTTGGGCGGGATGCGGGCGATCTTGGCCACCACGGCCTCGATCTCCTTGACCCCGATGGTCTTTTTCCGGCGGCTCTCGGGCAGCAGCATCTGGCTCGCGCCGGCCTCGTCGATCAGGTCGATCGCCTTGTCCGGCAGCTTGCGGTCATTGATGTACTTGGCCGACAGCTCGACGGCGGCCTTCAGGGCGTCGTTGGTGTAGCGGAGCTTGTGGAACTCCTCGTAATAGGTCTTGAGGCCCTTCAGGATCTTGATCGTGTCGTCCAGGGTCGGCTCGTTCACGTCGATCTTCTGGAAGCGCCGGACGAGCGCCCGGTCCTTCTCGAAGTGCTGACGGAACTCCTTGTAGGTCGTCGAGCCCATGCAGCGCAGGGCGCCCGAGGCCAGGGCCGGCTTCAGCAGGTTGGAGGCGTCCATGGCCCCGCCGCTGGTCGCGCCGGCGCCGATCACCGTGTGGATCTCGTCGATGAACAGGATCGCGTCGGGGTGGTTCTCCAGCTCCTTGACGACCTGCTTGACCCGCTCTTCGAAGTCGCCGCGATAGCGGGTGCCGGCCAGCAGCGCCCCCATGTCGAGGGAGAAGATGGTGGCTTCAGCCAGGACCGCGGGGACCTGCTTGTTGACGATCTTACGGGCCAGGCCCTCGGCGATGGCGGTCTTGCCGACGCCCGGGTCGCCCACCAGCAGCGGGTTGTTCTTGGTCCGGCGGCACAGGATCTGGATGCAGCGCTCGACTTCGGCGGCGCGGCCGATCAGGGGATCGACCTTGCCCTCCTTGGCCTTCTCGTTCAGGTCGACGCAGTAGGCCTCGAGGGCCTCTCCGCCGGTCTTGACCGAGGGCTTTTCCTCGTCCTCGGCGCCCTTGACGGGCTTGCCTTCGACGGTGGCCCCGGCCTTCTTGGCGATGCCGTGGGCGATGTAGTTCACCGCGTCGTACCGCGTCATGTCCTGCTCTTGCAGGAAGTAGGCGGCATGGCTCTCCCGTTCGGAGAAGATGGCCACCAGCACATTGGCGCCGGTGACATCCTCGCGGCCGGAGGACTGGACGTGAATGACCGCGCGCTGGATGACGCGCTGGAAACCGGCCGTGGGCTTGGCGTCTTCGCCGTCGTCCACCACAAGCGAGCGGAGCTCATTGTCCACATAGCCGGTGAGGGTCCCCCGCAGGGAACCGAGGTCGACTTCGCAGGCGCGCATTACGGCGGCGGCTTCTTCGTCGTCGATCAGCGCCAGGAGCAGGTGCTCCAGCGTCGCATACTCGTGCTTTCGCTCATTGGCGTAAGCGACGGCGCGATGCAGAGATTCTTCGAGTTGGCGCGAAAACGAGGGCAATCGGGGGCCTCTCAATCCTTTTCCATGGTGCATTGAAGCGGGTGCTGGTGCCGCCTAGCGGCATCAACGACCTGCGCGACTTTCGTTTCCGCCACCTCGTAGGTGAACACACCGCAAACACCCACGCCGTGCTGGTGGACGTGCAGCATGATCCGCGTCGCGTCTTCGCGCGACTTGTTGAAGAACTGCTCCAGAACGTAAACGACGAACTCCATTGGGGTGTAGTCGTCGTTCAGCAGCAGCACGCGGTACATGGACGGCTTCTGCGTCTTCGGCTTGGTCTGGGTGATGACCGCCGATTTGACGCCCGTCGACACATCACCTTGCTTGCGCTCGGCCATCGAAAACGTCTCCTGGCGGGCGTCTGGGTCCCGCCGCTTAGGGATTAGATATGGAAAAGGACGGCGTTTGAAAGGGTTGAAATCGTCGAAGGACGATACCAAGCGGCCAACGCTTATCTTTTTGTCGCTGTCGTCGGAGCTTATCCGATCATCACTCAATCTTGAACCCTGGGTTTTGAGCGAAGGGCGCGACCCGATGTGATCGCCTCTGGGCCGAAGCGCGCCCTTATGGCGTCGGCGGTGCGCTCCTCGGTCAGCGCCTTCTCCTCGCCCTCGCCGA
>NZ_JBALUY010000060.1:0-22480 GCF_036963605.1 Phenylobacterium sp. | reverse complement strand
AGCCCGGCAGTTCGTGGTCTACTTCCCGTTCGATCAGTACATCCTGACGCCGGAAGCCCAGGCCGTGGTCTCTGAGGCCGCCAACTACGCCCAGGGCGGCAACGCCACCCAGGTCGTCGTGATCGGTCACACCGACTCCTCCGGCTCGCCGGCGTACAATGTCCGCCTGTCGGAACGTCGCGCCAAGGCCGTGGCTGACCAGCTGGTCGGCATGGGCGTCAACCAAGGCGCGCTGCAGGTCGACTGGAAGGGTGAGAGCCAACTGGCTGTCCCGACCGGCGACGGCGTGAAGGAACCGCTGAACCGTCGTTCGACCATCGACATCAACTTCTGATATCGATCTTCGACTGGCGCTAAGCCAACCGATGGGGAGCCCGGCCGCAAGGCCGGGCTCCTTTCGTTTGTGGGGCCTGCCAGCGCCGCGAACGGTCGATCAACCGAAGGCCAGGATCCAGAGACCGATCAGGGCGAAGGCCCCGGCCGCCAGGCCGCGGATGAGCTTGAGGGGCAGGCGTCCCGCGGCGGCGTCGCCCAGCAGAACCACCGGCGCATTGGCCAGCATCATGCCGGCGGTGGTGCCTGCCGTAACCAGGATCACGTCCTGGAACTGGGCGCCCAACGCGGCGGTGGCCACCTGGGTCTTGTCCCCCATCTCCACGAAAAAGAAGGCGACGACGGTCGTCCAGAAGATCGAAGCCCCGGGGCGGGGGGCCGGCGCGTCCTCGTCCTCCAGCTTGTCGGGAATCAACGCCCAGGCGGCGAAGGCCAGGAACAGGCCGCCGAGAATCCAACGCATCCAGGGGCCCTGCAGCCAGGCGGCCGCCACGGCCCCGAGGCCGGCGGCCAGAGCATGATTGGCCAGTGTGGCGACAAAGATGCCGCCGATGATCGGCCACGGCCGGCGGAATCGCGCGGCCAGCAGCAGCGCCAGCAATTGGGTCTTGTCACCGATCTCGGCGATGGCCACCAGGCCAGTGGAAATGAGGAAGGCTTCCAATGTCATGTCCCGGCGGGGTCGGACAGCGCATACCCATGGCGATCGACGCCTCCGACCCCGCATGGTGGACGCGCGAAAGCCAAAGGTCTCGCCAAGCTCGATCCGCCGGACGCGCCATGCCGGAAGGGCCAAGGCCCTGTCGACAAGTCTGTTGACGCGCCCCCCGCTGGAGATACGGGCGGCTACTCCCCAATGACAGGTCGTGGCGTAGCTTCTTGCATCCCGGATGGCAAGCCGGCGCCTGGTGTCTGTGCGTTTCGGCGTCGGGCGCCCGGGCCTATTGTCACAGTCGCGTGAAGCTCCGGGGACGGCGGCGGCGGAAACCCCATTGCGATCAGTGGGCGGACTCCTTGCGTTAAGATCTCGGTAACGAAAATCCCTGGGGGCGAACCGTCGCACCCCGTTGACGAGTCGTTAGCCTCTGTGGCCCCATATAGTGGTGTCGCCAGGTGGGCGGCCACAATATATAGCGGTGGGGCGGAATATCGGGCATGGGCTCGAAGCCCCTGAAAGTTATGGGTTTTGGCCATGAGCGGCAGTGAAGCGGCGATGTTGAAGGTTTCTGAGGCGGCTTCGGCGGCGCAAGACCGAGCCGAACGGCCCCAGCTGCAGCTGGTTCGGAAGGTGGAGGTCGATCGCAGCCGCGACGCCCTGCTGACCGAGTTCGGCAAGACCACGCTGGAGGACCGCTACCTGTTGGCCGGCGAGTCCTACCAGGACATGTTCGCCCGTGTCGCCACGGCCTTCGCCGATGACGCGGACCACGCTCAGCGCATCTACGACTACATTTCGAACCTCTGGTTCATGCCGGCCACGCCGGTGCTGTCCAACGGCGGCGCCGACCGCGGCCTGCCGATCTCCTGCTTCCTGAACGCCGTGCGCGACAGCCTCGACGGCATCCAGGGCGTGTGGAACGAGAATGTGGCGCTCGCCTCCAACGGCGGCGGCATCGGCACCTATTGGGGCGGCGTCCGCTCCATCGGCGAGAAGGTGAAGGGCGCGGGCCAGACCAGCGGCATCATCCCCTTTATCCGCGTGATGGACTCCCTGACCCTGGCCATCAGCCAGGGCTCCCTGCGCCGCGGTTCGGCGGCGGTCTATCTCGACGTCCACCATCCCGAGATCGAAGAGTTCCTCGAGATCCGCAAGCCGTCGGGCGACTTCAACCGCAAGTCGCTCAACCTGCACCACGGCATCAGCATCTCCGACGAGTTCATGGAGGCCGTGCGCGCTGGCGAGCTGTTTGGCCTGCGCTCTCCCAAGACCAACGAGGTGATCCGCGAGGTGGACGCCCGGTCGCTCTGGCAGAAGATCCTCGAGATCCGCCTGCAGACCGGCGAGCCCTATCTGATCTTCTCCGACACCGTGAACCGCTCCATGCCGCAGCATCAGCGCGAGCTGGGGCTCAAGGTCCGGCAGTCGAACCTGTGCTCGGAGATCATGCTGCACACCGGCGTCGATCACCTGGGCAAGGACCGTACGGCGGTCTGCTGCCTGTCGTCGGTGAACGCCGAGAAGTTCCTGGAATGGCGTGACCATCCGACCTTCATCGAGGACGTGATGCGCTTCCTCGACAATGTGCTGCAGGACTTCATCAGCCGGGCGCCCGGCGAGATGGACAACGCCGTCTACGCCGCCATCCGCGAGCGTTCCGTGGGCCTGGGCCTGATGGGCTTCCACACTTTCCTGCAGGCCCAGAACGTGCCCTTCGAAAGCGCGCTGGCCAAGTCCTGGAACATGCGTCTCTTCAAGCACCTGCGCCGCCACTGCGACGCCGCCAGCCGCCGGCTGGCCGAAGAGCGTGGCCCTTGCCCGGACGCGGCCGAGCGCGGCGTCATGGAGCGCTTCTCCCACAAGCTGGCCATTGCGCCGACGGCCTCGATCTCGATCATTTGCGGCGGCACCAGCGCCGGCATCGAGCCGATCCCGGCCAACATCTATTCGCACAAGACCCTGTCGGGCACCTTCGCCGTCCGGAACCCCTATCTTGAGCGCCTGCTCGAGGAAAAGGGCCTCAACACCCCGGCCGTCTGGGACACCATCCTGGAAAACGAGGGTTCGGTGCAGCACCTCGATGGCCTGAGCGACGACGAAAAGGATGTCTACAAGACCGCCTTCGAGATCGATCAGCGTTGGATCGTCGAACTGGCCGCCGACCGCACCCCGGACATCTGCCAGTCCCAGTCGGTGAACCTGTTCCTGCCCGGCGACGTCGACAAGTGGGACCTGCACATGCTGCACTGGATGGCGTGGGAGCGGGGCTGCAAGTCTCTCTATTATCTCCGCTCCAAGTCGGTGCAGCGGGCCTCCCACGCCGGGGCCGCGGTGGCCGCCGCCGGCATCATCCCGGCCATGGCGCCGCCGGAAGAGGGCCGCACCGACTACGAGGAATGCCTGGCCTGCCAATAGGCGGCCCGTCTGGCTGATCGAATCGCCGGCGCTTCCCCAGGCGCCGGCGTTTTCATGTGCGCCTGGCGGGTGCACGACCCCGTGACCAGATCAACCGGGAACCTCTGTCACCTTCCCCACATTGAAACGACATGGAAGGATGTCATCTGCCACTCTGCGGTAGATGAGGGGACAGGGAGAGTAGCAAGTGCGGCTGTCGGCGGGATTGGCCATCATCATGGGTTTTGGGGTCGCGACGTCTGTGGCGGCGCAAGACTTTAGTTCGGCCACCCTCAATGCTGAATCGACCCAGGTCGCCTTTGACTTGATGGACGCCGCATTTGCGCCGCAGTCCGTCTTTGGTGAATTTGATGAAAAGGTGACGACGCCCGAAGCCTTCGCGGTGGGCCAGGGCCCCGTTCGCTGGCGCTCCGGCTCGGTGCCCCTCGGGGTCACCGAGAGCGGTGCGGTCGATTCCCTTCGGGTCAGCGTCGGCGGCCCCCTGCGTGGTCCCGGCGGCCTGCCGCTCAATCCCGAGCGGGCCGAGTTCGACGCCCAGGCCTATGAGGTCGCCATGGTCCGCGACTGGCCGGCGGCCGTGACCTTCGCGGCCGGCGACTATGACGTCGATGTATCGCCCCATGCCGGGGTGGGCTTTGGCGTGGGCGGCGGTCAGGCCGAAGCGGGCGCCGAAGTGCGTCTCGGCCAGAACCTGGACAGCGAGGTCGAAGACCGGCTGAACGCCATGGGCGTGCGGGATGGCGACGCCTTTGGCGAGGCCGGACGCTGGTATCTTTTCGCCGCCGCCAGCGGCCGGGCCGTCGGGCTCAACATGCTGCGCAGCGACAGCGGCTGGGACCAGGCCGGCTGGTCCACCGACGGCTCCAGCGCCCTGATCGGCGACGCCCATGTGGGGGTCGGCTGGCGCAAGGGGCCGGTCCAGGCGGCCCTGGGCTATGTCCATCGCGAGGTGAAGGGCCAGCACATGATCTGGGGCCAGGAAACCCGCGACGACCAGATCCTCGCCCTGTCCTTCTCGATCAAGCCATCGAACTAGGCGGGCCGAGGGACCGCCGGTCCATGGACCCCGGTCCATAGGTCGCACCCTTGTTCACAACATCTTGGCGCTTATGGGTGACTTCCCACTAGATGTTGTCTGGATCGCTGTTAACGTGGGCCATCCACCCTACGACAATCCGCATCCGGGGAAGTCTCGCCGTGACCGACGCCACCCACAGCTCCCTGCCTGGCCTGCTGACGCCGTCCTATGCGTACAAGCCCTTCCGCTATCCGTGGGCCTACGACTATTGGAAGAAGCAGCAGCAGGTCCACTGGATGCCCGAAGAGGTGCCGCTGGGCGAGGACATCAAGGACTGGGCGGCCAAGCTGAACGACAAGGAGCGGGCCCTGCTGACGCAGATCTTCCGCTTCTTCACCCAGTCCGACGTCGAGGTGAACGACAACTACATGGAGCGCTACGGGCGGGTGTTCAAACCCACCGAGGTGAAGATGATGCTGGCCTCGTTCTCCAACATGGAGACGATCCACATCGCCGCCTATGCGCTGTTGCTCGAAACTATCGGCATGCCGGACAGCGAATTCACCGCCTTCCTGGATTACCAGGAGATGCGCGACAAGCATGACTACATGCAGAAGTTCGGCGTCGATTCGAACGCCGACATCGCCCGCACCCTCGCCATGTTCGGCGGCTTCACCGAGGGCCTGCAGCTGTTCGCCAGCTTCGCCATGCTGATGAACTTCCCCCGTCACAACAAGATGAAGGGGATGGGCCAGATCGTCTCCTGGTCGGTGCGCGACGAAAGCCTGCACTGCGAGGGGATCATCCGCCTCTATCACGCCTTCAACGCCGAGACGAAGGTGGTCACCAAGTCGGTGGCCGACGACATCGTCGACTGCTGCAAGACCGTGGTGGGGCTGGAGGACAAGTTCATCGACCTGGCCTTCGAGGCCGGCGAGGTCCAGGGCATGACGCCCGACGACATCAAGGCCTATATCCGCTTCATCGCCGACTGGCGCCTGCGCCAGCTGCACCTGCCCGAGGTCTATGGGGTGAAGGAAAACCCCCTGCCGTGGCTGCAGTCGATGCTGTCGGGGGTTGAGCACGCCAACTTCTTCGAGGCCCGCTCCACCGAGTATTCCAAGGCCGCCACCAAGGGCCAGTGGCATGGCGACTCCGGCGTCTGGTCGGAGTTCGACCGCCTGCTCACCAAGCGCACCGACAACACCCTGCCGGCGGAGTAGGGGAGATTTCTGCCGCGCTGCGGCCTCCTCCGCCCCATTTCTCTGTCATGGTCGGGCTTGACCCGACCATCCATGAACACCGGCCTGGCCAGGTGTGCATGGACCCTCGGGTCAAGCCCTAGGGTGACGTCGTGCAGGGGCCTTAACCCCAGGGCCCGCCCTTCGAACGCCGCGTGACCGGCACCGCCGTGCCGACGGCCCGCGCCGCCCGCTGCACCGGGGCCGCCACCTTGCCGGCCATCTCCATCAGCGCCTTCACCCGATTCTGGGTGGCCGGGTGGGTGGAGAACAGATTGTCCGCCCCGCGCCCCGACAGGGGGTTGATGATGAACATCTGGCCGGTGGCCGGATTGCGCTCGGCGGGCAGGTTCACCGTGCCGCGGGCATAGTGCTCGATCTTCTGCAGGGCGTCGGCCAGGGCCTGCGGATCGCCGCAGATCTCGGCCCCGCCGCGGTCGGCCTCGTATTCCCGGGCCCGGCTGATGGCCATCTGCACCAGGCTTGCGGCCATGGGCGCCAGGATCATCAGGGCGATGGTCCCGATGATTCCGCCCGGACGCTCCCGGTCATTGCCGCCGAAGAACAGGGCGAAGTTGGCGAGCGCCGAGATGGCGCCGGCCACGGTGGCCGTCACTGTCATGGTCAGGGTGTCGCGGTTCTTCACATGGGCCAGTTCGTGGGCCATCACGCCGCGCACCTCGCGGCGATCCAGCATCCGCAGCAGGCCCTGCGTGGCGGCGACCGCGGCGTTCTCCGGATTGCGGCCGGTGGCGAAGGCGTTGGGCTGGTCGGTGGCCATCACATAGACCTTGGGCCGGGCCATGCCGGCGCCATCGGCCATGTCGAACACGTCGCGCACATAGTTGCGGACCAGCGCCTCGGGGTGGGCCTCATCGACCTGCTGGGCACCGTGCATCTTCAGGAGGATCTTGTCGGAATTCCAGTAGCTGAACAGGTTCATGCCCCCGGCCAGGACCAGGGCGATCAGCATGCCGCTGGCCCCGCCGATCATGAAGCCGATCCCCATGAACAGGGCGGTCAGGGCGGCCAGCAGGGTGAAGGTTCTCAGGTGATTGTGCATCTTGCGTTCGGCGATTGTTCCAGGCGCCAGATATGGGGAACGGCGAGGCTCTTGCGCAAGCACATGGGCGCTTGCGGCCTCTCGAAACCGTCACCGAGCGGCGCTATGATCGACCATGACAAGAACCAACGATCCCGCCGCCATTCTCGCGCGGCTCACCGAGGAATATGAGGCCTCGGTCGGCGCCCTTCGCGGCGCCCTGCAGAAGTTCCTCGCCGACGGCTCGCCGCCCGATCCGGCGCTTCGGGCGACCGGCGCCTTCACCTATCCGGAGCTGCGCCTGACCTGGCCGGCCGGGCAGGACTTCCCCCGACTGTCGCGAGCCTATGCCCGCCTCTCGGCCCCGGGAACCTATGCGGTGACGGTGACCCGGCCCGACCTGTTCGGCGCCTATCTGGTGGAGCAGCTGACCCTGCTGATGCAGGACTTCGCCGTGACCGTCGAGGTCGGGCGCTCGGACCAGGAGATTCCCTTCCCCTATGTGCTCGACGGCACGGTGGACCTGGCCAAGGCCGATGTGGGCGCCCGCGAGATCGCCCGGCACTTCCCCACCACAGAGCTCGCCCATATCGGAGACGAGATCGCCGACGGCTTCTGGACGCCGGCCCTGGAAGAGGCTCGCCCGCTGGCCCTGTTCGACGGCCTGCGGACCGACTTCTCCCTGGCCCGCCTGGCCCACTATACCGGCGCCCCGGCCGAGCATGTTCAGCCCTTCATCCTGTTCACCAACTACCACCGCTATGTGGATGAGTTCGTCGCCTGGGCCTGCGCCCAGCTGAAGGCCGGCGGCCCCTATACGGCCCTGTCGGCGGCCGGCCGGGTGGTGGTGACGGCCGAGACGGAAAACCCCGAGCTCGTGGTGGCCGAGGCGGCCTGGCGGCGCCACCAGATGCCCGCCTACCACCTGATGGCCAAGGACGGCCGCGGCGTCACCCTGATCAACATCGGCGTCGGCCCGTCCAACGCCAAGACGATCACCGACCACCTGGCCGTCCTGCGGCCCCAGGCCTGGCTGATGATCGGCCATTGCGGCGGCCTGCGCGGCAGCCAGACCATCGGCGACTACGTCCTGGCCCACGCCTATCTGCGCGACGATCACGTGCTGGACGATGTCCTGCCGCCGGAAATCCCGATCCCGCCCATCGCCGAGGTTCAGGTGGCCATGAACCGGGCCGCCGAGCTGGTGACCGGAGAGGCCGGCGATGTGCTCAAGCGCCGCCTGCGCACCGGCACGGTGGTGACCACCGATGACCGGAACTGGGAGCTGCGCTATTCCCTCTCGGCGCTCCGGTTCAACCAGTCCCGGGCCGTGGCCATCGACATGGAAAGCGCAACCATCGCGGCCCAGGGTTACCGGTTCCGGGTGCCCTACGGCACCCTGCTGTGCGTCTCGGATAAGCCCCTGCATGGCGAGATCAAGCTGCCGGGCCAGGCCAACGCCTTCTATGAGCGGGCCATCGGCCAGCATCTGCAGATCGGCCTGGCCACCCTCGACCTGCTGCGCGAGGAGGGACCGCGCCTGCACTCGCGCAAGCTGCGCAGCTTCGACGAGCCGCCGTTCCGCTAGAGCGCTAGGCCGTCAGGAAGCTCTCGACGGCCTCGCCCAGCTCCGGCGTCGCGGCCGCGGCGCGGTGGTCGCCGGGCACGATGACCAGTTCGCCCCGGGGCAGGAGCTCGACCAGCTCGTGGGGCGAGCCGTTGTCCCGATCAGCGTCGCCGCAGACCACCAGGGTCGGGACCTGGATCGCCGCGATCTGATCCTCGGTGGTTTCCTGGAAGGCGGCCAGCACGCCCAGCATGGCCTGCGGGTTGAGGCCCATCTCGGCCATCAGCGCCTGGATGAACTTGCCGGCCCGGGGGTCGCGGGCGTTCGCGCCATTGCGGATGGAGTCCTCGAACATCGCCGCCCGAGCGCCGGCCGCCATGATCCCTGAAGCGCCCATGCCCCCCAGCGCCATCTTCCGGGGCGCCAAGCCGCCGATGACCGCGCGCACCGAGGTCCGCGCGCCAAGCGAATAGCCGACCAGGTCGAAGTCGCTCAGGCCCAGATGGGCGATCAGGGCGGCCTGGTCCCTGGCCAGCACGTCCTGCGGCCAGGCCTCCGCCTCCACCGGTGCGCCCGACTTCCCGTGCCCGCGCAGATCCGGCGCGATCACCTGGAAGCCGGCGGCGACCAGTCGCTCGGCATGGCCGGGCAGAAACCAGTTCTGCTGACCGCTGGAGAAGAAGCCGTGCAGCAGCACGACGGGGCGGCCGGCGCCGGCGGTGTGGACGGCGATCTCGACGCCGTCGAAGCTCTGGAATCGGGTGGTCTGGGGCTCGGTCATGGCGCCAGCCTGTGGCGCCGGAGCCCCGGCGTCCAGGCCCTGGATTTCGTCGGCGGCCAGGGTTAGAGCCTGCCGATGCAACGACACATGGACTTCGAAGGCATCGAGAACTTCCGCGACTTCGGAGGCTACGACACCGCCTGCGGTCGAGGGCTGCGCTCTGGCCTGCTCTATCGCTCGGCCAACCACGGCCGCGCCACGCCGTCGGATCTCGAATGGCTGCGGGCGCTGGGGATTTCGGTGGTGGTCGATCTGCGGCGGCCCGCCGAGCGGGTGCGTGAGCCCTCCCTGCGGCCGGAAGGCTTCATGGCCCATGTGATCGAGAACGACCTGGGCGAGCCCGGCGACCCGTGGCTGGCGGCCCTGAAGGACTCCGACATCAGCGCCGACTTCTTCCGGGCCGACGGGGTCCGGTTCTATCGGGAAGCCCCGTTCGAAGCCCGTCACCTGGACCTGTTCTCGCGCTATTTCCGCGCCCTTTCGGCCTCTGAAGGGCCGGTTCTGGTGCATTGCGTGGCGGGCAAGGGACCGCACCGGCATGCTGTGCGCGCTCACCCACCACATGGCCGGCGTCCATGACGACGACCTGATCGCTGACTATCTGCTGACCAACGACGAGACCCGCATCGCGCGGCGCGTTCCCTTCATGATGGAGTTCGTGGCCGAGCACGCCGGCCGCGCGCCCACCGAAGAGGCGGTGCGCACGGCGCTGAGCGTCCATCCGGAATATCTGCAGGCCGCCTTCGCGGTCATGCGCGACCAGTGCGGCTCGCTGGACGGCTATCTGGAGCAGGCGCTCGGCGTCGACGCCGCCATGCGCGAGGCGATCGCCGAACGAATTCTTGCCTAGGACCTAGGCGGCGTCCTGAGCCTGACGGGTGTATTGCGGAAAGAACATCCGCATCATCCGTTCGCCATAGGCCGTCAGGTTCGGATAGGCGCAGGCCGCGTCCCGCACCGGCGAGGGGAAGGCCTCGCAATAGATTCCGGCCAGGAAGCTGAAGGCTGCAGCGTCCACCGAGGTGGGACGCTCCCCCATCACGAAGACCCGGTCGCCCAGCAGCGCCGACAGCGAGGCCAGGGACCGATCGGCCAGCATGGCGATCTCGCCAAGGCTGTGGCGGGCCACGCCGTGGGCGGTCATGGCGTGGCGCACCTCGCCCAGAACCTCGGCGCGAACCTGCGCGCGGGCGGGCTCCGGCACGTCGTCGAAGAAGTGCGCCGGCCCGTTGGCGAAGTTCTCCGGGATCAGCCAGCGGCAATAGCCCAGGGCCCAGCCCAGGTGATCCTCGATCATCCGCTCGGTGGCCCAGGCCTGGGCGCGGTCGGCCGGCGAGAGGCCTTCATCGAAGTCGATCCCATATGCCGCCTCCAGGTGAAGCCGGATGAAGGTGGAATCGGCCACCACGCGACCGCTGTGGTCGAGATAGGGCAGTTTGCCCTTGGGCGCCTTTTCCAGGTCCCCGGCCACCTTGAGATAGCCCAGACCCGCCATCTTCAGCTGGACCTCGGTCTTCATCACATAGGGGCTGGCGTCAGGCAGGCCAAAGGCTGGGCCAAAGCCGTAGAGGGTGATCATCTTGCTTCTCCGCGTCCGTCCAGAGCGTGATAAAGACCCCCTCCTGTCAGCGTCTTGTCAGCAGCCTCGCCAAGCCTTGTGGAGCCGTCGATGCGTCGGGCCGACCGCCTGTTTCAGATCATCCAGATCCTGCGCCGCAGCCGCCGGCCGGTGACCGGCGCGGCGCTCGCTGCGGAGCTGGAGACCTCGCTCCGCACCCTCTATCGGGACATGGCCGACCTGATCGCCCAGCGGGTGCCGATCCGCGGCGAAGCCGGCGTCGGCTATGTGCTGGAGGACGGCTTCGACATGCCGCCGCTGATGCTGACCGCCCAGGAACTGGAGGCCGTGCTGCTGGGCGCCCAGTGGGTCGGCGGCCGCGGCGATCCCGACCTCGCCCGCGCCGCCCAGGATCTGGTGGCCAAGATCGCCCAGGTGATCCCGGCGGAGCTGCGCCCCTTCATCAGTTCCTCGCCCCTGATGGCCTCGGGCCGTCACGACGCCGCCCGCGACGCCCTGGACATGGCCCAGCTGAGGGCCTGCCTGCGCGATCAGCGCAAGGTGGCGCTGGATTATCGCGACGAGCTCGGCGCCGTCACCACCCGGGTGATCTGGCCGGTGACCATCGGCTATTTCGACACCACGCGCCTGATCTGCGCCTGGTGCGAGCTGCGCCAGGGCTTTCGCCATTTCCGCACCGATCGGGTGGTGAGCGCGCTGTTCCTGGATGAAAAATACCCCCGAGCCCGGGCGCAGCTCTGGGCGGAGTGGCGCAAGACCCTGCCAGGTGAGACGCGTTAGGGGAGGCCGCTGCGGCGCCTGAAAAGCCTACGCCCGGCGTCGACCTCCGCGTCGTCACCGGGCGCTTCCAGGGGCTGAACCTCCGACAAGGCTCAGCGACAAGATTTGCGCTCGGGCGCCCTCTCGGCCTAATCACCTCGGCGTGAAATCAGGTCGTCACCCGGAGGTCGCCATGCAGAGCTTTCAACCCCCCCGCCGCATCCTCATGGGCCCCGGCCCGTCCGATGTGAGCCCGCGGGTGCTGGCCGCCCTGGCCCGGCCGACGATCGGCCATCTGGACCCTGCGTTCCAGGGGCTGATGGAGGAGATCAAGGCGGCTCTGTCGCGGCTGTTCAATGCGCCAGATCACATCTGCGTGCCCCTGCCGGCCCCGGGCACGGCGGGCATGGAGGCGGCCCTGATGAACCTGTTGGAGCCCGGCGACCTGGCGGTGATCTGCGTCAATGGCGTGTTCGGCACGCGGATGGTCGACATGGCCGGCCGCGCCGGCGCCGAGGTGGTGACGGTGGACGACGAATGGGGGACGCCTGTGGACCCGGCCAAGGTCGAGGCGGCGCTGGCCGGCCGCCAGGCCAAGGTGCTGGCCTTCGTCCATGCTGAAACCTCCACCGGCGTGCGCAGCGATGCGGCCAGCCTCTGCGCCCTGGCCCGCAAGTACGGCGCGCTCTCCATCGTCGACTGCGTGACCTCGCTTGGGGGCATCGCCGTGGATGCCGCAGCCTGGGACGCCGACGTGGTCTATTCCGGCACGCAGAAGTGCCTGTCGGCGCCGCCCGGCCTCTCGCCGGTGGCCTTCTCGAAGCGGGCCGTGGCGTCCATCGCCGCGCGCAAGGAAAAGCCGCGCAACTGGCTCTACGATATCGGCCTGCTCATGAGCTACTGGGGCGGGGAGGGCGGCCGGACCTATCACCACACCGCGCCGATCAACGCCCTCTATGGCCTGCATGAATCCCTGGTCGCCCTGTTCGAAGAAGGCCAGCAGGCGGCCTTCGTCCGCCACGCGCGGATGCACGAGTCGCTGGTGGCGGGGCTGGAGGCCCTGGGCCTGGAGATGCTGGTGGCGCCCGAGCATCGCCTGCCGCAGCTCAATACGGTGAAGATCCCCGAGGGGATCGACGAGGCGGCCGTCCGCAATCACGTTCTGGAGCATTGGAATCTGGAGATCGGCGCCGGCCTTGGCCCGCTGAAGGGCAAGGTCTGGCGGATCGGGCTGATGGGCGCCTCGGCCAGCCCCTGGCATGTCCGCCTCTGCCTCACGGCCCTGGCCGAGGCCCTGGCGGTCCAGGGCTTCGCCGGCGCCAAGGACAAGGCCCTGGCCGCCGCTGACGCCAAGCTGGCGGCCTGATCGCTTTCCAGCGGGGCCTTAGGGGGCTAAGGCGCGAGCATGCGTCGTGTCGTCCAGATCGCCGCCCCCTGGCGTGATCCCGCCCTGGCTCTCGCCGCCCTGGCGGACGAGGCCTGGAGCCTGTGTCTGCTGTCGGGTGGCGGGGGCGAGCGCGGGCGCTGGTCCTATCTGGCGGCCCGGCCGCAGCGCGTGCTGGTGGTCGAGGCCGCCGAGGCGGGCGATCCCTTCGCAGCCCTGGCTGATCTGATCCCCGAGGGAGACGTGCTCGCCGACGGGCCGCCCTTCCAGGGGGGCGTGGCGGGCCTGGCGACCTATGAGCTCGGCGCCCGCGCGCAAGGATTGGACCTGGCGGCGCATCCTGACTGGGCGCATCTGGCGGTGGGGCTCTATCCGGCCGTCCTGGCCTTTGATCATCAGGCGCAACGGCTGCTGGCCATCGGCCGCGGCGACAGCCGGGAGCAGGCCCTGGAGCGGGCGCATGCACTGCTCGCCGCCCTGGACGTCGGACCCCGCTCCACGCCGCCAGCCGTGCTGGCTGGCCCCATGGCCGTCTCCCCAGGCGGCGCCTATGAGGACGCCGTGGCCGAGGTGGTCGGGCGGATCGCCGCCGGCGAGATCTTCCAGGCCAATATCGCTCGCCGATGGACTGGCGCGCTGGCGTCGGGCGCAAGTCCCTATGACCTGTTCGCCAGCCTCGCCCGGCGCTCGGCGGCGCCGTTCGCAGCCTATCTGCGCCTGCCAGGGCGGGCGGTGGTGTCCAATTCGCCCGAACGCTTCGTCGCCCTGCGCCGGGGGCCGACCGGCCTGACCGCCGAGACCCGTCCCATCAAGGGCACGCGCCCCAGGGGCTGTGACGCCGTCCAGGACGCCGCGCTGGCGGCCGAGCTGCTGGCCAGCCCCAAGGACCGGGCCGAGAACCTGATGATCGTGGACCTGATGCGCAACGACCTCGCCCGGGTCTGTCGGCCGGGCACGGTGCGGGTCCCGGACCTGTTCGCCGTCGAGAGCTTCACCAATGTGCATCACCTGGTCTCCACGGTGACAGGCGTCCTGCGGGCGGGGCAGGGGGCGGCCGACCTGTTGCGGGCGGCCTTTCCCCCGGGCTCCATCACCGGGGCACCCAAGATCCAGGCCATGAAGGTGATCGCCAGCCTCGAGCCGCCGCGAGGTCCCTATTGCGGCGCGATCTTCTGGGCCGGCGTTGATGGGGCCTTCGACTCCAGCGTGCTGATCCGCACCGCCGCCTGCGTGGAGACGGTCGAGGGCTGGCAGGTGGAGGCCCAGGCCGGCGCCGGCCTGGTGGCCGACAGCGATCCCGTCGCCGAGCGGCTGGAGACCGAGGCCAAGATCTCCGCCCTGCTGGCGGCCCTTTCCTCTGACCCGCGAGGCGCGCCATGAGTCTGCCCCTGGACGACCGTGGCCTGCTGCTGGGCGACGGCCTGTTCGAGACCCTGCTGGTGATCGATGGAGAACCGGTCTGGTGGGCGGCGCACATGGCCAGGCTGCGTCGAGGATGCGCTGCTCTTAGGCTGCCGGAACCGACCGAGGACGAGGCCCTGGCCGCCGCGCGACAGGCCCTGACGACGGCGGCGGCCTCGCCACGGGCGGCGCTGCGGCTGACCTGGACGGCGGGGTCGGGCGGACGAGGCCTGGACCGGCCGCCCCTCCTCGCGCCTCGCCTGCTGGCGAGCCTCGCGCCTGCGCCGCGGCCCACCGGACTCCTGCGTCTGGCGACCGTCAGTGTTAGGCGTAACGCTGGATCGCCGACCTCGCGACACAAGACCCTGGCCTATCTGGACAATGTGCTGGCCCGGCGCGAGGCGCAGGCGGCCGGCGCGGACGAGGCGGTGATGCTCAACACCGATGGCGATGTGGCCTGCGCCGCGGCGGCCAATATCTTCTGGGTTGAGGATGGCGAGCTTTTCACCCCGGCCCTGGACTGCGGCGTGCTCGATGGCCTGACGCGGGCGGCGGTGATGGACCGGGCGGCTGTCCTGGGCGTGGCGGTGCGTGAGGTGCGGGCCGGGCGAGCGGTCCTGGGGCATGCCGAGGCTGTCTTTCTGACCAACAGCCTGATCGGCCTACGGCCGGCGACCACTCTGGACGAGCGCCCCTTGAAGCGGCCGCCGCTGCTCGACGCTTTGGCGGAAGCCTTGCCCTAGGATCAGCAGTCGGTGCAGTTCACCATCTCCAGCTTACGCGGGCGGAGATAGTAGGTGTCCTTGAAGTTCAGGGCGTTGGGGATCGCGTACTTCATGGGCGAGTCATAGTTGTAGGTCATCTCGCTCATGATCAGGGTGTCATAGGCGGCCATCAGATTCGCGGGCAGGCCCGTGACCGTGGAGCCCTTGCCAAAGGCTGCCATGCCCTTGCCATGGCTCCACACCACCTTGGGCACGCCGTTGGCGTCGGCCCGGATGGCTGTCGTGCGGATCTTCATGCCGGCAGGGGAGAAGGGGGAGAGGATCTCTTCGGCGATCGAGAACAGGTCATTCAGTTCGCCGCGGGTGGTCAGGGTGTCCTGGGCCACCAGGTCGGCGACCACGGCCGTAGCGTGACTGGCGCGGCGATCGGCCATCAGCGCCATGGTGACCTCGGCCAGGCCCATATAGATCAGGATCAGCACCGGCGCGATGAGCGCAAACTCCACGGCGGCGACGCCCTTGCGGTCGCGGGCGAAGCGGATCAGGCGGTGAACTGCCCCCATCATTTGCAGCCCGCCCCGCTTGGCGCCTGATCGCTGTAGGGCTCATTGCGGAAGGCGTCGACGGCGGTCAACAGGCGCTTGTCCGTGCCGGAATTGACCAGGGCGTTGCTGATCAGCGGCGTGAAGATCTGCCAGCTGTAATAGGTGCGGACCAGCACGATGTCCGCCGGGCCGCCCGGCGACCAGCAGGTGTTGTTTTCGTTGAAGGTGCTTCCGCCCTCGGCCGGGTCGTCCTTCAGGCTGGTGAAGTCGTCATAGGTCCGGACATCGACATAGAGGTTGCTGCCGCAACTGGGGCCAAGCCAGCTCATGCGGTCGCAGACCGCTTCAGCGAAGCTTTCCCTGGTTCCGCCGCTTGTCTGCAACTCGCCGGTGCGGATCGCCCGGGCGGCGCTGGTGGTCGCCGATTCCAGGGCCGTCGACATCATGAACACCAGGGCCAGCTCCAATATGCCGAAGATCAGCATCAGGAGGGGGCCCACGATGAAGGCGAACTCCACCGCGGTCGCACCCTCTCGGGCGCCGATGAAGGCGCGCAGGGCATGGATCAGGTTGTGGGCGGCGCGCGGCATTCTGCGAGTCCATCCGGTTTGCGCGGACCCTAGACCGATTGGGCTAAGCGATGCTTAAGCCCTCAGGGAACCGGTGTCTGAGGGGTGTCGCCGCCGATCGACTGGCACAGCGGCGCGCAGGAGAAGGTGCGGGTTTCGCCGCCGCGGAAATACGAGACCTGACCTTCGTTCCGGGCGCTGACCACGATGTCACGGTCGAACAGAGTGCGGCCCTGGGCGTCGGTCACAACGACATTGGTGACGCCATAGCCCTTGCCGATCACCACCAGATCGCGAGCGCCCAGCAGGCTGACGTCGGCCACCCGCGGATTGGCCACGACAACATTGCGCGCGGCGCCGGCCAGCCGGACCTGAGACCCTTGATCGAGATAGACCGACAGGGGCGCCGCCGCCGCCGGGGCGGCGATCAGGAGGCCGGCGAGGGCGCAGACGGCGAGGCGAAGCATGGCGATTCCGGTGGACTGCGAGCGTCAGGACTTGAGCCGTCAGAGTCGATCCGAATGGTCAACAAAGGCTGAATCCGAGCCGACTCGCGCGCGTGCGTGAATCATAGAGGGATTGTCGCTGAATCCACTGGAATCTGCCCTCGTGGTTAACAAGTGATAATAGTAAACGTAAGTAAACCAAAACAAAATTGAATCGAATACTCGTTGATTTACTCGGCATTAAGCCAGCTGCGGCATTGTGACCCTGCAATTCGGGGCGAGCAGACCACCAAGGCCTGATCCCCGATCAATCTGCTCGCCAACATAGGAGATCGAGCAATGTCCAAGTTCGTCACGCGCTTCCTGAAAGATGAGTCCGGCGCCACCGCCATCGAGTATGGCCTGATCGCCGCCCTGATCGCCGTCGTGCTGATCACCGCTCTGAACACTCTGTCGGGCAAGATCGCCGGCACCTTCGGTTTGATCGCCGGCAAGATGCCCCAGACCTAGGCAAAGGCCGCGTTCAAGCGGCGAAGAAAACGACCAGACTTTCGGGGCCGCGGCGGAGACGCCGCGGCCTTTCTTCATGAGCGAGAAACCAAGCGTTCACTCGCCAAGAGTACGTTGCGGGCTCCGACGCGCGTTCCGCGCCTGCCGCAAGAGCCCGCCCATGATCGCCCAAGCCCAGGCCGTCCTGCTTGTCGTTTGCCCGGCCCTGTTGATCGTGGCGGCGCTGAAGGATGTGACCACCTACACGATCCCCAACTGGATTTCCCTGGCGCTGATCGCCGCGTTCTTTCCCACGGCGCTGGTCCTCGGCCTTGGCCCCCACGCCCTGGGGCTGCACGCGACGATCGGCTTTGGCGCTCTGATCGCCGGCATGACGATGTTCGCTCTGGGCTGGATCGGCGGCGGCGACGCCAAGGTGTTCGCCGCCACGGCCCTGTGGCTCGGCTGGCCGGCCTCGGCGACCTTCCTGCTGGTGACGGCCCTGGCGGGCGGTGTCCTGGCGGTCACACTCCTGGCCATGCGTTCGATCCTGCTTCGCCGGTACGTGTCGGCTGGCCCCGCCTGGCTCAGCCGTCTGGCCGAGCCGGGGGAGAACGTTCCCTACGGCCTGGCCATCTGTATCGGCGGCCTCGCCGCCTTTCCCGGCAGCACCCTGGTCCGGGCCCTCGCCACGGCCGCCCTCCTTTAGCCGCTGTTAACCATGGGCGCCCGACAAGGATCACGCCGCCAGAAGGCCGCAGAACGATTTTGAGTCGCGGTTGGCCGCCGGAACCGGCGCGCCGCCCCATCCCCGCCAGCGGGAGCGTATTGGGAATTTCATGGGCGCCGTCCGCATCGCCATTCTGGCCGCCGCCGCCGTAGCCGCCATCCTGCTGGCCTTCATTGTGCGCGGGATGATGAGTTCCGGCGAGCCGTCCGAGGTCGCCGCTCCGGCGGAAGCCCGCCCCGTGGCCCAGGTCCTGGTGGCCAAGGAAGACCTCGCCGTCGGAACCCGCATCACCTCGACCATGCTGGGCTGGCAGGCCTGGCCGGTGGAGGCGCTCAACCCGGCCTTCGTCACCGATGGCAAGACCGCCATTCCGCCCAAGGACGGCGCCGAAAGGGTCGCTGAGAAGGCTGGCCAGGCCGCCGCCACCCTGATGGGCGACAATCCGATCCAGGCCTTCGAGGGCGCGATCGTCCGCGAAGCCATCGCCGCAGGCGAGCCCGTCACCACGCGCAAGGTCATCCGCGGCGGGGAGGGCGGCTACATGTCTGTCGTCCTCGGCCCCGGCATGCGGGCCGTCTCTGTGCCGGTCTCGGCCGAAACCGCTGGCGGCGGCTTCATCCTGCCCGGCGACCGGGTTGATGTGCTGCAGAGCCGCGAGGACTCCGAGGGTGCGGTGATCACCGAAACCCTGATGCGCAACCTACGGGTCCTGGCCATCGACCAGGCCACGGAGCCGGCCGAAGATTCAAACACGATGATCGGCGCCGTCGCCACCCTCGAGGCGCCCGCCGCCGACGCCGAGGTCCTGGTGCGGGGCAAGGCGGCCGGCGAGATGATCCTCGCCCTGCGCGCCTATACCGACATCGGCGGGCCCGTGGGCCGCGGGGGCATGGCCGAGGCCGAGAGCCAGACCGTGCGCATCTATCGCGACGGCGAGATGACCGAGGTTTCCGTCCAATGAGGCGTCTTTCCCCCCTGATGGCGGCCGCCCTGGGCCTCAGCCTGCTCACGGCGCTTCCGACCAGCGCTCAAGACCTGGCAGGCTCGGCCCCGAACTACGCCAGCCAGGCCTCGACCATCCGCGTCGATCTGGCCGGCGGCGGCGCCACCCAGGCCCTGACCCTGCCGCGGGGTAAATCGGCGATCATCGAGCTGCCGGTGGACGCCCGCGACGTCCTGGTGACCAATCCCGAGGTGGCCGACGCGGTGCTGCGCTCGCCCCGGCGGATCTATGTGCTTGGCGTGGCGGCCGGTCAGACCGACGCGGTCTTCTTCGACGGCGCAGGCCGCCGGATCCTGTCCCTCGACATCCGGGTCGATCAGGACACCGGCGCGGTGGCCCAGACCATCAACCGCCTGCTGCCGGGCGCGCGCGTGCGGGTCGACGCCATGAACGACAGCCTGATCCTGTCGGGTGAGGTGATGAGTCTGTCGGACGCCGACAAGGCGCTGCAGATCGCCCGGGCGGCGGTGGCCGAGCCCGATCAGGTGCTCAACATGCTGTCCATCGCCGGCAAGGACCAGGTGATGCTCAAGGTGCGCATCGTCGAAGTGCAGCGCACCGTCATCAAACAGCTCGGCTTCAACACCAACGCGGTCCTGAACCAGCTGGGCGAACCCCAGTACATGTTCAACAACGCCGCCTCCTTCGCGGTGAATGGCGGCCTGATCGGCGGCCTCACCGGGGGCTACAACCTCGACACCACCAAACAACCTATCATGCAGCGCCCTTGCGGCTGGCCGGAAGCGCCTGACGTGCTCTGCGACTACGTCGTACGCAGCGGCGGAAACTCCGATACGGCGACCATCAAGGAAGGCCTGGCCGGCGATCCCGGCTTGAACCAGGCCGAGGCCATGATCGAGGCCTTCGAACGGGTGGGCCTGGTCCGAACCCTGGCCGAACCCAACCTGACGGCGGTGTCGGGCGAGGCCGCCAAGTTCCTGGCCGGCGGCGAGTTCCCGGTGCCGGTGGGTCAGGACGACACCGGCCGCATCAGCATCGAGTTCAAGCCCTTCGGCGTCGGCCTGGGCTTCACGCCGGTGGTCCTGTCGGGGGGGCGGATCTCCCTGAGGATCTCCACCGAGGTCTCCGAGCTCACCAATGAGGGGTCCTTCACGGTCAGCAATGGCGCGAGCGCGCCGGCCCTAGTCATCCCGGCGCTGAGCGTGCGCCGGGCCGAGACCATGGTGGAGCTGCCCTCGGGCGGCGCCATGATGATTGCGGGCCTGTTGCGCGAACAGACCAAGCAGGCGGTGGACTCCCTGCCGGGCATGACCAACCTGCCGGTGCTCGGCACGCTGTTCCGGTCACGGGACTATCTGCAGGGCGAGACCGAACTGGTGATCATCGTCACCCCCTATCTCGTCCAGCCGACCTCGCCGGATAGCTTGCAGACCCCGGCCGATGGTCTGCGGATCGCGTCGGATCCGGAAACCATCCTCCTGGGGCGCCTGAATCGCGCCTACAAGGCCAAGCCGCAGCCGCCAGGCGCGCCGGCCTACCAGGGCCCCTATGGCTATGTGATCGAGTGAGCGCCGCCATGACCCGCACCCTGCGTCGTTTCATGCCCCTGGCCCTGGCCGCTGGTCTCGCCGCCTGCGCCTCGGCGCCGCCCCGCGAGGGTGCGGTGGCCAAACCCGCCACCCCGCTGGACCAGTATCGCGCCCAGGTGACCCCGCGTCCGGAAGAGGTTCTGCTGGCGATCCATGCGCAAGGGATTTCCGGACCCCAGGCCGACGCGCTTGCGGGCCTGGTGGCCGGCTGGCGCGCGGCCGATGGCGGCGTCATCCGCATCCAGGCGCCGACCCGCGGCGTGGACTCCGCGGCGGCCTATCGGATGGGTGAGAGCGTGCGCGCCTTTCTTATCTCCCAAGGGGCGCCGCCGGCGGCCGTCCAGGTGGTCGGCTATGATGCGACGGGCGCCGCCCCGGCGCCGATGATCGTCGGTTATCTCCGCTATGAGGCGCAGGTCCCCGACTGCGGCGAGAGCTGGGACAATCTCAGCAGCAGCTGGAACAATCGGGTGTCGGCCAACTTCGGCTGCGCCGTGACCGCCAACCTGGCCGCCCAGATCGCCAATCCCGCCGACCTGGTTGGGCCACGGACCATGGATGCGCCTGACGCCGCGCGCCGCGCCGACGTGTTGGCCAAGTACCGTGACGGCGAGATCACCTCGACCGAGTCTGACGACCGGTCCACCGGCCTCGTCTCCCAGGTCGTGAGGTAGGGGCCTGATGCGCGCGAGTTCCGGACCAGACCCATTCGATCTCCAGTTCGACGCCGACGATGACTTCGGCGCGCCGGGCGATGACGCCTGGGGCGCGCCGGCCGCGCGTCCGGCCCCCGATCGCGATCCGTTCGCCGATCTCGAACCCCCGGCGGCGCGGGCCGTGGCCGCCGATCCCCTGCGGATCGATCCCCCTGTCCAAGGCCGTCGCTCCACAGCGGCTGAACCGGCCACCGACAATCCGGTTCACGAGATGATGGCCTCGGCGGAGGCCGCCTTCGGCGACACCTCCGTGCCGCGGATCACCATCCATGCCTTCACCGAGCGCGACCGCACCGCCGACCTGATCGAACATGCCGCCAAGGACCGCCGCATGGAGCGGGCCACGGTCACGGTGCGCGAGGGTGGCCTGGCGGCGGCCGTCACCGCCTATCAGAACCAGCCGACTCCGCCCCTGCTGGTGGTGGAGTGCTGCGAGGGCGGCGCCCAGCTCCTGGCGCACCTCGACAAGCTCGCCGAGGTCTGCGACCCCGGCTCCAAGGTGGTGGTGATCGGCGCGGCCAACGACATCGCCCTCTATCGCGAGCTCATGCGCAGAGGGGTGAGCGAGTACCTCGTCCCGCCGATGAAGCCATTGCAGTTCGTGCGGTCGATCGCCGGCCTCTACGCCGATCCCAGCGCCCCCTTCGTGGGCCGGCAGATCGCCTTCTGCGGCGCCAAGGGCGGGGTCGGCGCCTCGACCCTGGCCCACAACATCGCCCACGCCATCACCGAGCGGCTGGCGGCCAATGCCGTGCTGGTCGACCTGGACCTCGCCTTCGGCACCGCCGGCCTCGACTTCAACCAGGACCCGCTGCAGGGGGTGGCCGACGCCCTGGGCGAGCCTGACCGCCTCGATCCCGTCCTGATGGACCGGATGATGGCCCGCTGCACCGACCGGCTGAGTCTGTTCGCCGCGCCGGCCTCGCTGGACCAGGACTATGAGATCTCTGCCGACGCCTTCGAAGAGGTGACTCAGAAGATCCGCGGCGCGGCCCCCTTCGTGGTCCTCGACCTGCCCCATGTGTGGACCGCCTGGAAGCGTCGGATCCTGCTGTCCTCCGACGATCTGGTGATCGTCGCGACCCCGGACCTGGCCTCCCTGCGCAACGCCAAGAACCTGGTGGACCTGGTCCGTCGCGCCCGCCCCAATGACGCGGCGCCGCGCCTCATCCTGAACCAGGTGGGCGTGCCCGGCCGTCCGGAAATCCCGGTCAAGGACTTCGGCGAGGCTCTCGACCTGGTTCCGGCCCTGGTGCTGCCTTTCGAGCCCAAGCTGTTTGGTCAGGCGGCCAATAACGGCCAGATGCTGGCGGAGGTCGCGCCGCGGGGCAAGACGACCGAAGCCCTGGCCGAACTCGCCCAGCAGATCAGCCGTCGCGAAGCCCCCGCGCCGCAGAAGTCCTCGCTTCTGTCGGCCCTGTTCCGGCGGAAATAGCCATGTTCGGGAAGCGTTCCGCCGAGGCCGAAGCCCCCGCGCCGCAAAGGTCGCCCCAACCCAAGGCGCCTGCGCCGGCCGGTTCGGCCGCGCC